>JAINCO010000053.1:0-23665 GCA_036574095.1 Campylobacterales bacterium | reverse complement strand
GCCAATGTGAGTATTCGCCCCAAAGGAGATCCGAAGCTCTATACCCGTGTCGAGATTAAAAATCTTAATAGCTTCAAATTTATCCAAAAAGCGATCGAGTATGAGGTTAACCGCCAAATAGAGGCGTGGGAGGATGGTGTCTATGACAAAGAGGTCGTTCAAGAGACGCGCCTCTTTGATACGATCAAAGGCGAAACGCGTTCGATGCGTGGCAAAGAGGAGTCTGCAGACTATCGCTATTTCCCCGATCCTGATCTTCCACCACTGATTATCACGCAAGAGCTTCTTGATGCAACACGCGAGTTGCCCGAGCTTCCAGATGAAAAAAAAGAGAGACTTATCAGAGATTATGGCCTTAAACCCTATGATGCCTCTGTTATTACCTCTGATTTGGATATGGTTCGTTATTTTGAAGATCTTATCGCCCTTGGTTCGTCCGCCAAAGCGGCTGTGACTTGGCTGACAGTTGAGCTACAAGGACGCTTGACGCATGGACAAACTATTGCCACCTCACCTGTAGGATCGGCGAAGTTAGCTCATTTAATTCGTCGCATTGAGGATGGGACAATTAGTGCGCGCGCCGGAAAAGAGGTGCTTGATTATTTGATGGAGCATGATGAGCCAGTCGATAATGTGATTGAGAAGCTTGGATTAAAACAGGTCAGTGATGATGGTGCGCTTATAGCCCTCATCGAGGGTGTTGTCGCAGCTCATCCTAAGCAGCTTGAAGAGTATCGAGGCGGCAAAGAGGCTCTCTTTGGATTTTTTGTTGGTCAAGTGATGAAGGCAAGTAAAGGTAGTGCCAACCCGCAACGGGTTAATGAACTTCTTAAAGAGATTCTAAGACGGTGAGTTCACTTGCCCGGGTTCTTGTTGCTCTTGCTTTGAAGATTGAGTCGTGGGCGACTTATCAAAAGATCAAAAAGAGAACCTGGCATCTTCTCTCTGATCCTCGCTCAAGGGCACGCGGTTATTTTGATTTTTTCATGATGACACTGGTCATCGTGACTGTTGCTATCCTTATTTATGATCTAAGAGGAGAAGCAACACCGCTGATGCTTTGGATCGATCGGGTTGCTGTGGTGATCTTTATCCTTGAATATCTGGCTCGCTTTTGGGTTGCTTCTGATTGTCACAAGATCATCCTCAATGAATACCATCACGCGCTGAATGAATTTGAGCCGTTTAGCGCCAAAAGTGTGATCATCAAGATCCTTCGTGCCAAATGGGCCTATGTCTCCTCCTTTTATGCTGTTGTCGATTTGTTGAGCATTATCCCCTCCTACCGTCCGCTGAGGTTTTTGCGAATCTTTCTTCTCTTTCGCCTTCTCAAAATCTTTCGCTATACCACTGGACTTCAGGAGTTTTTTCGTGTCATAGTGGAGCGACGCCATGAATTTACTGAGTTGGCATTTTTGGTCGCGATGGTTGTGCTTGTCTCTGCGCTCGCTCTTTTTATTTTTGAGGGACATGGCCAAAATGATCGAATTGCATCGATTTTTGATACAATCTATTGGGCAGTTGTGACTGTAGCGACGGTTGGTTATGGTGATATTGCACCAGTTACAACCGAAGGTCGAATCGTCTCAATTTTTTTGATTATAGCCGGGGTTGCTTTTCTTGCTTTTACTATTTCGATTGTTACAACCTCGTTTACCGAAAAGTTAGGCATTGTTATCCAAGAGAGAGAGAAGACACGCATCAAGAAAATGAGAGACTTTGTGATTTTGTGTGGTTATGGTAAACTTGGACAAGAGACGGCGATGAGACTTTTAAAAGATGGTATCACATGTGTTGTTATTGATCAAGATGAAAAGATGGTGCGTTTGGCGCGAGAGCGGGGGATGACGGCCATCCAGGCCGATGCCACCCACACAGAGATTTTGCGTGATGCTGGTGTAACAGGGGGCGCAACCCATCTTTATGCGATGGCCAATAGCGACTATACCAACCTGTTAATTGTCTTGACAGCTCGCTCACTCTCGCGGTCATTGATCATTGTCTCCAAAGTGAACGATCCAGAGATGACCGATAAGTTTTATCATGCTGGATGCAACCATATCGTTAATGCTAATACAGCGACCGCCCTGATGGGGGTTGAATATACCTATCGCGCGGTAGCTTATGAGGTTCTTGAGGCTATTGTCCTTGGGGAGAAGTCGATGGTCGTTGAAGAGCTCTTGATCCCTGAGGGGAGTCGCTATGAGGGGGCAACACTGGAGGAGATCGAACATATCTTGCGTGGCGTGACGCTTTTTGGTGTTATTGGGCGCGATCGATCATTTATCTTTAATCCAGATCGTAGCACCTTTAGACTTGAGGGTGGGATGTTACTTGTAGTGCTTGGTAAGCAGCGTGTTATTGCAAAGCTTGAGCAGACATTGATAGGAGAAAAGAGATGAGGGATGTTGTCGTCTATGGCTTCAATCCCTTAGCTGTTGAGGTCTATCGCGATATTAAGGTGCGTGGTCGGACACCGATCTTTGCAATTGATGATGAGGATAAATTTATCGCGGCTGTTGGAAGTGGATATGCTGCACTCTTTATCGATCTTCGGCATGATGCGAAATTGCGTGAAGTTGGGGCTGGAAGTGGTTTGAAGGTTCTTTTTTGCGTTGATGAGGATACATCAAAAAATCTTATCACAACAATTGCCGCTCGGGCAATCGATAAAGAGCTAGTGATCGTGGCGCGAGGTTTGGGGCGTCATGAGCGCCACAAATTGATCTTAGCTGGTGCTAATAAGGTTCTTGATCCTTATGAGTTGGCTGCCAAGAAATTTGCGATGCTTTACAAAAAGCCTGCGATTGTAGAGATGCTCGATAATGTTATCTTGAAGCCGAATGAACTGTTGGGTGATGAGGATCTTGAGTTAGGAGAGATTGTTATTGGGCCATCAAGCTCCTTTTGCGGCAAAATTGCAGATACCGAGGAGCTACGGCGAACTTTTGGGCTTGTGGCTATTGGAATTGTTGACAAAGAGCGCGGAGAGAGGATGATCTATTTTGTCGAAGGGCTCTCGCATAAGCTTGATACTGGGGATGTGCTGGTAGTTTTAGGTCGTAAAAAAGATATTATTCATGCCACGAGGGTCATCACAGGGGAGAAGTATGACAACGGTTAGTGTGATTGGCGCAGGTAAATGGGGTCAGGCATTAGCGCTGGCTTTGGGAGAGAAGAATCGAGTTGTATTAGCCTCACGCACACCACGCGATCTACCTGGGTTTGTCTCTTTTGAAGAGGCATTAGCATCAGAGTGGCTTGTGATGACGATCCCATCTCAGGTTATTGCTGCATGGCTTACCGAGAACTTTACCTTTCAAGGACAAAAGATTCTTGTTGCAGCCAAAGGCATAGAGGCATCGACCGGTCGATTTTTGAATGAGATCTATGAGGCTCATGTTCCTCCAGAGCATCTCTCCTTTCTCTCAGGACCATCATTTGCAGCTGAGGTGATTCAAAGGCTTCCTACAGCATTGGTGATCTCGAGTGTCGATGAAACACAAAGCGAGGCGTGGGGGAGGCTTTTCCCCGATTTTATCAAGATCTACACGAGTAGTGATGTTATCGGTGCTGAGGTAGCGGGTGCGTATAAGAATGTTTTAGCCATCGCTTCAGGTATCAGTGATGGGTTGGGGTTGGGTAATAATGCGCGCGCCGCGCTGGTGACAAGGGGGTTGGCCGAGATGAGTCGGTTTGGCATCCATTTTGGTGCCAAGCTGCAAACCTTTATGGGGCTTTCGGGTGTGGGTGATCTTTTCTTGACAGCAACAAGCACACTATCGCGCAACTATCGTGTTGGCTTGCAGCTTGCTTTGGGAAAGAGTATTGAAGAGATTCTTGCAGAACTTGGCGAGGTGGCCGAAGGGGTTCCAACAGCCCATGCTATCGTTGCCTTGGCGCGCAAAGAAGGGCTTTATACACCTATCGCTGATCAAGTTGATAAGATCTTAAGAGGTGGTGATGTGAAGGCAACGATTCGTGAGCTTCTTGCGCGTCGCGCTCTACGAGAATTTTAAGGCCCATGTGATACACTACGCACAATCAATTTATTAACAAAGGATAAGTAGTGGTACAAGTAGAGAGTTTTTCAATCGATCATACAAAAATGGTTACACCCGGTGTCAGGCTTGCCAAAAGAATTGAGACCACCAAAGGGGAGAGAATTACTGTGTTTGATCTACGCTTTTGTAAGCCTAATGTTGAGATTATGGATGATAAGGGGATGCATACCTTAGAACATCTGCTTGCGGGTGCGATGCGTAGCCACCTTGATAAAGATGGGGTAAAGATTATCGATATTTCGCCCATGGGGTGTCGCACGGGGTTTTATATGAGTGTCATCGGAGAGCCATCAAGTGAGGAGGTTGGTCGTTCACTGGAGGCGAGCTTGCGCGATGTGCTTGAGGTGAAGAGCCTTGCTGAAGTGCCGGGAGCGAATGAGGTTCAATGCGGTAGCGCGAATCTTCACTCATTAGAGGAGGCGCATCGTATCGCACAAAAGGCGTTAGAGCGTGGTTTTGGTGTGATCGATAGCGATGCGATTGCCTTAAAAGGAGTATAAAATGGAGAATTTCCTTGCGAAAGCCAAAGCAGCATCAAGGGTAGTGGCGCAACTAAGAGGTGAGGTAAAAAATCGAATCTTGCACGATGTGGCTGATGCCCTGGAGGCTAAAAGCGATGCCATCATCGCTGAGAATGCCCAGGATATGGAGGCTGGTAAACGCGATGGACTCTCCTTGGCGATGCTTGATCGCTTGCTTTTGGATAACAAGCGCATCCATGCAATGGCGCAGGCTCTGCGTGAGATTGCTTCTCTTAAAGAGCCTGTTGGGCGTGTGCTGGATGGATGGGTGACCGATCATGGATTGCGTATCGAAAAGGTGAGTGTCCCTATTGGAGTGGTCGCAATTATCTACGAATCTCGCCCTAATGTCACATCCGATGCGGCGGCTCTTTGTCTTAAGAGTGGTAATGTTGCGCTGCTTAAAGGAGGCAAGGAGGCTGAGCGATCTAATCGCATTATTGCCCAGATCTTTCAGGATATTCTCGTGCGCCATGGCCTTCCTGCAGAAGCGGTATCGCTCTTTCCTGACACATCACGCGAGGGTGTGGCGCGATTAATCAAGATGGATCGCTATATCGATCTTGTGATCCCTCGTGGTGGCGAGGCATTGATTCGTTTTGTTAATGAACATGCAACTATGCCTGTTGTCAAACATGACAAGGGACTTTGTCATCTCTATATCGATCGTTATGCCAACCAGGAGATGGCGCTTTCGATTGCCGTTAATGCCAAATGTCAGCGGCCAGGTGTTTGTAATGCGATGGAGACCCTTTTGGTTGATGAGGCGATCGCTGTCCAGCTGATGCCACGCATCAAGGAGCTTTTTGATGCACAAGGGACAGTGATGGTAGGGTGTGCCAAAAGTGCGGCGATGCTTGGTATTAAGGAGGCAAGCGAAGAGGATTTTCATACCGAGTGGCTTGATAATAAGATGAGCATTCGTATTGTTAATGGTGTTGATGAGGCGATTGCCCATATTAGCCGCTATGGATCGGGTCATAGTGAAGCGATTATTACCGAAAACTACAGCCATGCTCAGCGCTTTTTGGATGGTGTTGATGCTGCTTGTGTCTATGTCAATGCCTCGACGCGATTTACGGATGGGGGAGAATTTGGCTTTGGTGCTGAGGTAGGTATTAGTACTAATAAGTTACATGCCAGAGGTCCGATGGGCATCAATGACTTAACGACCTATAAGTATAAGATTTATGGTAACGGACAAACGCGCGCGTGAGTGTTCTTGTAATCAATAACCTCTCATTTGGCTACCGCCAGGGTGAGGCGTTGTATGAGGGGTTCTCTCTTGAGGTTAAACGCGGTGAGGTGGTGGCGATTTTGGGGCCAAGCGGGATTGGAAAGTCCACTTTGTTTGAGCTTATTGGTGGTTTTTTGACGCCATGGTCAGGAACAATTTGGCATGGGCGTTTGGCGCAAGTCTATCAAGACCCCTATAGCTCGTTTCATCCAAGCTACACAATTGCCTCATCGATCAGCCATGTTAGCCTGCTGGATCAACAAGAGATCACTACGCTGGTTACCAAAATGGGACTTGAGAGCAGCCTACTTGCGCGCTATCCTCATGAACTTTCAGGTGGACAGCTCCAACGCTTTTCAATCGCCAGGGCACTGTCGATGAAACCCGATTTGCTTTTGGCCGATGAGCCTGTTAGCTCCCTTGATCTTTCGACACAATTAGAGGTGATGCAGCTGATGTTAGCGGGTCTATCGGCTTATGGCCTACTTCTTGTTACCCATGATGAGGCGTTAGCCAACTGGTGCGCTGATCGGATCGTACGACTTACCCATCAAGTGCGCACAAGATCCGATTAAGAATTACATAAGACGATTTGCTATGAGCTGCTGCATCTCATCGCGCAACTTCTCTAACCATCCCTCGCCAGCTTCAGTCGCATGAAAGGCTGGAAGATAGATAATGGTGACGGGATGTGGGGTGAGGCGAATCGATTTTGCGGGCAGGAGCTCTCCTGTGCCAAGGATGATAACTGGTTGAACGCGCAACTTGTGCTTGTTGGCAATCATCGCTGCCCCTGGTTTAAAAGGCAACAAAACACCTGGTTTGTGTGTACGTGTTCCTTCCGGAAAGATCGAGATGACCCTCCCTTCATCTAACCGCTCTTTGCTCTCGCTAAGAAGTTTCAATAACCCTTTTTTATCTTCACGATCGATACTGATCATCTTGGGTGCTTTCATGATATGCCCATAGAGGGGGATGTTGGTGATCTCTTGTTTGGCAATCCAGCAAAGATCTGCAGGATGAATCGCCTCAAGCGCGATAATATCCCACATACTCGCATGGTTGGCGATGATCAGCTGTGCTTGTGTATCCGCCTCTCCTTCAATGGTTAAGGGTATACCATGAAGCCAAAAGGTTAGTTTGGCCCAGTGGCGGCGTATCGTGCGGTGATTTTTTGGGAAAAGATACATCAAGCCAATAATGATTGGCAAAGAGATAAGCATATAAAGAGCAAAAAATAGACCACGCAGATAGCTAACGAATATCTTCATTGCGCACCCATCCCACTTTTCCATCCTCAAAGAGAATTTTTGTGTACCCTTCACCCTCTTTGAGTTTTTTCACAGTGATTTCACCAACTGATGTGTAAAAAATTGTTGAAGTTGAGGTTGGCAAGATATAGACCTTTGTTCCTGGACCGATACGAATCTCTTTTTCTGGGAGCAAAAGTAGTACGATTAAGATCAGAGCAATAGCCACAGGGAGTAGATAGAGCTCTTTACGCTTGTGATAGTAGAGTATTGAGAAGGCAACAATGACGATAAAGAGAAAGAGAACTTGAAAAACAAGGTAGCTGCTGTTTTTGGGATTGATCTCTGTTTGGGTACTAACACGCGTATCTTCGAGCTTGGAGAGATCAAGATTGATTGAGATTGTTGCATAGCTTTCTGTCTCGCTGTTAAGATACTCAAATTCGATCTTTGTTTGGTTGGCTGGAATGATCGCGTAGTAGAAAATTCTTGTGGTTGGAAGTGATTGTTTAATTGAATCGAGTCCTTGCTTGGCGATACCTGGCAGCCTAAAGTCTTCAAGATTAGCCATGCGCCCTTCGATTTCAAGTAAAACGATATTATTGGATGGATCATAGTGATCGATTTTGTAGCCAATCACTGAGATATTTTTGGCGATCACGCGACTAAAGGTTGGTTTTGGGGCGAGTGGCGTGAGGGTTGTCATTTCGATGCCACTTAGTCGATGGGTGGCTGTTGTATTTGATTCTGTTATAAGGACGGTATCGATATCGGGGGTGCGAATTTGAGGTGCTGTTGCTTTAAGAAAAATGGTGAGCGAGTAGGTCTGTGGATCTTCAGCTACCCAGGTTAGCTCCTTGCCAACAACCTTAATTCCTTCATACCCAGAGATGCTTGAGGTAAGCTCTTCAAATGAGGGGCTACCTACGAGTGCTTTTAATTTAATAGCAAAAATCTGATTGATGTAAAGCTGTTTGGGTGTGACTTGGTAGAAGGTATAGAGTGTTTGATGTTCAATTTCTTCTGCAGACTCAATCGGGGCCGCTTCCGATGGGTTTGTAGTATTGATATCGGTTGCATAAAGCCCCGCAGTGATCACAAAAAGAAGGAGCCAGCGAACGATCATAATTCCAAAAGATTGGCAAGCATGCGTCGCCCATCAGTTGAGCCTAAAAGCTCATCGACGGCGCGCTCAGGATGGGGCATAAGACCAAAGACATTCTTTGTACTATTACAAATACCAGCGATGGCGCCAACCGATCCATTGGGGTTTTCAATATCGCCATGATCATTGCAATAACGAAGTAGAATTTGGCCGTTGGCCTCTAATGTGGCGAGTGTCTTGTCATCGACATAGTAGCTCCCATCAGCATGAGCGATAGGAATATCAATGATCGTCCCCTTAGAATAGCCTTTAAGAAAAGTGTTGTCGTTAGATACAACGGTAAGCTTTTGAAAACGGCTAATAAAGTGGAGATCACGGTTGCGCTTGAGGGCGCCGGGGAGCAAGTGAGCCTCGGTGAGAATCTGAAATCCGTTACAGATACCAAGAACCCTACCCCCTTCATCCGCGTAGCGTTTGACGGCCTGCATGATTGGGGCAAAACGAGCAATGGCACCACTGCGTAGATAATCGCCATAGCTAAAGCCACCAGGCACAACAACAAGATCAATGTTGGCAGGTAACTTATCCTCTTTGTGCCAGACAAACACCGCCTCAGCACCCAGCTCTTCATAGGCATATTTCGTATCGTAATCGCAGTTGGTGCCAGGAAAGACCAGGACAGCGACACGCTTTTTCATTGCGCTACCTCAATGGTGTACTCTTCGATGACAGTATTGGCCAAAAGCGTTTCAGTCATCTCTTGGGCACGGCTTAGGGCCTCCTCTTTGTTTGTTGTATTCATCTCTAAAATAATCTGTTTTCCAACGCGTACTTCAGTAACCTCATGAAAGCCCATGACGGCAAGAGCATGGCCAACCGCTTTACCCTGAGGATCGAGAACACCATTTTTGAGGTGGACATTGACGATAATTTTCATTGAACGGCTCCATAAGTTGTTATAAGGCGATTGAGGACCTCTTCGTAGGCCATTTTGACACTTCCCAAATCTTGCCTAAAGAGATCTTTGTCAAGCTTCTGGCGTGTCTCTTTGTCCCATAAGCGGCAGCTATCAGGACTAATTTCATCTGCAAGGATAATTGTGCCATCGGCGCTTTTACCAAATTCGAGCTTGAAATCGACGAGGGTGAGATTGGCTTTGTCAAAATAGGGGACGAGGATATCGTTGACTTTGCGGCCAAGGTCGCGGAGTGTATCAAGCTCATTACGGTTATTGACACAACCAAGAATGAGGGCATGATCATCATTAATGATCGGATCACCAAGGCTATCATCTTTATAATAAAACTCGACAAGAACAAACGGAAGAGGCTTCCCATCAGGAATGCCAAGTCGCTTCGAGAGACTCCCTGTGGCAATGTTTCGTACGACAACCTCGATCGGAATAATCGAGACCTTTTTGATTGCCATCTCGGTTGAAGAGAGGCGTTTGATAAAATGGGTGGCGATGCCCTGGGCTTCAAGCATCTCAAAAATCGCTGTGCTAATGGCACAATTGAGCTCTCCTTTGCCCGCTTCGCTACTCTTTTTTTGGGCATTAAAGGCGGTTAGATCATCTTTAAACTCAGCGATTAAGATATTTTCATCATCGGTGGCAAAAAGTTTTTTCCCTTTTCCTTCATATAGCAATGCTTGCTTGTGCATCCTTATCTCCTTTGGGCTATTGTTTTTGATGGACAATGAGAGCTTTGATAATACCGATCGCTGTCTGAAGCTGTAGATCCTTATCGATGTCAACGATGCTCTTTTTAGGCTCTGTCGTTTGATTTTCATCATTTTTAAGGGGTGTTGCTTGCTGTTGCTCGATCTTTTCGATTTCGCTCTTGAGGTGATCTTTGAGCTCATTTTCTTTAACAGAAAAACCATTCTCTTCTGTTTTAACAACGCCTTGATGAACAACAACATCTGGTGTTACCCCAACTGATTGAATGGTGCGTCCACTGGGGAGGTAGTAGCGAGCAATTGTTAAACGAATCGCCTCTTTGTTTTCAACAGGAAGGATCACTTGAACGCTCCCTTTACCAAAGCTCTTTTCGCCCACAATGACGGCTCGTTTGTGATCTTGTAGTGCACCACTAACAATTTCGCTCGCCGAGGCACTGCCTTCGTTGATCAAGACAACCATCGGTTTATCTTTAAGAAGAGTTCCATCCTTTTTGGCCTCATAGACGATATTTTCATCTTGGACGCGACCCTTTTGGCTAACAATAACCCCCTTTTCGATAAAGAGATCAACAAGTTCGACTGCCTGATCAAGAAGGCCCCCCGGGTTATTGCGTAGATCGAGAATAAGCCCTGCGGCATTTTTATGTCGCTCGATCTCTTTGCGGACACTTTCGGCGACTTTTTTGTCAAAGTTAGTGATGCGGATATAGAGGATCTTTCCATCAAGCATCTGGGCGGCAACCGACTGAACATTAATAATAGCGCGCGTGATTTCTACAACAAGTGGTTTGGGCTCACTTTTGCGATAGATTGTGAGCGTAACTTTTGTGCCAGGTTTGCCACGCATTAGCGCTACGGCATCATCGATATTCATGTTCATGGTTGACTGGTTGTCGATTTTGATGATGACATCGCCTGCCTTGATACCTGCCCTGTAGGCTGGGGTATCATCGATAGGGGAGATAACTGTCAAGAGGTCATTACGCATACCAACAGTAATGCCAAGTCCGCCAAACTCTCCCTCTGTGGCCACCTGTAGCTCTTTGTAGTCTTTTTCATTAAGGTAACCTGAGTGAGCATCGAGGTTTGAGAGAAGACCTTTGATGGCTTTATTGATCAGCTCGTCAAAACTAACCTCATCAACATAATACTTTTCAACAATCCCCAAAATGTTAATGAATTTATTAATAGCCCCAAACCGACTCGATTCGGTAGGTTTTGTCTCAGCACTAAGTGTCGTGCCCAAGAGAGCAAGGGTAATGATGATTGTTGAAAGAAATCCAAAAGCGACGATTCTCTTGTTTTTCACGGTAACCCTTATTGTAACATAGTGAAATAAGCTAATTGTATCCAATCCAGACTTTAGATCGCCATAAGGCGACATCATGACAGAGAAATATTATACAAATCAGCTAATGAAACTTGACAATGGTTGACTAAAGTTGTATAATCCCATTCTGAAAACGATACATAAAGTATTGACCACTGTTGTGGAAAATAAGATATCGTTGCAGAGCAAAATTGATTCCGTGATAAATCAAGAAGGAGAAGAAATAATGAAAGAGATTCTCGAAAAACTCACCCATCAAATGCAAGAGACGCTTGAAGCCGCTGTCTCATTGGCCCTTCATGCTAAAAATCCTGAAGTTGATCCCCTCCATCTTTACTGGGCATTGCTAACTAATACGAACTCGGTTTTGAATCAGGCGCTCAATCGCATGGGTATCGACAAGGCAGCGATTGAATTAGAGGCGCGCTCATTAGCAGATAAACTAACAAAAGTTTCTATGCTATCAAAAGAGAATATTAAAATAAGTCGTAAGCTCTATGACTCACTCCAAGAAGCGCTCGGTCTTGCAACAAAACAAGGGGATAGCTACCTTTCAGTTGATACATGGCTTATGGCTACCCTCAGTGGAGCCGGCAAGGAGCTTTTTAGTCGATTTGTCGATATTTCGGAGCTTAAAAAGACTCTTCAGTCGATGAGGCAAGGTCGAAGAATCGACTCGCAAAGTGCTGATGAGACCCTTGAGGCGCTCTCAAAGTATGGTGTCGATTTAACAGCCAGGGCAAGTGAAGGAAAGCTTGATCCAGTCATTGGTCGCGATGAGGAGATAAGTCGTACGATGCAAATCCTTATTCGCAAAACCAAGAATAACCCAATCCTTTTGGGTGAGCCTGGTGTTGGAAAGACAGCGATTGTTGAGGGATTGGCACAGCGTATCGTTAATCGCGATGTTCCTCTTTCACTACAAAATAAGCGTGTGATCATGCTTGATATGGGGGCGCTAATTGCGGGAGCGAAGTATCGTGGTGAATTTGAGGATCGCCTCAAGGCTGTGATTGAAGAGGTCAAACGGGATGAGAACATCATCCTTTTTATTGATGAGATCCATACGATCATTGGCGCGGGTGCGAGCGAAGGGAGCATGGATGCAGCAAATCTTCTCAAGCCTGCATTGGCTCGTGGGGAGCTACGCACGATTGGTGCGACGACACTTAAAGAGTATCGCAAATATTTTGAAAAAGATGCGGCGATGCAGCGTCGCTTCCAGCCTGTTTATGTCAATGAGCCATCAATTCCCGAGGCACTATCGATTATGCGTGGGCTCAAAGAGCGATTAGAGGCGCACCATAATGTCACAATTCAAGATGCAGCGCTTGTGGCGGCTGTTAAGCTCTCAAGTCGCTACATCACCGATCGCTATCTTCCAGATAAAGCGATCGATTTGATTGATGAGGCGGCAGCTCAGCTTAAGATGCAAATCGAAAGTGAGCCAGCGGAATTAGATCGTATCAAACGAGAGATTGCTCGTGCGCAGGTCGAAAAAGAGGCGCTTGTAATGGAGAAATCTTCTAAAAATGATGCAAGACTGGCTGAGCTGAAACGCGAATTAGAGGAGTTAGAAGAGAAGCGTCGCGCACTTCAAGCCCAGTTTGAGAATGAAAAGAGGGTCTTTGATGAGATTGCCAAGCTTAAAGTCGAGATCGATGCGCTACGTCGTGAGGCTGAGGCAGCGAAGCGCGAAAGCAATTATAACAAGGCAGCTGAGATCGAATATGGCCGCATTCCTGAGCTTGAGAAGAAGTTAGCAGAAATTAATGCCCAATGGCAACGCATGGTTGAGGCTGGAACGCTCTTGCGTAATAGTGTCGATGAGGAGGCTATTGCAACGATTGTTGCGCGCTGGACAGGCATCCCAGTTGCACGCATGCTTCAGAGTGAAAAGGAGAAGATTCTTCATATTGAGTCGATTCTTAAAGAGAGTGTCATTGGCCAGGATGAGGCGATTAAGGCGGTGGCTCGTGCGATTAAGCGTAATAAAGCAGGTCTATCAGAGACAACAAAACCCATTGGTAGCTTCCTCTTCTTAGGTCCTACAGGTGTAGGTAAGACTGAGACGGCCAAAACATTAGCCAGATTCCTTTTTGATAGTGAAAAAGCGCTGGTGCGTCTGGATATGAGCGAATATATGGAAAAACATGCTGCCAGTCGTCTTGTAGGAGCACCTCCCGGGTATGTTGGTTATGAGGAGGGAGGGCAGCTTACAGAGGCGGTACGCCGTAAGCCCTATAGCGTCATCCTTTTTGATGAGATTGAAAAGGCACATCCAGATGTCTTTAATATGCTCTTGCAAGTACTTGATGATGGTCGCCTCACCGATAATAAAGGGGTAACGGTCGATTTTAAAAATACGATCATTATCCTCACAAGTAATATCGCCTCGGCACGCATTCAAGAGATTACCGATCCTGCGGCACGAGAGGCAGCGGTTTGGGATGAGCTAAAACGTCACTTTAGGCCCGAGTTCCTTAACCGCCTTGATGATGTCATTATTTTCAATCCGTTGGGCAAACAAGAGATTATGCGCATCATCGATATCATGCTCGGAGGTATCCGCGCTAAACTTGAAAGCAAGGGTATCACTATTGAGCTGACCGATGCTGCCAAAGAGGTGATTGCTGAGGTAGGATTTGATCCACTTTATGGCGCAAGACCTCTTAAGCGTGCCCTTTATGAGATTGTGGAGGATAGGCTGGCTGAAATGATTCTCTCTGATGAGCTGCCAGAAGGAAGTAAGGTGATTTTTGATGCTCAGAATGGCGAGGTTGTAGCGCGCCGCGTCTAAGAGCTTTACCACGCTTTAAGGGTATCTAAAGTACAATAGCGTTTCATTATTTTCTCCTGAAAAGGAAAGTGTTGTGAAACGAACATATCAACCCAGTAAAGTGGCAAGGGCTCGCAAATTCGGTTTTCGTGCCCGCATGGCGACAGCTAGCGGTCGTAAAGTTCTGGCGCGCCGCCGCAGAAAAGGCCGCGCCCGCTTAAGCGCTTGAAGCTTCAGAGCCGAGAGTTTGACGTCCTCTACAAACATGGGCGTCGCTGGCATACTCCGGCTTTTGTCTTGGTCGTTATGGATGCACCGTCACTAAAATGGGGTGTCATCGCCTCCAAAAAAATTGGAAGTGCTGTCGAGCGCAATCGCGCCAAGCGAAGACTGAGGGCATTGTTTCGGCAGGCAATGGACACCCTGAAGCCTGCCGCCTATCTTCTTATCGCAAAAGAGCAGATTGATAGGGTTCCTTTTGACCAAATGGTAAGGGACTTTGCTTTTGCTCTTGCTAAGTGCGGCGTCTCAACACCCCACAAAAAGGTCTTGATAGGCCAGAACAATCACCAAAATACATTATGATCGAGGCGGTTTATTGTGCTAGATAAACTTACGATGCAACAACGCGTTTTATTGGCTACCTTTCTTTCTATCATCGTTTTCATTGTTTATGACTTCATCTTTCTTCCTGATCGTGCAACGACTCCTAGTAGTTCAGTAGCATCTACCGAGCAATCTCAACATAGTGTCTCACGCGAATCGGCGCCAGCCTCAGTGGCAGCAGCACCTGCTAATACCCGTCCAGTTATTGCCAAGATAGCAACACCCGAAGCAGTTTTTGAGATCGATTCATTGGGCAGGATCGCTCAAGTGACACTTCACAATAGCAAGCTTGCAGGTGCTGGTGGCAGTGCGCTACCTCTGTTTAAGGGTGATGCACCAAGGCCACTTGAGATTCGTTTCATCGATCCAATACTCAATGAAGAGGCGTATAAAGTCGCCTATAAAGCCTCAACCTCTCAACTGGTTGTTGGGCCAGGCGGAAGTGGTGAGGTGGTGTTGACGCAAGATCTCAATGGCACAACGATCACAAAGCGATTAACCTTTTATGCAGATGGCCATTATGATCTAAAGATGAGTGTCTCATCGGCCGAGCGCTACTATATGGCCTTAGGTGGGCGTCCTGATGTGTTGGCTGATGCGTTGACATTCCATGGTATTGTCTTGGCAAATACCGATGATAAGGTAACGATGATTGACGATGGTGATCAAAAAAGCGATGAGCCTTTTGCCGGGATGAGGCTTTTAGGAGCAAGCGATCGCTACTATGCGAATCTCTTTTTTAACAAAGAAGGGGGGCTTAAAGGGTTAGTTTCCCGGGATACGAACGATAATCCTCTGATCTATCTTGATGGCCTTAAAGAGATGGCGTTCATCGGGTATATCGGCCCTAAAGAGGTAGCAAGAGTTGCTGCTATTGATCCAAAATTGACAGATATTGTTGAGTATGGCTTTTTTACCTTTATTGCTAAGCCGATCTTTGCTGGCCTTGCTTGGATAGAGCGCGAAGTAGGTAACTGGGGATGGGCGATTGTTGTCATGACCATTATCATCCGTCTTGTTCTCTTCCCATTAACCTACCGTGGTATGGTGTCGATGAGTAAAATCAAAGAGTTGGCACCCAAGCTTCAGGAGATCCGTGAAAAATACAAAGGTGATCCTCAGAAGCTTAATATCCATGTGATGGAGCTTTACCAAAAGCATAAAGTCAATCCACTGGGTGGGTGTCTGCCGATTTTATTACAAATTCCTATCTTTTTTGCCATCTATCGGGTGCTTTTGAATGCGATCGAGCTTAAGGGTGCGCCATGGATTTTTTGGATCGATGATCTGTCGGCGATGGATCCTTATTTTATCTTGCCTATTTTGATGGGACTAACAATGTATATCCAGCAAAAGATCACACCCACAAGCTTCACCGATCCGATGCAAGAGAAGGTCTTTATGTGGCTTCCGGTGATCTTTACCTTCTTCTTTGTGACATTCCCGGCCGGTTTGACACTGTATTGGTTTGTCAATAATCTCTTCTCGATTGTTCAGCAGTATGGCATCAACAAAATGATGGAGCGCCAGAAAAAAAGGAGTGGTGCATGATTCGTGTCGAGGCGGCTACGCTCGAAGAGGCTTACACACTCGCCTCACAGAAATTACATGTCTCAGTTACTGAACTTGACTTTGAAATCATTCAGCAGCCAACACGCGGCTTTTTTGGACTTGGTAAGCGTCGAGCCATCGTTGTAGCTGCCTATAATGAGCGCTATCACGCTGCTCGCAGGAAAGAGTCCTCTCAAGAAAAACAAAACGATAATAGTACATCGCAGCAGCCATCAACAAGCGAGATAATAGCAGCCAACCAAACAACTGTAACGCCACCAGCTCCATCCTCACAATTAGAAGCGCAGGATATGACCCAAAAAACTGCACCTATTCAGGAGTTTGCTGAAGAGCGTCTAGAGATTCTAAAAAAGATTGAAGAGCCAATTGAAAACTTTTATCGAGAAAAGCGCTCGCTTGAGGAGATTGCCGAAGAGGTCGGCGATGAGGTAAGTCGCCTCTTTGCTCATCTTTGTTTTGAACTTGATCCGCCTAATGTAACCATTTATGATCCAAATACGTTAATGATCAAATTCTCAGGTCCCGATAGTGCTCTTTTGATTGCTAAGCAGGGTTATCGCTATAAAGCGCTTTCTTATATGCTCTTTAGCTGGATCCACGCAAAATATGGTGTTGATGTTCGTGTTGAAGTTGCTGAGTTTCTTCAGACGCAAGAGGAGAAGATGGCGCGGATGATTGACGCTCTTGAGCCTTCTATTATGGCAGGCGAGCGCGTTCAGACACCACCGTTGGATGGCGTTCTCTTTTATATCGCGATGCGCCAACTTAAAACACGCTTTCCTAATGTGGCTGTTGCTATCAAAAATGGGTACGAAGGGGTTCGTTCAATCATCATCAACGCCCGCAATGAGCGATGAGTGATACAATTGCGGCGGTTGCAACCGCTTATGGTGTTGGTGCCATTTCGATCGTTCGCGTAAGCGGTCCTGAGGCAAAACGTGTTGCTTTAGTAGTGAGTGGTCGAGAAGACCTAACTCCTCGCTATGCTCATCTTGCTACACTTCGTAATGGCGCTGGTGAGACAATAGATCGCGCCATTGTTCTCTTTTTTCAAGCCCCATTTAGTTTTACCGGTGAAGATATTGTCGAGTTTCAGTGTCATGGGGGTAGCGCTGTCGCCCAGCTTCTCTTGGAGGAGCTCTATCGATTGGGTATTCGGCCTGCCAGACCCGGAGAATTTTCTCAGCGAGCCTTCCTTGCTGGAAAAATGGATATGGCTCAGATTGAGGCGATGGCAGCCTTAATTACAACGCAAAGTCTAGAGGGAGCCAAACTTTTAGCGAGGCAGCTTAAAGGAGAGCTTGGCCAAACTGTTGCAGCCATTCGAGATGAACTTTTGACACTGATCGCTCATGCTGAGGTGTTGATCGATTACGCCGAGGAGGATCTCCCGCAAGATTTGGTGACAACAATAACAGAAAAGCTTACACAAATTTCGGCAAGACTTGAGAAGGCATTGGCGGTAAGTCGCCGACGAGAGGGGATACTGCATGGCTATAAGTTAGCGATTCTTGGAAAGCCCAATGTTGGCAAAAGCTCTCTTTTGAATGCGCTTTTGGGAGATGAGCGAGCAATTGTTAGTGAGATTGCGGGAACGACGCGTGATATTATTGAAGAGCAGCTGCGCATCGGTAGCCATCTTGTAAAGATTGTCGATACTGCTGGGATTCGTCAGACTGATGATAGGATCGAGCAATTAGGAATTGAGCGTAGCCGAAAAGCAGCCAGTGAGGCTGATGTGCTTCTTGCGATGTTTGACCAGAGTCGACCATGGGATGAGGAGGATGATGCGATTCTCTCGCTTGTTCGTAGCTACGAGAAGGATAAAGATATTTTGGTTATAATTAACAAAAGCGACCTACCGGCAGTTTGGAGATGGCATGGGAAATGGCCAGCTTTGACGATTTGTGTGAGTGAGGGTGTCGAAGGCGTAATTAATGTACTAGCACAGCTATTGGATGCTAAAGAGGTGCCACAAGAGCTCTTTTTTGTCTCTACACGACAAATGGAGGCAGTAGTGCGGACTGTTGAATCAATTCATCATGCCTTTACTCCTCTTCATGCGGGTGAGCTTGAACTCTTCTCGTATCATTTACGTGAGGCGGTGGATGCCATTGGTGCTATCACTGCCCCTTATGAGACAGAAGAGATGCTGGGTCGAATGTTTTCAGAATTTTGTCTGGGTAAATAGAAGGGATAGAATGGGAAAAAAGCTTGTTCATGTCATGGACACGACCTTTCGCGACGGTTTTCAGTCGGTCTATGGCGGGCGGGTTCTGACAAAAGATTTTCTGCCGGCAGTTGAAGCATCAGTTGCAGCGGGTATCCGTCATTTTGAGATGGGTGGGGGCGCTCGTTTTCAATCCCTCTATTTTTATTGCAATGAAGATGCCTTTGCGATGATGGATGCTTTTAGGGCAACAGTTGGTCCGGATATCACGCTACAGACGCTCGCGCGTGGGGTTAGTTATGTTGGTCTTGATACCGGATCACGGGCGATCCTCGATCTGCAAGCTAAACTATTCAAAAAGCATGGTGTCACAACAATTCGTAACTTCGATGCTCTTAATGATGTCAATAATCTTGATTATAGCGGACGAACGATCGTAGCACACGGGCTTAAGCACGAAATCGCGGTGACAATGATGGAGCTTCCTCCAGGTTGCAGTGGTGCCCATGAAGCTGATTTTTATGAAAAGAGTCTGCGCGAGATTCTTGATCGCGGTATTCCTTTTGATTCAGTCTGTTTTAAAGATGCATCAGGAACAGCGCGACCTCAAAAAGTTCATGAAACAATTAAAATGGCACGCCGACTCTTGGGTGATGATGTTCATATTCGCTTCCATACTCACGAAACCGCTGGTATTTCGACAACATGTTACATGGCTGCCCTTGAGGCGGGAGCTGATGGCATTGATTTAGCGATGGATCCAGTGAGTGGCGGGACAAGTCAGCCAGATATTTTGGTGATGATGCATGTTCTTAAGGGGACGCGCTTTGATCTGGGACTTGATCCATTTAAAGTTTTAGAGGCACAGAAAGTTCTGCGTGAGTGTCTAAAGGACTACTTTATACCTCCTGAAGCTAAAGAGGTGATGCCAATTATTCAGTTTTCCCCGATGCCAGGCGGTGCTTTGACGGCCAACACCCAGATGATGCGTGACAACAAATGTCTTGATAAGTTCCCACAGGTGATTGAGGCAATGAATGAGGTCGTCAAAGTTGGTGGATTTGGCACCTCTGTTACTCCTGTCTCGCAATTTTATTTTCAGCAGGCCTTCAATAATGTCTTGATTGGTCCATGGAAGAAGATTGCAGATGGTTATGGAAAGATGGTTCTTGGATACTTTGGCAAGACGCCTGTTGCTCCTGAGGCGTGGGTTGTTGAGCTAGCGCGTGAGCAGTTGGGTCTTGAACCGACAACGGAGCATCCTCTTGATGTAGCTGATCGAGATTACTATAAAAGTATCGATTATGCTAAGCTGGTGTTGGCAGAACATAATTTGCCTGACAGTGATGAAAACATCTTTATCATTCTTTCATGCGGGGATAAAGGTTTAACCTTCTTAAAAGGTGAGGCGCGCCTCAATATCCGTAAAATCGAGCATGAAGATTTAAAAAAGACGCCACAAAAACACCATGAGGAAGATCACGGACCACTATTTGATACCTATCAATTGACCCATGGGGATCAGAGCCTAGGTGTTTTGATGGTGAATGATCAGCTAACTGATGAGTTAAAAGCCCGATGGGAAGAGTTAGGAATTTCGTGGAAACTTGAGGCTAAAGCGAAGAAGAAAGATGTAGGTAGTGCTATTGCTGTTGCTGACGATGGTAAAGTCCATGTTCACTCTCCGCTTCCAGGAACAGTTGTTAAGGTTCTTGTCAATGCCGGTGATAGTGTTGAGGATGGTCAGGTGATCGTGATACTTGAAGCAATGAAGATGGTGATGGAGGTTCAATCACCCGTCAATGGTGTTGTTAGCTCACTGAAAGTCAATGCCGGTGAAGCGGTTGAGACGGGACAGGTTCTTGTTTCTATTGATGATAGTTAAATAGATGATCAATGGGCTCAAATCAGCTTTATTTAAGCTGATTTAAGCTATAATCCCACTCCCGAAAACGGGAAACTCCCTATAACAGTGCGCCCTTAGCTCAGTTGGATAGAGCATTTGATTGCGGTTCAAAAGGTCAGACGTTCGAGTCGTCTAGGGCGCGCCACTCCCTTTGTAACCTCCATTTAACACTTACAAATTTAAAAACTCTTTTCCAAAAACCATCCCAACTTTCAGCTCAGCAGCGCCTAAAATAGGGTATAATTAGGCATGAAGGATTGAGGTTGGTAATGAAAGTTTTGGTTGTTGATGATTCAAAAGTTGCAAGAATGACCGTTATCAAAGTGCTTACAGAGTTGATTCCCGAAGGAGTCGAGATCGCCGAGGCGGGCAATGGTGTTGATGCGTTAGCAAGCTATAAAGAGATGCGCCCCGACCTTGTCTTCCTTGATCTAACGATGCCTGATATGGATGGCTATGAAGCATTGGGTAGGCTCAAGATCATCGATCCAGACGCTGTGGTTTATGTTGTTAGTGCCGACATTCAGCCAGGAGCATTAGAGAGGGTTATGGCGTTAGGGGCGAAGCGCCATGTGCCTAAGCCAATGACGTGCGCCAAGATGGAGGAGATTCTAAAGGAGGCAGGGTATGTCATTTGATGATAACTTCTCCTTCTCTCTCAATGATGATGAACAAGATCTCTTGCGCGAGCTTGTCAATATTGCCTATGGACATGCAACCTCCTCTATTTCTGTACTTCTGGGTGCATACGCGACGCTACATGTACCTAAAATCACAGTTTTGAAAATTGATGAACTTGAACGCTATATCTCTGATTTGTATGATGGCACATACAGCTGCTGCTACAGGGTGATACAGCAGTTTCGGGGGAAGGTTGGTGGGGAAACCCTCTTTGTTACTGATGTCAAGTCGGCCGAGAATCTGACAAAACATCTTGTTGGAAGCGCAGACAAAGAAGAGTATCTTAATGATGCTATTATGGAGCTTGCCAATATCCTCTCCTCGGCAACAATAGGTAAGTTGGCAGAGAGTTTTGATTTTCCTGTTGTTTTTTCGGCACCAATCGTTCAGCCAATGCACGAGAGAGTTATTGCTAACCCATCGATAAATCCCAAGCGACACTTTAGCTATGTGATCATCATTCAGACACTTCTTGAATTCAAGAACCAGGAGATTAAGGGAGAGTTGATGATCCTTTTAGAAGAGGGTTCATTTGAACAGCTTCACTTACTACTTGCTGGAAAAATCGCGGAGTTGATGGGATGAGCCAGATGTCAATGCAGCGACTGGCCGATCTTCTTGATAAAGGGATTGTTGTTCTTGACGATAAATTGATCGTTCACGGATGGAATAAGTGGATGGAGGTGTGCTCGGGTATTTCAAAAGAAAAGGCAATTGGTGACTATTTTGATCTCCTCTTTCCAGAAGTTGATAGACCAACACTCTTGCGTAAAATCAAAACGACGATAGCGCTTAATTCGACAACGTTCCATACTGCCCGAAATGGTCAATCACTGATCAATCTCAAGACCCACTCGATCTCATCGGGCCAATTTGATACGATGCAACTGCAGGTGATGATCCAGCCGATGGAAGAGAATAGGGTTATTATGATAATTTCCGACTATACAGCGCTGAGTGAGGCTAATTGCAATCTAACTAAACTCAATCAACGGCTCATTGAGGAGCAAGAGATTATCGATCGAAATGTTTTGATGATGACGACAAAGTCTGATGGAACGATCATCGATGTCAGCACAGCATTCTGCGAAGCGAGTGGATTTACACGTGACGAACTGATAGGCAACAAGCCAAATGTATTCAAGCACAAAAATGCCGCACCCGAGCTTTATATCGCACTATGGAATACATTGATGGCGGGAGAGGTGTGGCGTGGAGAGTTTCATAATCGACGTAAAGATGGGAGTGATTGGTGGGTTGATTCAATCATTACTCCGAGGTTTAACGATCAAGGGATATTGGTTGAGTTTAAGGCAATCCTTCATGATATCACCGATAAAAAACAGGTTGAGTGGCTCTCTGTGACTGATCCTCTGACAAAGGTTTATAACCGGGCAAAATTTGATAGTGCGATCAAGAGTGGTATTCACGAGGCGGTTCGTTATGGGCGGCCACTATCATTAATCTTGATGGATATAGACCATTTCAAGGCAATCAACGACAATTTTGGTCATCAGGCAGGAGATAGTGTCTTGGTTGAGGCAGCAAGCCGTGCCGGAGAGGTGTTGCGTGCTAGTGACCTTTTGGCTCGCTGGGGTGGAGAGGAGTTTGCGATCTTGCTTCCCTTTACCCATCTAGAGAGTGCTGTTGGCGTGGCACAGAAGCTTCGTGAAGCAATAGCCGATAGCCCATTTGATATCGTAGGTCATGTTACTTCAAGTTTTGGTGTTACCGAATATCTTCCTGGTGATACGGCTGAGAAGATGCTAGCCCGTGCCGATTATGCTTTGTATGCTGCGAAGCGGAGTGGCCGTAACATGGTTTGTGAGCAGGTATAGTGCGTGGTTAATCTTCTTGGTGATCTGCCTCAGCAATTAGACAAAGAGCTAACGACGATCCTGTTGTCGCGCCCAGGTTTACGGATTGAGAGAATCGTCTCAACAGCTCATGCGAGTGAGGAGGGTTTTTGGTATGATCAAGAGGAGGGGGAGTGGGTGTTGTTACTTAGTGGTTCGGCCGCTCTGAGATTTGAAGGCGAGGATGAGCCAAAGATATTAAAACCCGGTGATGCTGTGAACATTCCACCCCACTGTCGCCATCGTGTTGAGTGGAGTGATCCTGACCAGCCAACAGTTTGGCTGGCTGTATTCTATCACTAACTTATGGTATAATCGCGGAAATCTTTCTGAAGGCTTTTTATGAAACCGCTTGATATCTCGCTTGTTCCGACCCCATGCTATGTCTGCGAGGAGGCGCTTTTAGAGCGCAATCTTCAGATTTTAGATCGCGTGCAGCAAGAGGCAGGGGTGAAGATTCTTTGTGCCCTCAAAGGTTTTGCGATGTTTAGCACCTTTGATTTGGTGGGGCGCTACTTGCATGGTGTCTGCGCGAGCGGTTTGCATGAGGCAAAGCTTGGGCGCGAAACGATGAATAAAGAGGTTCATACCTACTCGCCAGCCTACAAAGAAGAGGAGATTGATGAGATTGCACGAATCTCTAACCATCTTGTTTTTAACTCACTAACGCAGTACGAGCGTTTTTTTAGGCGTGTTAAAGAGATTAACCCTTCAATCTCATTGGGCTTTCGCGTTAATCCCGAACGCTCTTGTGCTCCGGTTGACCTTTATAATCCGTGCGCGCCTTTTAGCCGTTTTGGTATCACAAAAGCCAATATGCCCGCTCGTCTTCCTGAGGGGATTGAAGGGTTGCACTTTCATGCCTTGTGTGAGCAGAATGTCGATGCGCTTGAGGTTGTCCTTGA
>JAINCO010000052.1:0-1941 GCA_036574095.1 Campylobacterales bacterium | reverse complement strand
TAAGCAGATACCCATCTTTATCTTTCACAACTAAAACAGGCTGTAACAGACCATGCTCTTTGATTGACTCAGCAAGCTCTTGTAGGGCTATCTCATCAAAAACTTTACGCGGCTGAAAGGGATTGGGTCGAATGCGCTCGAGTGGAATCTCTCGAACAGTCTGCGCGCCCGCTGTGATATCATTGATGTAGGACTCTTCGATCTCCTCAAGGATTGCCGAGAGCCCCCGACCGAGGGAATTTTTGGCCATACTCAATACCCTATCACCCATTTGGCCAAGTTCTGATAGGCCTCCGATCCAGGTGATTTGGCATCATAAAGGATAATAGGCTTACCAAAACTTGGTGCCTCAGCAAGCTTGACACTACGGGGAATAACGATATAATCGAGCTCTTTTTTCTCTTCGTCACTACTTCGCCATCGATTCTCAAAAAGCTGCGACTGGAAATGTTGAATAAGATCGCCCAGTACCTGTTTTGAGAGATTACTTTGTCCTGAGTACATCGTTGGTAAAAATCCCTTGATCGTTAATTTGGGATTGATCGTTTTTCGCACCAGCTTGACCGTATTAAGTAGCTGAGCCAATCCCTCAAGGGCAAAAAACTCACACTGAATCGGTATGATCACAGAATCGGCAGCTGAGAGAACATTGATCGTAATCACACCCAAGGCAGGCGGTGAATCGATGATGATATAGTCATACTGATCACGAATCTCATCAATCAGTTTTTTAAGAACTGTTTCACGCTTTGGAACTTTCTTTTCGATAAACTCTTTCTCGACACCAACAAGGCCGATATTTGATGGCACGAGATTAAGATGGGGCAGGCGGGTTTTAAGTATGATTTCAGAGAGCTTCTTGATACCAATTAGCGCATGATAGATATTAAACTCATAATCGTTGCGCCTAATTCCGAGACTCGTTGTCGCATTAGCCTGCGGATCGGCATCGATCATCAAGACCTTTTTTTCGGCAACAGCCAACGACGCAGCCAGATTGACAGCGGTAGTCGTTTTTCCGACTCCCCCTTTTTGGTTTGCAATCGCAATGATATCGCTCATCGACCGCTTGTCACTCTCTTTCCCGAAATTGTCAACGACCCGTCTTCATTCAAGGATGCATCTTTTAATAGATGAATCCCCCCGTCACAATGGACGGAAAACCTGCGTGACTTTTCAAATTCTACACTAAAGCTGCTGAAAATTTCCTTCCATGAGTGCCGCTCACCCCACCATGTTACCAAAGAGTCCACCAAAAGCTCTATACTCACAGGAATATCGACTCTGTCGAAGTTTTCAGGCGCATAAGCAAGATTTAGCCCAATCCCTGCGACGATAGTATTATCAAATAAATTTATTATTATCCCACCAACTTTCTTATCATCTTGATAAATATCATTAGGCCACTTCACCCAACAATTAGCATGATAACGCGCCAATATCTCCTTCACGCCCATCGCTGCATAGATAGCAACGGATGCCAATGGCAGGTCTGATGGCAACACATCAACTGGCAACGCAAGCGATAGATGCAAATTCCCTTCATGCCCGATCCAGCGACTCCCCCGACTTCCGATACCGCCATACTGACGCCGTGCCACAACAGCCACAGGTGCCTTGAGACGCTTTTGCTTGAGTGCCTCAATAAGGTAGAGTTGCGTTGACTCTAGTTCATCAAACCAGTAGATCTCCAACGCTTAGCCTCTTGCCGTGCAGATAGCTTGATGCTGTCATCTGCGATTTTCCAGAAGGCTGCACCCTCTCAATCCATAGCGACCCCGTACCACATCCAACACGAATTCGCTCTTTAGCAATCTCAAGGATCTCGCCATGTCGATAACTCCCCGTCGTTGCATCCAAAGAGATCTCTTTAAGCTTCAGCCCATTTGCTGTGGCAATCCCAGGCCACGGAGTCAAACCTTGATAGGTGCGGTAGACCAA
>JAINCO010000051.1:0-5043 GCA_036574095.1 Campylobacterales bacterium | reverse complement strand
TTTACTTGCAACTTTTCAAGAAGCCAGAGGCAAAAACCATGTCAATGGTATCGAATCATTCCGGAGCTTTACTAAGCGTCGCTTAGCTAAATTTAACGGGATACAAAGTAAGATGTTTTATCTACATCTCAAAGAGAGCGAGTTTCGGTTTAACAACCGAAACCTCTCTGTAGAGAAATTTTACAAGCTATTATTAAAACTAATGAGAAAGGTGTCGGTGGAGTGAAATATTCTACTCTAGACCCTAATACAAAAAAGGACACTTATGCCCAAAACTGCACTGATCACTGGCATCACAGGACAAGATGGAAGTTATTTAGCCGAGTTTCTTTTGAAAAAAGGCTACATCGTCCATGGAATCAAGCGGCGTGCATCGCTTTTTAATACCGATCGAATCGATCATCTTTATCAAGACCCCCACGAAGAGAATCGGCGCTTCATCCTACACTATGGGGATATGACCGATTCACTAAATCTAACACGCATCATCCAAGAGGTTCAGCCCGATGAAATCTACAACCTGGCGGCGATGAGCCATGTGCATGTGAGTTTCGAAACTCCTGAGTATGTGGCAAATGCAGATGGGATTGGTACCCTTCGTATTCTTGAGGCGGTGCGGCTGCTGGGTCTAACGAAGAAGACGCGCATCTATCAAGCCTCAACAAGTGAGCTTTATGGTAAAGTTCAAGAGACTCCTCAAAAAGAGACGACACCCTTCTATCCTCGCTCGCCCTATGCGGTGGCAAAGCTGTATGCCTACTGGATTACTGTTAATTACCGCGAAGCCTATGGGATATTTGCTTCAAATGGTATCCTCTTTAATCATGAATCTCCTGTGAGAGGTGAGACCTTTGTGACGCGAAAAATTACCCGTGGGGTTGCTAAAATTGTTCTTGGGCTTCTAGACAAGCTCTATCTGGGAAATCTTGATGCCAAGCGAGACTGGGGGCATGCCAAAGATTATGTTCGCATGATGTGGATGATCTTGCAGGCTGATGAGCCTGATGATTGGGTGATTGCTACTGGCCAGACAACGAGCGTGCGCGATTTTGTGCGCATGGCCTTTGGGTATTGTGGGATTGAGCTTGAGTTTCGGGGTGAGGGGGTTGATGAAAAAGGATATGTGGCCTCTTGCTCAAATCCTTCATATCAGCTAGAGATCGGGCGTGAGGTCGTTGCTGTTGATCCTCGCTATTTTCGCCCAACAGAGGTTGATTTGCTACTAGGCGACTCGACAAAAGCTGAGCAAAAGCTAGGCTGGAAGAGGGAGTTTTGTTTGCAAGACCTCGTCAATGAGATGATGGCTTCAGATCTTAAGCTGATGACTAAGGATGTCTATCTCAAAGAGGGTGGGTATCAGATTATGAGCTATTTTGAGTGAGCTTGACAAAAACTACTGAAGGCACTATAATTATCCATATAAAAGGATGGATATGAATCGATATGTCAATGCAACCAAAATGAGCATTACGCTCGACAACGAGATTGCGCGGGAGCTTGATGCTGTTGCCAAAGAGCTTGGTGAGAAAAAAAGCCGCTTGATCTCACAAGCGCTGATGTTGTATTTTGATATGTTAGACGAACAACTTGCCGATAAGCGACTGAAGGAGTTAGAAAGCGGAGCGGTAAAAACTATACCAGCTGAAGAGGTCTGGAAAGAGCTGGGGCTCTAAGGCACTATGTACAGGGTGGAGTTTCTCCCGTCTGCTAAAAAAGAGTTGGCCGCACTTAGTTTTGTGGTGCAAAAACAGATCAAAGAGAAGATCACTCTCCTGGCAACCGATCCAGCGAGACTTAAAAATAACATCAAGCCACTCAAGGGTGAGTATGCGGGAAAGTTTCGCTTGCGTGTTGGGAATTATCGAGTGATTTTTCGGATTATTGAAGAAAAAATTCTGATCACGATTATTAGAATCGGACATCGGAAAGAGGTGTACTAAATGATGCAAAAGTCATCCAAAATCTATATCGCTGGCCATCGGGGGCTTGTGGGAAGTGCTATTCTTAGGGCTTTAGAGGCAAGAGGCTATACTAATATCATCACCCGTACTCATGACGAGCTTGATCTAACCAATCAGGTGGCGGTGGCGAAGTTTTTCCAAGAGGAAAGGCCTGAGTATGTCTTTCTTGCCGCGGCTAAGGTCGGGGGGATTGTGGCCAACAACACCTATCGGGGTGAGTTTATCTATGAAAATCTGATGATCCAAAGCAATGTCATCCACCAAAGCTACCTTGCTGGGGTTAAGAAGCTGTTGTTTCTGGGAAGTACTTGCATCTATCCGCGCGATTGTCCCCAGCCAATTAAGGAGGAGTATCTGCTAACGGGTCCTCTTGAGTATACCAACGAGCCTTATGCTATCGCAAAAATTGCTGGCATCAAGATGTGTGAAAGCTATAACCTTCAATATGGGACGAACTTTATCTCGGTGATGCCAACAAACCTCTATGGGCCGGGGGATAATTTTGATCTACAAACCTCCCATGTGTTGCCGGCACTTCTTCGAAAGATGCATGAGGCAAAAGTGGCTAATGCCCCAAGCGTGGAGATCTGGGGGAGTGGTCGGCCTAGGCGTGAGTTTCTTTATAGTGATGATTTGGCTGATGCGTGCCTCTTTATCATGGAAAACCTTGACTTTAAGGACATTCATAGCAGCGTCGAAGGAAGCAATCAAACCTGCACACCCCATACTCTTCCTACAAGCGAGATACGCAATACCCACATCAACATAGGCACCGGTGAGGATATTAGTATCGCCGAGTTGGCCGAACTGATCAAAAGGGTTGTTGGTTATGATGGTGAGCTTGTGTACAATACCTCAAAGCCCGATGGTACACCCAGAAAGCTTACCGATGTTTCAAAGCTTCATCGGTTAGGATGGCGCCATTCGATAAACTTGGAGGAGGGAGTAGGGCGCCTTTATCAGTGGTATCTTGAGCATGTGGCTCAGTGATGCTGATTTTAAGAGCCTTATCGGTTTGGCTCCGCTGGTGGCCATTGAGCTTCTTGTCTATGATGAAATGGATCGATGGCTTGTTGGACTTCGTCGCAATCCCCCAGCCCAAGGGTGGTGGTTTAATCCAGGCGGAAGGATCCTGAAGGGTGAGAGGATCGCCGAGGCGTTTTGTCGTATCACGGCTTCTGAGCTTGGCGAGGCCTATGAGATCGATCACGCTCGGTTTCATGGGGTTTATGAGCACTTCTATGAAGAGACCTTTTTTGGAAAGGGTGGCACGACCCACTATATAACCCTCGCCTATCATCTTCCTTGGCGTGGGGGAGTATTGCCAACAAGCCAGCATAACGACTACCGATGGCTGAGTAAAGAAGAGCTTTTGGCCGATGAGAGGGTTCATCGCTATACAAAAGATTATTTTCGCAAAGGAAGCTCATGACGAATATCATTCTCTGTGGAGGTAGCGGAACGCGCCTGTGGCCGCTTAGCCGAACCCTCATGCCTAAGCAATTTGTCAAACTCTTTGAGAGTAGGTCGCTTTTTCAGATGACGGTTGAGCGTAACCGCATGCTATGTCAAGAGCAGCTCATCGTCTCAAACAGTGAGCAGTACTTTTTGGCCCTCGATCAATTAGAGGAGATGGGAGGGGTGCAGGTTACCTATCTTCTTGAACCTATCGGGCGCAACACAGCCCCGGCTATTGCCCTAGCGTGCATGGCCTTGGAGCCTGAACGGATCGTCCTGGTAACTCCAAGTGATCATCTCATAAAAGATAGAGCCGCCTACCAAAAGGTTGTCGCACGAGCGCGAGAGCTTGCAGAAGATGATTATCTCGTTACCTTTGGTATCGCTCCAACTCACCCTGAGACGGGGTTTGGGTATATTGAGGCTAAGGGTGAGGAGGTGTTGGCTTTTCATGAAAAGCCAACTAAAGAGAGAGCGCAAGCCTACCTTGAGGCGGGGAATTATTACTGGAATAGCGGGATGTTTTGCTTCAAGGCGGGAGTGTTTCTAAGAGAGTTGGCAACTCTGTCGCCCGAGATCTATCAGGCGTGTGAGGTTGCTTATAAGAATGCTACACGAGAGAGGATGATACGAATTCGCCATGAGGATATGATCCAAATCCCAGAGGATTCGATCGACTACGCGGTGATGGAGAAATCGGCGCGTGTTAAGGTGGTGCCAAGCGAGATTGGGTGGAGTGATGTGGGAAGTTTTGATGCTCTAAGTGAGGAGCTTGCCAATGATGAAGCGGGTAATCTGGTATTGACAAATAAGAAAACTGTTCTTTTGGATGTCAATGATCTGATTGTGGTCGATACTGATGATGCGCTGTTGATTTGCAAAAAAGGGTCAAGTCAAAAGGTGAAGGATGTTGTTGCCTCTTTGAAGAAGGAGGGCTCAACTCTGCCCGTGGTGCATCGAACTGTTCACCGACCATGGGGAAGCTATACGGTTTTGGAGGATGAGAAGGGGTATAAAATTAAACGCATCGTTGTTAAGCCTGGTAAGCGGCTAAGCCTACAAAAACACTTTCATCGCAGTGAGCACTGGATTGTGGTCAGTGGTACGGCCACAGTGAGAGTGGGTGATGAAACACGACTGATTCGTCCCAATGAGTCAACCTATATCAAGATGGGGGAGGTTCATCGCTTGGCCAATGAAGGCAAAATTCCCGTTGTCTTGATTGAGGCGCAGGTGGGAGAGTATACAGGAGAGGATGATATTGTGCGCATCGAGGATGATCATGGGAGGATGTAAAACGTCAAGAAAGCATGGTGTGACATAGCGATGTCTAAAGCCTCTAAAACATATCAAGAGAAAGTAAAACTTTTCGAAAAGCTTCGAGATAAGGGTATTTTTTGGAGTTATAGCAAAGATATGAGCTATGAGGAGTGTGGTGAAAAACTTCTGATAGAGTATGTGCTCAAATATGCTGATTTTGATGATATTGTGCTTTGCTTGGAGCTTTTTGGTAAAAGGAAGGTCAAACGGGTGTGGGAGGAGAGGCTTAAGGGTGATAGGAGTTTTATTAAAATTAACCTGATGATCGCGCGGGTTTTTTTCGGGATGGATGTTGAGGCTGATG
>JAINCO010000050.1:0-7557 GCA_036574095.1 Campylobacterales bacterium | reverse complement strand
CCCGCAACTGATGAGACACCAACCTATGTGCTTGGAGTTAATGCGAGCTTTTACCAAGGGGAGGCGATTATTAGCAATGCCAGTTGTACGACAAACTGTTTAGCGCCACTTGCCAAGATCATTGATGAAGAGTTTGGTATCCAAATGGGGCTGATGACGACAATCCATAGCTACACAAATGATCAAAATCTTTTGGATGTGGCGCACCGCGATTTTAGGCGTGCGCGAGCTGCAGCAACGAACATTATTCCCACAACAACAGGAGCTGCGCGCGCGATTGGACGGGTCTTGCCGCGACTCGAGGGGCGTCTTCATGGGCAAAGTGTTCGTGTTCCTGTTCCTGATGTTTCGATGATTGATCTGAATGTCGTCACCGAGCAACCTGTTACTGCGGATGAACTTAATACGGTGGTGTGTGATCGAATTGAGCGCGATTTTCAAGGTTTGGTAGCGATTGATCGAAGCTATGGGGTCTCCCAAGATTTTATTGGGTGTTCAGCCAGTGCGATTTTTGTTCCGGATTTGACGCAATCAATCGGTGATCATCTCGTGAAGGTGATGGCATGGTATGATAACGAGTGGGGTTATGCCAACCGCCTTTTGGAGATGGCCCTTCATATTACACATTTTAACAAGGAGAGTAGATGAAACTTCGAGGCATTCAGGATATCGACATAGCAGGCAAAACCGTCTTTATTCGGTGTGATTTTAATGTTCCTCAAGATGAGTATGGCAACATTACCGATGATCGCCGCATCAGATCAACACTCCCCACAATTAACTATTGTATCGATAATGATTGTAAAATTATTTTAGCAAGCCATCTGGGGCGACCCAAAGGTAAGCCAGATGAGAAGTACTCCATCAAACCAATAGCCAAACGCCTTAAAACATTACTAAAACGAGAGATTATTGTTGCAAAAAATGTTATCGGAGAAGATGCCTGCCAAAAAGTGGCCAACTTGAAGGCGTGGGATATTCTTTTGTTAGAAAATCTCCGTTTTGAACCAGGAGAGGAGAAGAATGATCTAGAATTTGCCAAAGCTCTTGCCTCCTTTGCCGATGTTTATATTAATGATGCGTTTGGTGCAAGCCATCGTGCCCATGCGAGTGTGGAAGCGATGCCAACTCTCTTTCCGGATGGCGCTAAGGCAGCGGGCTTTTTGCTTCAAAAAGAGATCGAATTTTTCCAATCGACTGTTGAAAACCCTGAGCGTCCCTTTGTTGCCATTGTGGGCGGCTCAAAAGTTTCAGGTAAGCTTGAAGCACTACAACATCTTCTTCCAAAAGTTGATAAACTGATTATCGGTGGTGGCATGGCCTTTACCTTCCTGCGGGCACTGGGTGAGGATGTTGGGAATAGTTTGGTTGAAGAGGAGCTGATTCCAGCAGCGATGGAGATTATGAAAGAGTGCAAACAGAGCAAGAAAAAGCTCTACTTACCAGTTGATGTTATTATCGCCGATAAGTTTGCTGAAGATGCTCATGTTGCCCATTGTACTGCCAAAGAGATTCCAGAGGGATGGATGGGGCTTGATATTGGGCCTGCAACCGTTGAACTCTTCTCTCAAGCACTTGAAAATGCCCGTACGATTCTTTGGAATGGACCGATGGGTGTGTTTGAGATGGAGAAGTTTCAAAAAGGAAGTTTTCGCATCTCCCATAAGATTGCATCCTTAGAAGATGCTATTAAAATTGTTGGTGGTGGCGACACGGCCGATTTGGTCCAAAAGGCGGGGGATGCCGAGCATATGAGCTTTATCTCCACAGGTGGTGGCGCGAGTCTTGAGCTGCTTGAGGGCAAGGTTTTACCAGGTGTTAAGGCATTAGCAATTGGTGAATAGGATGATTGTCGCTTCTAATTTTAAAATGAACCATACGCGTGCCTCGACACGTAGCTATTTAGAACAAGTCTCAAGGCATCTTGAGGGGTTAAGTAGCGATATTGATGTAATGGTCTTTGCACCTGCGTCGTGCTGGGATCATTACAACTTGCCTGCTAATCTTCGCTTAGGTGCACAAAATGGCTACCCGGCTGCCAGGGGCTCGTTGACAGGCGAGCATGGCTTAGAGCAGATGCGCGAATTTGGGATTTCAACGATCCTTTTGGGTCATAGTGAGCGACGCCATTTTTTTGGTGAGGATCAAGCGCTGATAGCCAAGAAGGTTGCCTTTTATGCGTCTGAAGGGTTTAGGATCGTCTATTGTATCGGAGAGCCGCTTGAGGTTCGTAAACGAGGTGAGGAGGCACTACATCGCTATCTCTTAGAACAACTGGAGGGGATCGATATCGGCTATGCCAATCTTATCATCGCCTATGAGCCTGTCTGGGCGATCGGGACGGGGGTGAGTGCCACACCTGAGGAGATTGCGTCAACCCACGCCTTTTTGGCTACAGTAGTTGGGCGTACTCCATTATTGTATGGTGGAAGTGTTAATCTTTGTGGACTCGAAGATATCTTGCGTCTTCCTCATGTTGATGGTGTGTTGGTCGGAACGGCAAGCTGGAAGGCTGAGGATTTTTGTATGATGCTAACCATTGCAAGCAAGCTATATCAAGGAGAAGTGAATGGTGATGAAGGGAAAAAAGGGCCTTATTATCGGTGTGGCCAATAACAAATCGATAGCCTATGGGATCGCGCAAGCCTGCCATGCACAGGGTGCTGAACTGGCATTTACCTATCTTAATGAACAGATACAAAAACGGGTTGAGCCAATTGCTGCCGAGTTTGGATCCGATAAGGTCTATCCATGTGATGTTTCTGATTCTGCGCAGATAGATGCATTGGCTGAGGCGATTAAGCGCGATGTTGGAACGATCGATTTTGTTGTTCATGCGGTAGCCTACGCCCCCAAAGAGGCACTCGATGGCCATTTTATCGACACAACCAAAGAGGCCTTTGATATCGCGATGAATATCTCTGTCTATAGTTTGATTGAGGTAACACGCAAACTTTTGCCTCTTTTAAATCCTGGCGCATCGATACTTACCCTCTCATACTTAGGTGCTGTCAAATATGTTCCCCACTATAATGTGATGGGGGTTGCCAAAGCAGCACTTGAAGCGAGTGTCCGTTACCTTGCGGCCGATCTTGGTCCTAAGGGTATTCGCGTTAATGCGATCAGTGCAGGTCCTATCCGTACATTGGCGGCAAGCGGTATTGGTGATTTTCGTATGATCCTCAAGTGGAACGAGATCAATTCTCCGCTGCGTAAGAATGTGACAATTGAAGAGGTTGGTAATGCCGCAATGTATCTTCTTTCAGATCTTTCAAGTGGTGTGACAGGTGAAATTCACTATGTTGATGGCGGGTATAACATTATGGGTATGGGCGCTGTCGAGCAGGTAGATGGTCGATCGGTCATGGCGTGGGATAGGGCGCGTGAGTCGTGATGTGGTGCGTCTAATTGTAGGTAAAAGTGCCTATCTTCTTCTTTTATTGATATTTATTTCACTTCTCTCCTTTGCGGCGATCAAACTTGCCCCCAACGCGATGAGCGGGGGTGGTGAGCTTAATCCTGCGATGACACCTGAGGCCTTGGCCCATATGCGTCAAGTCTATGGTCTTAATCGGCCATTGGTTGAGCAATATCTTGCGTGGATCTCATCATTGGCACAACTTGATTTTGGAGTCTCGTATGTCTCGGGACGGCCTGTGAGTGAGGAGATTTTCGATCGTATTGGCATTACGCTTCTTTTAAATGGTATATCTATGGCGTTAATTTTTGTGATCGCGCTTAAGCTTGGTATCTCCTCAGCCTTGAAGCATGATCGTACCTATGATCGCCTTGTTGTCAATCTCTCATTGGCTAGCTTTGCGATGCCAGGTTTTTATTTAGCTCTCCTGTTGTTGCTTCTCTTTTCATTGTGGTTACCTCTCTTTCCGAGTGGTGGTATTGCAAGTTTTGGGGCACCTGAGGAAGGAGTTGGTCGATGGGTTGATCTATTGTGGCATTTAGCGCTTCCTGTGATCGTACTCACATTTACCGGATTTGGATCGTTGCTGCTTTATGTGAGGGCGCTGACGCTTGAGATTCTTAAAAGTGACTATATCTTTTTTGCGCGAGCGCGTGGTTTGTCTGAGGCGATGATCAAGCGATACTATATCTTGCCTAATCTCATGCCAAGTCTGATTACGATGATGGGACTATCGTTTCCAGGACTATTTGGTGGTAGTGTGATTTTAGAGGCGATTTTTAGTATTGAGGGGATGGGGCAGCTCTTTTATCAAAGCACGCTCAGTCGAGACTACCCAGTCATCCTTGGTATTGTGATGATCGGCGCCTTGATGACCTTGGTAGGTAATATGGCGGCCGATCTGTTGCTACTAAAACTCAATCCTTATGCGCGCAAGAGTTAGTTTTTAAAGAGTGAGGCGAGAGCTGACATGCCGCCACTTTCGTCGTCGCGAGACTCTTCTGAAGGGGTGCTACTTAACTCATTTTCGATAATTTCTATCTCATAACCAGTCAGCATCGAGGCAAGGCGGATATTAAGACCCGATCGGCCAATTGCTTTTGCTTTTTGCCCCAGTGGGACAGTAACAAGTGCCTTATGGCCATGTTGGATGAGAACTTTTTCAACGATGGCAGGAGAGAGGGCGCGTGCAACATAGATTTCAGGAATAGCAGAATATTCTATGATGTCGATATTTTCATTACAAAGTTCACGACTGACAGCATTGATGCGCACCCCTTTCGTACCCACAGTCGCACCCACTGGATCGATACGGGGGCTTGTTGTTGAGATTGAAACCTTTGCTCGCTCGCCTGGAATGCGTGAGACGCCGTGAATAATAATCATCTCATCTTTAATCTCAGGAACCTCCAAAGCCAAAAGCTCTTCAAGAAATTTGGGGGCAGTGCGGGAGAGTTCGACAATAATACCTCTGTTTTTATCAAAAAAGAGATTTTTAAGCAGTGCCTTAACTGTTTGGCCAGGCTTGAAGCTCTCACCTTTGATGCGATTTTTTCGGGGTAAGATCGCACGAAGTTCACCTATCTCGATAATGGTATTTTCATCGCTGTCGATGCGACTGACAACACCCGAGACGATTTTGCCCTGTTTTTGTTTGAGGCGGTTATAGATCTGGTTTTCCGTAAGGCGTTGAAGTTGAAAATCAAACTCTCGTTGAACTTGTGTTGCTGCGCTTCGTCCATAGTCTGCCAAATCGATCTCAATCGTCATCTCATCGCCAATCTCAACCCCTTCGCCATACTCACGTGCTTCATCGAGGGTGATATAGTTGGCGTCATCATTGCCACCTAATCTTGGGTCGTTGTTTGCGACGACGATAAATTTCTGATAGAGTCTAATCTTGCGGCTTGCTTCGTCGATGACAGCCTCAAAGAGTTTTTCTTCGCCAAAGAGCTTTTGTGCTGCCTTGATCATGGCATTAGCAAATGCCTCTTTTAAATCCTTGGGGGGTAGCCCTTTTTCATGGGCAAGGGCATCAATGATGTCCAAAACTTTTTCCAAAAGAGATCCTTATTATCGAATGTTTTTATCTAAAAGGGGAGTTTTTTGATTGAGGCATGAAGAATGCAAATGATACCCTAATATCGCTTAAACTATACCATATCACCTTTTAAGGGGGGACTTGCTATACTTACTGTTTAATAGAGAATTTTTATTTGGACGACTTAAGGAGCGGGACGGATGGAACTGAAATTAGCGCGAGAAGAGCTAAACGCAAAACCAAAATCGATTAGCTACGCTAAGCTTGTTGATGAGCTTCATAAAGAGAAACAGAAAATTTTCTATTTTGATCGAGATAATACCCACAAGACAATGCTTGATCTTGTTGAGAAACTTTCGAATGAAGGATTTAGCGTCTATCTAAGAGAGGTGCGCTACGGACTGGATAACAACGATTACATGTATGAAGTCCACGCACTCTAATAGTGATCGTGTTTGCCCCGATGGCTAAAAAACTCTTTATTGAAACCCTTGGTTGCCAGATGAATGTCCGCGATAGTGAGCATATGATCGCGGAGCTTCAATTGCATGAAGGGTATGAGCTAACACAAGAGGTTGGGGAAGCCGATTTAATTCTCATTAACACCTGTAGTGTGCGCGAAAAGCCAGTCCAAAAGCTCTTTAGTGAGATTGGGATGTATGCAAAACAGCGTAAGCCAGGTGCCAAAATTGGTGTAACCGGATGTACGGCAAGCCATCTGGGGGAGGAGATTATCAGGCGCTCTCCAGCTGTCGATTTTGTTCTTGGGGCGCGCAATACCAGCAAGATAGTGCAGGTGCTACATAAACCCAAAGCTGTCGAGACCTCAATCGACTATGATGATACGACTTATCAGTTTGCTGACTACCGCTCTTCGAAAGTCAAGGCCTTTGTCAATATCATGGTGGGCTGTGACAAAAGTTGTACTTTTTGCATTGTTCCTTATACCCGTGGTGAGGAGATTTCGATCCCTGATGATTTGATTCTTGATGAGGTACGTCGTGCGGCCGACCAAGGGATCAAAGAGGTGATTTTATTGGGCCAAAATGTCAACAGTTATGGGCGCCGCGTCTCTGGAGGAAGAAAAGGGATAGGTTTTACTGAACTATTAAGGCGCGTGAGTCGTGTCGATGGGATCGAGCGCATCCGTTTTACCTCGCCCCATCCGCTTCACATGGACGACGAATTTATCGAAGAGTTTGCCTCCAACCCCAAAATATGCAAAAACATCCATATGCCACTCCAAAGTGGCTCAACCCGCATTTTACGCCAGATGAGACGCGGTTATACGAAGGAGTGGTTTATCGAGCGAGCGGCTAAGATACGCGCTTTGACTCCAGATGTGACGATTGGAACCGATATTATCGTTGCGTTTCCTGGAGAGAGTGAGGAGGATTTTGCCGATACACTTGATGTCGTCCGAGAGGTTGGGTTTGAGACGATGTTTAGTTTTAAATATTCACCTCGTCCCTTGACACCAGCGGCTCAATTTCCAAACCAGGTTGATCCTGAGGTGGCTGATGCAAGGCTGTGGAGACTTCAGGAGTTTCAGCAAGAGATTCACGATCGTGTTGCCGCTGCACAGGCTGGTAAGGTTTATGATGTCCTTTTTGAAGAGTATAATAGTGAAACGGGTATGTTGATTGGGCGAAGTGGCAATAACTTTATGATTCGCGTTCCGGCTTCTGATGGGAGATTGGTTGGATCAATTGCTCCTGTGAAGATCGTTAAGACTGGTCGCCACGCACTTACTGGCGAATTAGAGGGATAGTATGCCCACAACTGGCGATCTAAAGGAGATGGTCGTCCGTTATATCGATTACATACGCAGCGTGCGCGGCTATAGTCCTTTGACGGTGCGCCACTATGAGCTTGTACTCAATGAAGCGGCTCGCTATTGGGAGATCGAGGAGAGGGAAGAGGGGGTACTCTTATCTTTGATGCCATGGAGGATTGCGATTGCCAATCAGGCCCGTGCGACAATTGCCCGCAAGGTTTCAACAGTACGCTCTTTTGTTGCGTGGTTAAATGAAGAGGGAATGGTGGTGATGCTAAAGGGTGGTGAGTTAGCAAAGCAGCGTCGTAACCTTCCAAGACC
>JAINCO010000049.1:0-9110 GCA_036574095.1 Campylobacterales bacterium | reverse complement strand
TACTGGTGGGCAGCTGCATAGTTGAGTGCTTCAACCTCATCGTAGATGGCAATCGAAGCAACACGCGTTTCACCCGGAATATTTCCACCAATCATCAAAATAACACCAAACTCGCCAACCGTATGGGCAAAAGCCAAAACAACTCCCGATAATAGACCCGGACGAATAAGAGGGAGGATAACGCGCAAAAATGTTGTTAATTTAGACTTGCCCAGTGTCCACGAGGCTTCGATGAGGTTTTTAGGGACATTGGCCATCGCCGATTGAATGGGATGAACCATAAAGGGGAGACTAAAAAGGATGGAGCCAACAACAAGCCCTTCAAAACTAAAGGCAAGTCTGATACCATGAGCCACAAGCCACTCTCCGATCACTGATGCTGGCGAGAAGGCCAAAAGAAGATAGAAACCAAGTACTGATGGTGGCAGGACAAGAGGCATCGAGACTATAGCCTCCACAATAGGCCTGAGGCGGTTTTGGGTTGTCGCAAGAAACCACGCCAGCGGAAGAGAGATAAAAAAGAGAATTACCGTTGTGACACTGGCAAGTTTGAATGTCAAGATCATCGTCTCAAAGAAGTTATTCTCCATGAGAATCCTTCGCAAGCAGGATATGTGCAGGATGAATAAGGGCATAAAGCTTCTCGCCAACACTCACATCAAACAGAGGCACAAGAGCTGTCAGAGAACCAAGCCTGGATGAGAGATGTACCTCGTTTAAGACCTCGCCTTGCTCAATGTTCTCAACGACCACATCAATGTGCCCGAGCGTCGATGGGGTTAGTGTACGCGCCAAGGCGACATCTGTCTCTTTAAAGAGTATTGTCAGAGTCGATCCAGGCTGTAGGCGTTGATCGGTTTGGGGGGTATCGATAATGAGCATCGATAGATTGGCCTCTAAAAAGCGAATATGGCTTAAAAATCTCGATGATGTAACCGATGCGATGGTTAGTTTCATACGATTCATGGTCGATATCCCTATTCTTTATTGATAATAACTTTAACATCCGCACTTGGTGCGGTGTAGGGGGCGCTGGTAACGATCAGATCAACTCCGCTGGCGGCATAGTCAGCGATATTGGCTAGCGTAATCCCTCCGGTTGCAATAAGGGTAGGTTTTGGAGGTATTGATTTAAGCGTACGAACTGTTTGTTGCAAAAGAGGAAGAGGAAATTTTTCAAGCTGTATCACATCAGCACCCATGCGCGCAAAACGGATCGCCTCCTCAGGTGAATCGGCCTCGATGACAACTTTGTGTTCTGGATAGCAGGCTTTGAGAGAGGCGATAGCCGCTGCTTCATCATTAAGAAAGAGGCGATGTTCTCTGAAAATGAGAATCGATTCACTAAGACCTAAGCGATGAGGAATGGCACCGCCAGCTTTAATGGATTTAATCGCAATTTTTTTGGTCATGGGGATCGATTTGCGCGTTGTAGCTACGACGATCTTGGGATTGACACTACGCGCTGTTTGAAGAAGGTGATGGGTGTAGGTGGCGACACCACAACAATAATCAAAAAGATTTTGAAGGGTTTTTGACAAAGCCAAAATAACCGAGGCAGGACCCTCGGCATGAAAAAAAGAGGTTGCAGGAGGGATGAGAGTACCACTAATAGAACAAGCCTGAACACTCACGCCAAATAGCTCACAAAGTCGCGCGGCCTCCTCGCTGCAAGCAACAACGAGGCTTTGTTTGCGACTCATGTAGGCAATATGCGCTCGCTCATTCGTGATACCAAGCCCCTCGGTGGTTAAATCACCATAAGGACAATCCTCCTTAACAAGGGCAATGAGCTCTTCATCACTTAAAACAACCATTCTTAGAACCGATAGTTGAGCTCAATGCGCATCTCTTGGTTAGAGGAGTCCCAATTGACCTTAGAATCGATTGAGCCATTTTCATTGATGCGATCTATATCGTTTTTTTGATCCATCAGGCGAACTAAAAGATCAAGACCTTTGAGACTGCCAGCGAATTTGTACTTCACATCGAGGTTAATCTGAGTCGTATCGTCGTTTTGGAATCCTCGGTTGGTCATTGGTTGATAGGGTCTTTTGATGGGATTGCGATCATAGATACTATAGCTTACCTGTGCTTTTAAACCTGGCAGATGCCCATGAAAATCATAGTCAAATTGGAGTTTATAGGCATTGGTGTCGGCATTCCAATCAGTTTGGGTCATGCTGCGGGTATAGCCTTGGGTGGGAAAACCACGCCATGGGGCAATGACATCACCGCCTTCATCGGTATGAGAGGCTGCAACAAGAAACTTAGCAGGACCATAGTTAGCTATCGCGCGGGCGGCGATGAGGAATGTATCGATGCTGTCATCATCATCGCCATTCTTGATTTTGGGTTTGATGATGGTGCCGGCTCCTTGGTCATCTTGATAGAGGAAGCGTCCACCCAGTGTCAAGATCATATCACCCGCCTCAACGGCATAGTTAGCCTCAATCATCCCCTCGGTGACCAGATCGTTCCAGTGCATCACCCATCCTTGGAGCTCCAGATCGTTGATCGATTTATTGACGATACCCGCAACAAGAACCCCCGGGGCATCGCCATGTTTTCCGTCTGTTGAGTAGGTTGTGGTGTAATGGGATTTGATTGCATCGGGCGTATCACCCGTATCGGCCATGTTGCCAAAGTGGGTCATGCCGCGCTCTTTGACCTTATCGGCATAATGGAGGGTAAGGGTAGTATTGGGTAGGTCATTGGAGACGGTCGCAAATCCCTCCAGCGCAAGGGGGATCATTTTGGTATCATTGGGATTAATCCACGGGTTGGTCATCAAAAAGCGACCTGCCGTTAGCTTGCTCTTATAAAGACTCAACTCAAGATAGGATTGAGCTAGTACAGCGTAACCAGTGCCGTAGGTGGCAAGATTATCTGGGTTGGTGCCTGAGAGAGGCTTAGCCCCTGCCCCCTCGCGCAAAAAGAGATCGTTACTGGTCGTGGCGTTAAGTTTTGAGGGGTTTGTTTTGTTACGCCCATCATACTCATCGGTAATCCCAAAAGGATTTTGCGTCGTATAGAGCCCCACACCAAAGCTTACGCCATAAAAAGGTGCGCTTTTATAAAGAAGACTACCACCAAGAGCCAATCCTTTGGCAGAGTCATCTTTATTCGTCCCATCCTTCATATCCCAGTCAGTATAAAAGTATTGGGCGCGAATGCGGCCATTAAATTTTCCCTCTTTAAAGGCACTTGCCAGATCATTAGCCGCCTGGGCTCCGATCGCTGTGAATAAAAGTGCTGTTGCGACAAACCTATATGTTCTCATTCATCATCCTCGCAATTATTTGTTTTTGGGCAGGCCGAAGCCGCTGGCTTTCAGGATTTCCTGTGCCTTAGGTGATGTCATAAAGCGAAGGAACTTTTTGGCCGCGATCTGATTTTCGGGTGAGCCATTTTTTAATCCAACCATCGCTTGACCGATAGTGTTATCCGAACGAGGATCAACCTCAACCCATTGACCGATTCCCTTCATTTCGCGTGAGAGGACGATCGATTTGGTCACAAATCCTACATCAACCGCTTTTGTGGTGACAAAGTTACCAACTTGCGTAATCGTTTCAGCTGTGACGAGTTTAGGTGTGGCTGCGTCAAGAACCTTGTGGTGACGCATCGTATTCATCGCCTTAAATCCATAAGGGCCTGTTTTTGGGTTTACGATGGCGACTTTTTTGACGGATGGATCGACAACAACGGCCACCCCTTTAGAAAGATCAGCTCCCGTTGCGCTCCATAAAACGAGTGTTCCATAGGCATAGATTTGTGCCGGGGTTGTCGTGTAGCCTCCAGCAACAAGTTTTGCAGGATACTCCACATCTGCCGAGAGAAAAGCATCAAAAGGGGCGCCGCTCATGATCTGCTGGGTTAGTTTGCCCGAAGAACCTGTGATGATTTTAACTTGAATGCCGCTTTCTTTGGTAAAAGCAGCCGCAATCTCGTTTGCCGCATATTTCATATTAGCAGCAACAGCCACAGTAATTGTCTGCGCCCAAACAAGAGCAGCAGTAATGATGAAAAGTAGAGAGAGTCGTGAGAGTTTCATTGCAACCCTTTGGGTGATATTTTAGTCAATACCAAGAATGACACTTGATGCCTTGAAGATCGCATAGGCGCTATCTCCAACGCTTAGCTTAAGATCATGAAGGGCATCCATCGTGATCACCGATGTTAAGGTTGCGCCACCGATATCAAGGTGGACTTTGGCATTGACAGCACCAGAGGCTATCTGGGCTACCTTGCCTTTGATGATATTGCGCGCACTAAGCCATTTTGGCTGCTCGTTGGCTAACAAAACCGACGAGGCTTTGATGAGTGCGTAAGCCTCTTGCCCCTCCTTAACCCCCAAGTCGGCCACTGCTTCGAGGGTAACGATCGAGGTGATCGTTGCTAAGCCAACCGAGAGTACAACTTCCGCATTTACGGCACCTTCTTTGATCTTTTTGATCGTTCCCTTGAGTTGATTTTGGGCTGACGTCTTCATGGCTTACCTCCACTATATTTTTCCTGATATAACGATACCAAGACCTCTAGCAAGATTTTCTTGATTGTATCGATATACATCACAGGATATAATGAAATTCTACGATAACTAACTTTAAAAAGTCTTAAATAAACTAAACGCCGATGATAATTTGCGATGAGGGGATGAGAGCATAGGCAGGCTGGCCTCGTGTTAAGGTGCCTGCTACTTGGGTCGTGATAATGCCGATGATGGATGTTTGATGATCGAGCGTGAGAGTTATTTCGGCTAAATCTTCCTTCTTTTCAATTGCCGTAATCGTCCCAAAGAGCGCGTTTACATCATTCTCTTTTAACGGTGACAAGGCAAAGGCAACATCATTCGATTTGACAATAGCATAGGCCGGGGATGAGATTTTGAGCGCCAATTCTTGGGCTGCTTTGGTGGTAATGGTTGATGTTAGTGTGTGGGAAGATGATGAGAGGGCAATGGTAACGCGAGTAAAGATACCTTGTTCTGTGAGGTTGGTCACGACACCAAAAAGCTGATTGCGCGCGCTTGTAGTGATAAAGTTGCGTGCCAGGAGTCGTTCAAATTCATCAGGACGATCGATGTAGGCACTAAATTTTTCAAGGAAGCGTCGATGAAGCTCCTCAAGGCGCCGATAGTGGCGAATCATCGCTTTGCCATGATCAGTAAGAATCGTGCCACCGCCCCCTTTACCCCCAACGGTTCGTTCTAAGATAGGCTTGCCCGATAGACGATTCATCGCATCGATGCGATCCCAGGCGGCTTTGTAGCTCATCTTCATCTCTTTGGCTGCTGCGTGGATCGAACCTGTTTGTTCAATCAGCTCAAGTAACCTCACCCGTCCCGTCCCCAAAAAAGGCTCATCTCTAACTTTTAACCAAAATCGTCCATCAATCATCATGCTCGCTCCTCGTTGATTGGGATATTATACTCTACTTTAGTCTAAGAAGGCTATAATGATTAGATGATGAAGAGGAGTTTGACCAATGCGACCTTTAAAGATTTTGTTTGCCGCCAGTGAGTGTGCCCCCTTCGCCAAAACCGGGGGATTGGGCGATGTGGTAGGTGTGTTACCGAAGTACCTTGCCAAACTTGGCCACGATGTGCGTGTCGTGATGCCTCGCTACTATAAGATCGATCGTGCCACACTAACGAAACTTCCTGCTCCTCTTGGTGTGCCAATGGGCATCATCGGCGAGCAGTGGTGCGCTGTTTATGAGGGGAGGCTACCCGGCTCAGATGTTCCTATTTACTTTCTTGATCACGAGGGTTATTACGGACGGGCAGAGCTTTATAATGATGAGCATGGCCACGGGTTTCTTGATAACGATAACCGTTTTGTCTTTTTGTCGCGTGGGGCGATGCAGCTATGCAAGTATCTTCACTGGATACCCAATATCCTCCATGCCCACGATTGGCATACGGCTGCCGTTCCTTTGTTTCTTAACACCCTTTATCGTCTTGATCCTCATTTTTCTCAAAGTGCATCTGTTTTAACCATCCATAATATGCAATATCAAGGAAACTTCTATCCTGGCTTGATGGATGTGCTGGGGGTTGGAGCTCACCATTTTCATGCGTGGGATCTTGAGCACAATGGACAGGTTAATCTTCTTAAAGGTGGGATTTTGCACGCCGACAAACTAACCACAGTTAGTCCTACCTATGCCCGAGAAATCGCTACACCGGCCTTTGGCTGGGGGCTGGAGCTTAACATCCAAAGCCGCGAACGCGATTTAACAGGCATTTTGAATGGTGTTGATTACAATGAGTGGAATCCTGCCCATGATCGCTATTTACCAGCAACCTATAGCGACGATGATCTCTCAGGAAAAGCGATCTGCAAAGAGGCGCTTCAGCGTCGTTTTAACCTCCCCGTGCGCCCAGAAGTTCCTCTGTTTGGGATGGTTGCTCGTTTGGTGGATCAAAAAGGTATTGATTTGTTAGCCGATATCTTACCCCATCTGCTTAATCAGATGGATATTCAAGTCGTTCTTTTGGGCACGGGAGAGCCTTGGGCGCATCATTACTTTAGCCAGATGGCAGATCAGCGTCCTGATAAGTTTGGTTGTTTTATCGGCTATAGCGAGCAGCTTGCCCACCTTATCGAAGCGGGAAGTGACTTTTACCTGATGCCTAGCCGTTTTGAGCCATGCGGATTGAATCAGATGTATTCATTAGCCTATGGTACGCCGCCTATTGTCCACGCCACAGGCGGGCTGGAGGATACGATAGAGAATTTTGATGAGGCAATCGGGAGCGGAACAGGCTTTAAATTCTATGATGCGACTCCGCAAGCCTTTTATAACACGATTGGCTGGGCAGTCTATGTATGGTATAATCAACGAGATAGCTATCAAAAGATGCAGCAGCGGGGGATGCGATTAAGATTTTCGTGGGAGGAGGCGAGCAGGCGTTATGAAGAAGTCTATCGAAGCGCTTTAGAGGCGCGAGGTATCACAATTTAAATTAGAACAAAAAGGTGAACAATGACGATCACTCTTCAATCTCCATTAGATATGCATCTACATCTACGCGATGGGGCGATGCTTGATCTTGTTGCGCCTCTTTCGGCAGCAACCTTTTCGGGTGGGCTAGTAATGCCAAACCTTGTGCCTCCCATCACAACCCTTGATGAGGTACGACGCTATCGTGAGCGCATCTTGGCTGCTTGTCAAGAGCACCTCTTCACCCCCTACATGACCCTCTTTATGCGCCCTTTTGAGCACGCTTTTCTCGAAGAGATCAAGGATGAGATTACGGCGATCAAACTCTATCCTGAAGGAATTACGACAAACGCCGAAGGGGGAGTAAAAAATCTTGAAGAGCTTCATTCTACGCTTGAGGCGATGGCTGAGCTTGGGATCCCCTTGTGTGTCCATGGTGAAACCCACGGTTTTGTGATGGATCGCGAAGCTGAGTTTCTTGATGTCTATCGCGATTTGGCCGAACAATACCCGACACTTAAAATTATCATGGAACATATCACAACAGCCGGCGCTGTTGCCCTGTTGGATGAGTATGAAAACCTCTATGCGACTGTGACGCTTCATCATCTGTTGATTACGCTTGATGATGTTGCGGGTGGATTGTTGCGCCCCCATCTTTTTTGCAAACCGATAGCCAAACGCCCTGAAGATCGTGAGGCGCTTCTTGATGCCGCCTTGCACGCACATCCGAAACTAATGTTTGGTTCTGATTCAGCCCCCCATCCTCGCCACAAAAAAGAGGCGTGCGGATGTGCTGCAGGTATTTTTACAGCGCCAATCGCCTTAGCACGACTTGTCGAGCTTTTTGAGGAGCATGATGCGCTTGAGAACCTTCAACCTTTTGTTAGTGACAATGCCCGTGCGATCTATCATCTCACACCTGTTGCCAAAGAGATCACGCTTATCAAAGAGTCGTGGCGTGTTCCAGAGATCTATGGAAGTGGCAATGAAACGGTTGTGCCCTACCTTGCGGGCGAGGAGATAAGTTGGCGCGTGGTGTAAGCCAATGAAACCTCTTGAAAAGCAGCTCTTAAGTCGATTACTCACTCTTATGGCGCTCTTGACGCTCATGATCGCGGCCCTTTTTTTGATGATTGTAGGCTCGCTTATCGATGCCAAAACAACACTTCTTTTTTTGGGGTCGTTGGTCTTTTTGGGAGCAGCAATGGCTTGGCTCTTTGCCCATGTGGTGATAGAGCCTGCCAGTCAGAGCCTGGAGCAACTGGAGCGATTGGTGCGTGATACTCTCCATGAGCTGAATCTTCCTTTAGCAACAATCAAGGCCAATCTCCAACTTCTTGAGCGAATGGCACAGAGTGAAAAAAGTGCAATCAGGCTCAAGCGTATCAGCGAAGCTGCCAATGAACTAACCGAGCGCTACGAAGAGCTTGATAGGCAGATTCAGCGCTCCTTACAACAAAGCCGCATCGAAGAGGTCGAGCTTGCCTCCTATCTTCGTGCACGCGTTGAGCTTGTTCGCGATGTGGCTGCCGGGATGGAGTTTAGTCTTGATCTTGAGCCTTGCATCATTCAAACAGATCGCATCGGCCTGCGTCAGACGATTGATAATCTTTTATCCAATGCGATCAAATATAACCGCCCAAATGGACGCATCAGCATCAAACTCAACGCCTGCAAGCTTGAGATGAGCGACGAGGGGGAGGGGATGGAGGAGAGTGAGATTGTACGACTCTTTGAACGCTACTACCAAGGCATCAATGCCAAAGAAGGCCAGGGGATTGGACTGGCACTTGTGAAAGAGTTTTGTGATAGACACAGCATCGCTATTCACCTAGAGAGTAAAAAAGGAGTAGGTAGCCGCATCACCCTCGATTTTTCAAAAATCGCCCAACGAGGGTAGCGAACCCCCCCATTTTTCTCCTTTTTCACACATTTTTACCAAATTTTTTCACTTTTTCCCTCTTCCCCCCTTGACAACCCCCTTTCATTCTGCTATAATTCGCGTCCCAACATTGAGAGACGATCAGGAGATCTTCTCTTGGTAAACGATTCGAATGTGGCCATAGCGCCGTCGAATTGAAAGATGGGAATAGAGAAACAACTATCAGTTTTTAAGCGATAGCGATCTTTGACAACCAGGTCATAGAATGAGGTGA
>JAINCO010000048.1:0-53441 GCA_036574095.1 Campylobacterales bacterium | reverse complement strand
CATATCGATCTTAAATGGATTGATAGTGAAACGATCACGGCTGACAATGTCGCGCAGATCCTTAGTGATGTCGATGCTATCTTGGTCCCCGGTGGCTTTGGTGAGCGGGGTGTTGCTGGAAAAATCGAGGCGATACGCTACGCCCGCATCACCAAAACCCCATTTTTGGGTATCTGCTTGGGGATGCAGTTGGCGATGATTGAGTTTGCGCGCAATGTCTTGGGCTTAAGCGATGCCAACTCAACCGAGTTTGATCCTCAAACCAAAGAACCTATCGTCTATCTCATCGACTCCTTTATCGACCAGACAGGCAACAAGCAACTTCGCACCCATCAAACCCCCTTGGGTGGCACGATGCGTCTGGGAGAGTATGAGTGCGAGACGCTCGATGGCTCAAAACTTCAAAAAGCCTACAATGGCGAAAAAAAGATCTTTGAACGCCACCGCCACCGCTACGAGGCTAACCCTGCCTATCGTGAACGCTTTGAGCGCCATGGCATGATCATCTGCGGCCAGTCACGAGGCCTCATCGAAGCCGTTGAGCTCAAAGATCACCCCTGGTTTGTTGGCGTGCAGTTTCATCCTGAATTTACCAGCCGACTCCAAAGCCCCAACCGTACAATCCTCGCTTTCTGCAAAGAAGCACTTAAACTTAAGGGCACCTAAGCCCCTCCTTTTTCAGCTCTTTTGAATCATTGATCGTCTATCATCAACGCGATCTTTTGTCGAAAGGAGCCTTGATGCGCCCATATCTTGCTCTCATCACACTTGCCCTTGCCTCATGGGCACAAACGCCCCTACCTGGCCTCTTTTCGTATGAGGAGGCCAAAGCAGCCTGTACTGCCCGCCAAGCGCGCTTGCCTGAAGCATCAGAGCTCTATCGCCTCTTTGATGGCACCATCGGCACACCGACGCTCTTTTGGTCAGCAACGCGCTCATCTGAGCCAGGCTCTCAAGCGGCTCTTGCTGTTGCGTGGAAGGCAGGTGAGATCATGCCTCGCCCCATGAGTGATCGGTTATCGGTTTTATGCACAACCCTTCCGCCAGCCAAACCTCTTGCCAACCGCTTCAAAGAGCTACCCACAGGCATCGCTGATAATATGCTTCATGCTCTGTGGGAGAAGAAGAGCCCTCAAACTCGTCGCCAGCGCTACACCTACCAACAAGCCACTACCTATTGCCAGAGCTTAGGTACCGGATGGCGCTTGCCAACTGTTGCTGAACTTTATAGCCTCGTTGATCATACCCAATTCTCGCCCGCCACAGACAAAAACTTTTTTGGCGATACGATACCCCGCTACTACTGGAGCGCAACTACAGCTGGAGAGTTTAGCAACGAAGCCTTCGTCGTCGGATTTAAAATCGGCTCAGTGGCGGCCAGCAGCCAAGAGAACGAGAGTTTTGTTCGGTGCATTAAAGAGGGGTTATAATTTGGTCGGGGGCCTAAGCCCCGCCGGAAGTGTGATATGAGAAAAAAAGGGGAGCCAATCCCCCTGATGGCTTAGTAGCGGTAGCGAAGATACATGCGAAGATTGGAGGCTTTATCAACGGGATTGGGATACATACCTCGTTGATTTTCTATAAGACCACGCGAATTCATAAAATCTGCCATTGCTTGTGCAACGGAGATTTCCGATGGTGCACCTTCGTCGCCAAAAAATGACTGACTTCCGGTATATTTGTAGTCAAGAAGCGTATAGCGAATCTGCATCGATAGTCCTTTGGTCAGCGGCTGAGTATAATACGCTTCGTAGGCATTACCGCGTGTGGCCAGTTTCGATCCTATCAGGCTATCCTCACCATAGGTAAAGGGACGCCAATATTTGCTCCCTTTATTAAATTCCAAACCAAATTTACCATCACTTGTCACGACTGCTGGCATCTGGACACCCAACCAAATAGACGAACCTGTTTTGCTTTCACTCGAGCCCAGCATACTCATTCCCTTCATCGGATGAGTTTTTGTCATAGCAACACTGGCAAAAACGGTTGTCTGTCCAAGGAAGCTACTTGGATCATCATTAAGCCCACTCACCATACCAGAAAGTGTATACCCATCCATATCACCTAAGGTGTACATTACTGGGGAGAAATTCATGACATAAGACCCATTTCTCTGTATCATTACCGCGTCATCTGAGCCCTTGCCTTTAAAGCCTGGCACATTAAAGCCACGATAAACCTGAGCCATGACTTTGTACTGACCATTGTCAAACGGGGTCAAGATAAAGCCAAGCATATCGATCGTATCAAGAGTATTTCCATTATCAATGTAATCCATGCCAGCATTACTGAAACGAGCATCAGCGTTTGTCAAGCCCCTTCCATAGCAAAGCTTAAAGCTCATGCCAGGTACACTTGTGACCTTCTCAAGGTCGGCTAAGATACTTGCCCCATCAAACTCGACATTGATTGTATGAGCCAGTGGTGAAGCTTGAGGATCGTCTTCACGAAGATTGCCAAGAAATCCATTGACCGACGGACGGCGTCCCACGCTCACCGTATAGGGCACAGGCCCCGCTTCACCGAAATAGATCCAATACGCCTGCCTTACTTTGATCGTATTATCGCCCAAGTTTTCATTAACAACCCAATCAAAGGTATCAAATCCAAAAGCACGCTGCGGTATGCCAGCATATACAACACCACCTGTGCCACTATACATAGCTGAGCGGCCATATCGTGGTGGATTAGCACCAAAAGCCTTATTATAAGAAAGCTGACCGATAAAGCTTAGCTTGTTTGAAGGAGCATATTTCATCCCAAGCCAGAGGCGTGTCGAGAGAATGTCATTACTATAACTCGTACCCTTCGCTGTTTCATAATTGACGATGTCATAGGCGGTTCGAAAATCAACATTCCATTTGAGGTTATCACCACCGGTATTTTTCTTAATTTCGCTAACTTGTTTTTTAAGCGCGGCAATCTCTTGTTTAAGAGACTCAATATCGTCAGCCGCAAACGCGGAAATAGCCATTGCGGCAACCAAAGAACCCACCATCAATTTTTTCATGCACTACTCCTGCATTAAAATTAATGTCACATTACCATTGAAAGTGGTATGACGACATTGAAAAGTAGAGTCGCCCAACGGCGACTTAGAGAAGACAATGGCTAATTAACCGCACGCTGGGACATTACCACTATCGCTGCCGTACTCCTTGAGGAAGTCGTGCAGATGAGGCATATGCGCCTTGAAGCCCGCGCCATTAAAATAGTTAGCGGCTGGCGTTTTTTCATGTTTTTTGATAAGAGCTTCAGCGCCATTGGCAAACCACTTATCCCATCCAGCCTGTGTTGCCATCGCAGCACCCTTAACACCATTGCCATGGCAACTTTTGCAGCTTTTAAGATAGAGTTTCTGGCCTGTTTCGATGCTGGCAAATGCACCCTGAGCCATCGCACCAGCAACAACAAGCGCCGCCAGAAGTCCTGTTCCTTTTTTCATAACAACCCCTTTGAAAAATGAATGGAGTTTGATTTTAGAGCAAAAATTGTTATAAGAAACTTAAAATCTGAAGTTTTATTGCTTTAATAGGGGAAAAATAGGAGAAAAAAAGTAGCACTTATAGTCAATAAGCCGCGAATCGAGAGATTCGCGACGGTAAAATCGTTATTTCCACTGCCTTACGGCGATATGGCAGCTGTTGCAGGCGTTTAGGATCTCACCATATTCAGCAAAAAGTTTCGTGTACTCTTTTTTAGCCAAGGCGGCAGCCAATCTATCTGCATGGAGATTTACCCTCTCGCCAGCCCTCATTGCCACTTTGGCAAGCGCACCCTTTCCTTCTGGCAAGTAGTGAGGGAGTGAATCTTTAAGCGTTGCCACTTGGTTGGCCGCCTTGAGGGCTTTCAACCCCTCTTCGATAGTTGATGGGGAACTATAGAGCATCCCCTTTTGGATTGTTGCCATGGCTGCCTCCTGGGCCGCCATATCTTTTTTCAAATTGGCACTCTCGGCCGCAAAGAGAACCGCGGCGACTGTGAGCATCAAAGCAATTTTTTTCATGGTCTCTCCTTAGTGGACTTTACGGAACTGCTTAACCTTCCAGAGGTAAGCGATAACGGTAAAGATAGCGAAGTAGAGAATAAACCAAAGCCCCAATCTTTCACGCTCATCTTTCTTAGGATCACCCACTTTTTCAAGATGTTCGATGACCTTCTTTTGCGCCTCTTCGGTTAATCCCACACGAGGCATACCAGTGCCAGGCAGAAGCTTTTGGGGCTGATTGATAAAGCCCTCGAGGTAGTGATGGCCAGCCGATTTGATCATCTGTGACAGATCAGGTGGTACGGAACCGAGGTAGCGCTTCAGGTCGTCTTTATTGGGCGTTGTTGCGGCAAACTTCTCATAACGAATGCTATGGCAGCGGCCACACGCTTCATGGGTGATCTGTTGTGGTGTCAGATTTTTATCTGCGATTGAGCGCAGATAGGCAACCGCATCAGCAATATCCCCTTCCGAAAGACCCAAAGCTGGCATTGAGCTCGTTTTGCCCTCAGGAAGCTGGCTCGCCTTTGTTGGATCGGCGATAAAGTTCGCTAAATAGTTCGCATCATAAATCGCACCAACATTTGAAAGATCAGGGGGCGTCACACCATAGCTCGCACCTGCTGATGCAGCATCCATAGGTGCAGCAATCCCCTCTTTCGTAATACTATGACAGCTCACACAGTTAGCCTGTACGACCTCTTTGCCATGGGCTGGATCGCCATCGGTCTTCATCACAGGTAGATCAGAAAATTTAAAATCGGGCGGTGTAACTTCAGGATGCATGATATGATGGGCATAAGGCTCAACACCATAATAGATTACACCCACAATCGCCACAACGATCGCTAAAATTTTTAGCTCTTTCATCGGCCACCTCTCTTTTTCTCAAGTAGAGTCAGAATGGGCAAGATAGGCCCCAAAATCAAGAATGTCATCGAGAAGGCAAAGCCGATCCATGCATTCATACCTGTTGGTGGTAGCTTACCATAGATGGTCAAACCGACCATAACAAATACAAGAACCCAGAACCAGATACGGAAATAGGGTCGTCGATGAGCTGGCATGACTCTTGGATCACGATCAATCCATGGTATGAACAGGAAAGCAATGTTGGCAATCGCAAAGGCCAGCAAACCTAAATCAGAACTAAAGAAGAAGCCACGCAATACCTCATAACTCCACAAGAAGTACCACTCCGGGTAGATATGAGGGGGTGTCTTCATCGGATCAGCGGGGATAAAGTTGATTGGATCCATCGCAAAACTATAATGGAAAAAGACTAGATAGAAGAAAAAGACAAAAAAAGCACCCAACACGAAAATATCCTCTGCCAAGAAGGTTGGCCAGAAGGGGATAACTTTGGACTCTTTTTTCTTGCCCTCTTGAAACTTCTTAGCCTCAGCCTCAAAATCGATCTCTTCGCCCTCTTGGTTATTAACATGGGGGATGCGAAGCGAATAGAAGTGAAGACCGATAATCGCCATAATAATCAGTGGCAGGATAAAGACATGAAGGGCGAAGAAGCGCGTCAGTGTCGAATCGGCAACAACATAGTTACCACGAATCCATGTAACAAGCTCAGGACCGATGACAGGAATACCACCAAAGAGATTTGTGATAACCTGTGCCGCCCAGTAGCTCATCTGACCCCAAGGAAGCATATAGCCCGAAAAACCCTCAGCTGAAAAAGTCATAAATAATAGCATACCAGAAACCCAGATCATCTCACGACCACCCTTATAAGAGCCATAATAGATTGCCGTGAACATGTGAATATAAATCACAAGAAAGACAACCGAAGCAGCCACCGCATGAACATGTCTAAAGATCCACCCATAGGCGACTTCTTGCATGATGGTGTAGTTTACACTATCAAACGCAAGCGCTGTATCGGGTTTGTAGTACATGAGCAAAAACATTCCCGAAATGACCAAAACACCAAAGAGTGCCGCCAGAACAACACCCATACTCCAAAGAAAGTTGATGTTTTTGGGAATCCAATATTCGGTCATTAAGACCTTCGTAAGGCCAGTTGTATTGAGGCGGGCGTCAAGCCAGCTTTTATTGGTATCAATCGCCATACTCTACCCCTTTATGCTTTTAGCTCTGCGGGAATCTTCTGGAATTCAGGCCCCTCTTCGCCCAATACGATTGTTGTTCCTTCGATTTTGTAAGGAGGAATCGCCAGCGGCTTGGGGGGTGGCCCAAAGGTATTCTTACCCGTTGCATCAAACTCGCCACCATGACAGGCACACTTGAACTGCTTTTTATCGCCCACCCAAGCAGGAATGCATCCTAAATGGGTACAGATCTGAATAACGACCGTATATTCATCAGCTCCTATCTTAATGCTATATTCCGATTTAGGCATATCGGCTGTTTTTTTAAGAATCGCGACCGGTTTGCCACGAAATTCGACCGTTCGAACCTCTCCTGGCTGCATGGAGGCAACATCCACGCGTGTAATTCCTGCAGCCACAACGCTTGGGAGCGGATCCCAAGTTTTAGCCATGCCGTAGAGCATACCTACCCCACCAGCAGCCGCAACTCCCCCCATGGCGGCTAGCAGGAGGTCTCTCTTGCTCTGATCAACAGACATTTAGACTCCTTTCTAAAGATGTACGAAAGAATACCAAAAAACAGCTAAAAAGCCGTCATTCTGACGGTTGTTCCATACTGCCATTATAACATAGTAGGAGCTTATATAAATATTAAAAAGGTGTAATTAATTCCGTCGTTACGATCTCTTTTTGAGGCGAATATACATCTGAAGAATATCAAGGGCAGCAGGCGTAACCCCACTAATCTCACTTGCGGCAAAGAGGGTGGGAGGGCGAAACTTCTTGAGTTTACTTTTGACTTCAAAACTTAACCCTGGCATCGCATCATAATCGATATCATCGGGGATCTTCTCCTCCATCATCGCACGCATCCTTTCAATTTGCTGATGCTGCTTGGCAATATAGGGGGCATACTTGCCATAGATCATCACCTGCTCTAACGCCCCATCATCCAGTGTCGCCAACTCCGGAGCAAGAGCAATGAGCTTTTCTCGAGTAAATGTTGCGCGCGCGACAAGCCCTGCTAAGGTAATTTTGTCACTAATAGGCGCTTCACCTAATGCCTCAAGTCGCGCAAGGGTATCGCGACTACATGTAAGCGTCGTCTCTGTTAGAATGGTTATGCCACGAGCCGTCTGCTCCTCTTTGCGCTGCGCCGCCAAATAGGCCTCTTCAGGCAAAAGACCGAGTCGATAGCCATAGTGACTTAGCCTAAGGTCAGCATTATCTTCGCGCAGCAAGAGTCTATACTCAGCGCGACTTGTAAACATTCGATAGGGCTCATCAACCCCTTTGGTCACCAAATCATCGATCAAAACGCCAATATAGGCCTCATCACGCCCAAGAATCAGCGGCTCCTCATCACGCAATGCCAATGACGCATTAATGCCTGCCATTAACCCTTGTGCAGCTGCCTCTTCATAGCCTGTTGTTCCATTGATCTGGCCAGCAGAGTAGAGCCCCTTAATTCTCTTTGTCTCTAAGGTGTGAGTCAATTCCGTTGGGGGGATAAAATCATATTCAATCGCATAGCCAAAGCGAACGATCCTTGCCCTCTCTAATCCCCGCACGCTGCGCACCATCGCTATCTGCACATCGACTGGCAACGAGGTGCTCATGCCATTGATATAATACTCCGTCGCCTCGCGCGTCTGGGGTTCGATAAAGAGGTGATGGCGCTCTTTGTCAGCAAATTTATAGATCTTATCTTCGATGCTAGGGCAATAGCGAGGACCAATGCCTTGAATCTGGCCTGAAAAGAGGGGGGCGCGATGGAAATTGGAGCGAATATGCTCATGTGTTTTTTCGTTGGTGTAGGTGATATAGCAGGGCATCTGATCAGGATGAAAGCTCTCTTTAGGCGTGCGAAAACTAAAAGGGGTTGGATTCGCATCACCCTCTTGTCGCTCCATCACCGAAAAATCGATCGTACGACCATCAATCCTGGGGCAGGTTCCGGTTTTAAGCCGACCCAAGGGAAAGCCAAGCTCTTTTAGTGATGCACTCAGACGATTGGCCGGAAACTCACCGGCGCGCCCTGCCTCCTCTTGCTTCTCTCCGATATGGGTTAATCCCCTTAAAAATGTCCCGGTCGTTAAGATAACAGCACGGCTATAGTAGTGATTCCCCAGTTGCGTCACGACACCACGCACACGATCATTCTCAACAAGTACACGCTCAACAATCTCTTGCGTCACGAAGAGGTTGGGTTCGCGAAGGACAAGAGTTCGCATCCATTGGCTATAGCGATCCATATCAATCTGCGCACGACTACCCCGTACCGCAGGACCTTTGGTATCGTTGAGGATTCGAAATTGCAGCCCATTGGCATCGGTTGCAAGCCCCATCGCTCCGCCAAGCGCATCAACCTCTTTCACAAGATGACCCTTACCCAGGCCACCAATTGCCGGGTTGCAGCTTACAGCACCGATGCGCTCACTAAGGATCGTCACCATCAGTGTCGTATGTCCCCGCCTCGCAGAGGCCAAAGCCGCCTCAATACCAGCATGCCCTCCGCCAACGACGATCACATCAAATTTCATCAACTGATACCTTCACTGTAAAAATAGTGTATTGTAGCAGAGTCTCACTCATCTTTCAAGAAAGACAAAGCCCTCTGCCATGCCGCCAACTTTGCCTCAAAAGAAAGTACGGCATAGGCTGGCGAAGGGGAGGGAAGAGGCAAAGGTGGCTGCAAATGTGGAAAGAAACGACGATAGAGCCTCTTGGCTGTCTGACTTGTTACAGCCACAACGCGAATTGATGGATAGTCGGCCAACAATCGATCAATTGCATTAGGATAAGGCTCCTTAAGTCCTGCATCCAACGAACCCTCACTGCGCCGACACTCCCTCACAATATCCCATAGCGCGATACCATGCGCATCTAAAAGCCTCTCTTTATCGGCACGTGTTTGAGCGGGCGTCCCTGTTATTGCCGAAAGAAGTTTCCAAAATTGGTTACGCGGATGGCCATAATAAAAAGCGTCTTCGATTGAGGCAAGACTCGGAAAGGTTCCTAAGATCAAAAGGCGAGGAGAAGGGGGAAGATAGGGAGCAAAAGGGTGTACCTCTCTCATTCGACGATTTCGCAAGGATTGTCCAGTCGCTCGCCTGATACTAACGCCTCCCAAAGATCGGGGCGCTGCCATGACGAGCGCACACCATCAGAAAAGCGAAACTGCGATGGATCCAAAAGCCCCATCCTGGGGTTGTCAAGGTCATCGCGAAAGGCCTGCGCATAACCTGTTTCAGTCTCATGGACAATCACGCTATGCACCCTAACATCTGCTTCACCATTGTGCATCAAAGTTGCCTTGAGTACCAAATCGGTCATCAAAAAGATCACGCGCGCATACTGCTCAGCAGAAGGACTCACTGGAAGCTCAACCCACCGCCTACTATGGCTTTTCATCGCCGCCAAGTACTCTGGATCATCACCATTCCACAGCGTGATCGCATGATCGAAGCTATCGATGAGCTCTTTGACTGAGAGCTTTAGTAGCCCAAAATCATAGACCATCTGCCCCCGATCTAACGCATGTGCCTCAAGGATCACTTCGACTTTGTATGAGTGGCCGTGGATATTATATTTACAGCGCGCCGTCGAGCATCCGCGCACCACATGGGCATTTTCGAACTTAAAGAGCTTTCGTATAAGCACGCTCAAGCCTCTCGCGCAAGGACTCACCTTCAATGACGCGATGATCATATTTAACAATCAAAAGATGCTCCGTCTCATTATACCACGCCTCCACCACCCCATGGATCTCTTTGAAGCGATGGATCAAGGAGAGATCAAAACGATCTGGATGCAAGTAAAGAAATGATTTTTTTGTAGGATTCTCCATCGACAGCGTCCAACCAAACCACAACAGACCCAGACCAGCCAACAACCACGCTAAGCCCTCAAGCCCCAACGCATGAAGCAACGCCCCTCCTGCAAGGCCACCAACAAAGGCCCCGAGACTTTGAAATGTTGAGAAAATTCCCAAGGCCGTACCTCGCTGATGGATACGAGCAAATTTGGTTACCGAACTTTGAAGGAGCGGCTCTTGCATATTAAAGCCCACAAAAAAGAGGGCAAGCGCGCTAACAAAGATCCAATCACTCTTAGCCACAGCCATCAAGACAAAAGCAAGGCTCATCAACAGAATGGCCACCAAAAAGACTGCTTTGATCTTATCTTTTTTCTCGCCAATAACAGCAGCTGGCCCCATTGCCGCGATACCTAAAAGTAGGGCAATAAGATAGGCCTTCCATAGCTCATCTTTAGCCCACCCAAAGTGATGAACCATCGCGATAGGTGTGACCAAAAAAACGGTCGTAATAAATGCGGCATGAAAAAAGATCATCAGATTCATTCGTGAAAGATTACGATCCCGTAACAAGCGCCCAATGCCATGACTCTCTTCTGTCACGGCATGGCGTATCACAGGAGGTTTAGGCACAGCCACGATTAGGATAACAATAGCAAGCGCAGAGAGGAGGGCGATTAGCCAAAAGAGCTGCTCTTCACCCCAGGCTGCCCCTGCAATCGGTCCTAAAACCATCGAGATAGCAAAGCTTAGCGCAATGGCACCGCCCATCATCGCCATTGCCTTGCCACGCTCCTCTTCACGACTAAAGTCACTTATCAATGCCGAAATAGTAGCATTGATCGCACCAGCCCCTTGAAGTGCACGCCCAGCAATCAGCCACCAAATATCAGTGGCCAACACACAAATCACCGATCCAACAACAACGAGGGCAAGCCCCAGCGCAATAACCCCCTTGCGACCAAAACGATCACCCGCCCAACCAAAGGGAAATTGAAAAAGAAGCTGCGCCATCGCATAGCTTCCCATCACCACACCCACCAGCGTCGTTGTCGCCCCCTCAAGGCTCAAGGCATAGACAGAAAGAAGAGGCATAACGATAAAAAAACCAAAAAATCTTAGTCCCATAATCGAGCTTAGCCAAAGGACAGCTTTTTTATTCATCGATCATCAACCTCAAATAGGAGTTTCTTTCTCTGAATTATTGTAGCTCAAACCCGCTTTTGCTTCGCTTTTGGCAAGCCAAACAAAGACCTCAACAACAGCACCAAAAAGCTCGGGTGGTATCTCTTCACCCACATCTACATCAAGGAGCGCATTAGCCAATGCCTCATTCCGAAAGAGAGGAATGCCAAACGCCTCTGCCTTGGCAATGATTTGACGAGCGATCTCCCCCTTACCTGATGCCACAACCCGAGGTGCTTTGGTAGCATGGGCTTCGTAGGCTAAGGCAGCGGCTTTGGGTAGAGGCTTCATGAGTAGAGTGCCATTATCCGATCAACCATCTCCCAACCCACCCCTTGCTCTCTTTTTGTCTGCATCAACCGAGCAATCGTGCGCACCAAAATATCTGTCTCAAGATTGACTCGTCTACCAGGCTTATAGCTACCCAAAAGGGTTCCATGAAGCGTGTGGGGGATAATTGTGAGGCGAAAGGCCCCCTCTAAAACCTCATTAACTGTCAAACTAACCCCATCAACCGCGATACTCCCCTTAGGAACAATCAACGACAAAATCTCCTTGGGCGCTGAGATGATCATATCGCTGCCTACTTCTTTACGCACAACCGACTCCAAAACCCCGATTCCATCAATGTGCCCCTGGACGATATGACCTTCAAGTCGATCAGATAAGCGCATCGCCGGCTCAATATGGACCTTTCCGCGATAATTTTCAATCGCCAACACCTTTTGACTCTCATGAGAAAGCTCGGCGACAAAACCGTGCGGCGTGGTCTTAACAACCGTCAAGCATGCCCCATTGACAGCAATGCTATCGCCAATTTGGGCGCGATGTGCACAGGCCACCTCAAGTCTCTCGCCTTGCAGCGACACGACTTCACCAATCTCTCGAATCAATCCTGTGAACATGACTCTCCCTTGCTTACCAGCGAGCCAATTTCATCAGCACCACTCTCCCAATCGATCACAAGAACCTTAACCCGCGTCCCCTCCTCAAGTGCCGCCACACCCCGATCAACAACGATGAGAGCATTGCAGCCAGCCAATCCTGAGACCATAAAGGAAGCTTGTCGCTTTTTGGGCATAAAACGATAGCCATCAAAAAAACCGGCAATGACCGTATCAACACCCCCCTTGAAGGTAAGAGCAGAGCCTAAGCGCGCTTCAACTTCCAAATAGGCCCAAGCGCGCCTTCCCGAAAGTCGTCTTACAAGCGAACGCCCCAAAAGAAGAAAATTTACCATCGCCGCCATTGGATTGCCTGGCAACATTAAGACATAACTTCCCCCAAGGCGCGCCAACGCGGTTGGTTTACCAGGTTTGAGCGAGATTTTATCAAAAAGAAAGTGAGCACTAACCTCGCGCAACACCTCACGCGTCAAATCGGCCTCGCCCACACTCGCACCACCTGTCGTCACGATCAGATCGGCCCAGCCAAGCCCCTCAACCGCCTCTCGTAAGATTTTTTGATCATCAACCTCAACCCGAACAACCGACACCTCACATCCCCAACTTTTTAACCATGCCACGAGCGTCGGGGTATTGGAATTAAAAAGCTGCTCGTGATCGCGCTGCTCAAAATGAAAACGCACCTCAGCACCCGTGGCAAGCACAACAACACGAGGACGCCCATAAACTTGTAGATGGGTTATCCCTTGACTCGCGGCCATTCCAATATGCACTGGCGTGATACTCTCTCCAGGCTCAAGGATCCTCTCTCCAACACGCAAATCTTCTCCGATGCGACGAATATGTGATCCTTGACGAACTGTGGCTGGTAACCCAACCCAACCCTCCTCGGCCACCACCTCTTCTTGAGGAACGATCGTGTCACACCCTTCAGGAATAGGGGCGCCTGTCATGATGCGAAGCGCAACCCTCTCCTGTAGATCAAACGCTTGATCACCTGCCAATATTCTCCCGGCAACCCGAACTCTTAAGCCAGCATCCTTTGCTCTAATCGCATACCCATCCATCGCCGAGTTATCAAACGAAGGGAGGGGCAACACCACCTCTTGCTCCTTTGAAGCAACACGCCCACATGCCTCCTCAAGCGTCACCCAGTCACGACGCCCAAGAGGCGCAACATCTTTGATGATCTCTAACGCCTCGTGCAATCTTGCTACTTTCATGCGATTCTCCACGAAAGGATCTTTACCTTATCGCCCAACACCACCCCCTGGCGTTGAGCTGGGATCATCATCAAGGCATCACACCCTAAAAGCGTTGAAATATCGGCACTCGTGATCCCATATCGCTCAGTTGGCATCACATGATAGCCCCCCTCGTAAACAACCACCCGCACAGGCACAAACTCTGTTTTATTGCTTCGCTTAACAAAATCTGCCCCTGCAATAGCATCTTCCCACGATAGCCCACGCCTATCAGCCAACCAATACTCCAAAATCGCCCCTCCAAAGAGTCTAAAGGTCACCAGTGCCGAATAGGAAAAACCAGGCAATGCCAACAGCCACTTATCCTCTTTTCGGGCGATCACTAGATGTTGTCCTGGCTTAATGGCCGACTTATTGACAACAATCTCCATCTCACTCTCATGGACAATCTCTTTGACAAAATCAAAATCTCCCACACTCACACCGCCTGTCGTGACAACCAGATCACAATGATTGAACGCATCGGCGATGCGTTGAGCCAAAAGCTCCTTTGCATCACCGGCAACACCAAAGTTATGGACATGCGCCCCCATCTCTGAGGCCAACGCTACGATTAGATGGTTATTGACACTACGAATTTGCGCAGGATGTCGGCGCGCCTCTCCTGGCTCAACAAGCTCACTTCCTGTCGATAGCACACCTACCACCGGGCGCATCTTCACATCAACCGTCGCTGCTCCAAATTGCGCAAGAAGGCCAATTTCAGCAAAACCGATCCGTCTTCCTCTCTCTAATAACCGCTCTGCCTGCTTGATCTCTTGGCCTATTCCACGCACATGCGACCCCTTCGCAATGGCATCGACAATAACAATCTCCTCACCAACCACCTCAACTTTTTCGATAGGCACTACCGTATCGGCACCTTCAGGCAATAGGGCACCCGTCATCACCTTCATCGCCTCGCCGCTCTCCACACGACGCGTGGGCATCTCTCCAGCCGCTACGCGACCACAAAGACGATAATGGGTGCGTGATGCCTCCCACGCAAAGGCATAGCCATCCATCGCCGATGTCGGTGCCGCAGGTATATTCTCAGGTGCCTCATAATCGCGCGCAAGGCGCCGTCCAACCGCCTCACTCAAACCAACTCTCTCAACACCTCTCCACACACCTACCTGCGTCACCACTGCCTCTAATGCATCATCAAATGGTCTCATCATCCTATCATCCCAGTTAGATTTAATTGCGGTTAAAGTATCATATTTTAACTTAGATCGCAGGGATCTTCATGAATGACCGTCCTCTTCTTTTAGGTATCCTCACTATTACCACCGTCCTCCTTGCCTGGCTTTTTGCCCCTTTTGCCAAACCTATCAGTGTTGCGGTGCTACTTGTCTATGCCCTTTGGCCCATCATCAGAGTCGTTGAGCGAGGCTTAAGTCATCTATGCCGTCGCTGGAATCGATGCCAACCCTTCACACCGCTCATCGCTGCATCAGCCACCACCCTCATCCTCGCACTTCTTTTCTTTGGTCCACTCGCCTACTTAGCCATCTCACTATTAGGCTCCATTGCGAATGCTGACTTGCCAGCCTTTTGGGCAACATTCAAAGGATGGCTTGCCTCGCCGCCTACTCTTCCCCCCTATCTCTCCTCGTTTGAAGAGGGATATCAAGCCTTCATCCAGACACTCTACATCTGGACACCCAACCCCGAGCAGCTTCAGCGCGTCGCCGTAGCTGTTGGATCGATTTTGGGCGATGCGGCTGTTAGTCTTGGAGAGATGGTGATGATTCTTGTTTTCTTCTTCTTTTTTGCATGGTATGCCAAACCTCTTTCAGCCTATCTTCAAGCCCTCATTCCCCTCTCGCCCATCTATCAAACCCGCTTGGCTATGGAAGTGATGAGAACCCTCTCTGTTGTCTTTATGACCCTTTTAGGTGTCATGATCGCTCAAGGAGTCGCGTTTGGTCTCTTCCTTTACTTTTATGGGGGTGGCTATAATCCACTCTTATTGGGTCTTTTGACTGGCTTCTCCTCTATTGTCCCTATCGTAGGAACAGCTCTTGTCTGGGTGCCGGTCGCTCTTCAAGAGTTGATACGAGGCCATACAGGGGGCGCACTTGTTATTGCTCTTTATTCTTATATCATGTTGGCCGTTATTATTGACAATTTCGTCAAGCTACTGTTACTTAACAGCATCAATCGTTGGGTGGGAGGAAGAGAGCGTATCAACGAATTTTTGATCTTTTTTGGGATCGTGGCAGGTCTTGCGACCTTTGGATTTTGGGGGTTTGTTTTGGGGCCTGGGATTGTCGCCCTCTTTGTGGCAACAACCCGACTCTATATGACAAAAGAGAGTTAGGCAAGTAGTCCGCTACCTGGAAGCCGATGACTTCGCTCGGCGGCATAGATACGCTCTCCACGGCGCACATCATACTTCCAAATGGGCGCATGAGCTTTGAAATCTTCAACAAAATCATGGATCATCCGAAGGGCAACCTCACGTCGTGGTGAAAAAACACCGGCAATATATGACGACCGATGAACCGGGACATCGCCGCGACTATGCGCCATCACTAAGATTGCCCCTTCAGCTTTAGCCTTTTCTTGCCACTCCTCATACCACTGTCGCAACATCGGCTCATAAATATCAAAACTGAGAGCCTCAATCTCATTCTCTTCGCGAACAACGCCAACAAAAGAGATAAAGGCACCATAATTACGATTATGCTGCGATTGGTACCAGCGCGATAATATCTCTTCCACAGGAAGTGGCCCCTGATAGATCTCTAACACCTCAACCCCCACACACCGGTGGCAATAGGGTAATCCTATCCCCACTCTTCAGAGGTATATCAAGGGATGAAACAAGGCGATCATTCACTGCTACAGCCGATGACTCAAGCCACATGGCAATGCCACTATCTAGTCGCAACTCCTCGGCTACCTCAGCCAGTGTTGATGCTTCAAGCTCCATCGGTGGCCGCGAGATCGGCCCCACAAACTCAACCGTCACCACGCTTACAGACCTCGAACCTCTTGTTTGATGCGCTCAAGATCTTCGACGATCTCATATTTTTGATCCTCTGATGAGGCACCACTCTTCACATACGAGGCATACTTATCAACGACCTGGTTAAATTTAGCCACAGCCCTCTCAAACTCCTCTTTGGCACGGGCACTCCAAGCCTCTTTTTTCTCTTTAAGAATACCCTCAACCTCTTCCATCTTGGCTAAGATCTCATCCTTATGCTTGATTGAATAGTAGGCTGCAGCCGCACCAACAGCAACTCCGATAATAAATGACAAACCTTCGCGACTCATTGTAACTCCTTGTAGTTAATTTCTTTTTTTAAAAATAAGAGAAAAGATATTGGCAACCGATGTGAGCGTCTGAAGGTTGCCAATCACCACCTGTGCTTTGTTTCCAATCTCACGCGACTGCTGCTGCAACTCTCCCAGTGTGACGGTCGCCTGGCGTAAAAACTTAAGCAATGCAGCCGCTACCACACTCATCAAGACCGCTATCACTGCAAGTGATACGGCAATCACACCCAAAAAAAATGTCGCTGCCTCCATGGCCTAACTCCTTTATCTTATACTAACTTAAATCGAATTAAAATGTTATTAATTCAACATCAAAGAAGGAGCTCCCCTGCGTCCACTGTTGCTCGCCACCCTTTTAGCGCTTACTCTCTTGGCACAACCCCCTTCACTCTCATCGCCTGGCTTAAAAGATCGTCTGCTTTCCTTTCTTGTTGGTCGGCTGATCGAAGGATATTTGAGTGAACAAGGCATCGGGAGGGCACGCAGCTTCCATATTGATACAACCACCAAACAACTACGCCTCGAGGTAGATGTCGAGGGAGAGGATAAGCCGCTGGTTCTTCACGCAGCAAGCTATCGTTTTGAGAAGGTCCCTGTCATTGATTGCTGTACCAAAAAACCGACAGGAGAGACACATACTTATCTTATCATCACCAACATCACGACCAACAAGCCCTGGCTCAATGCCGCCAGTCGCACTTGGCTCAAAGAGGTTCGCCTCCCACTTTCTGATAGCTACGCAGCCATTGCCGAGATCGTTTTTTAGGGGCGAACGCCCATCTTCTCTAACTTTTTCTTCAGGCCAATTTCGACCATCCCGCCCACCTTTTTCTCAACCAGTTTTCCATCCTTGCCAAAAAAGAGGAGGGTTGGTGTGGCGCGTACGGCATACTCCTCTTGCGCCTCCTCATAACGCTCAAGATCGACATAATAAAAGTTAACCTCTTTATCGTATATCGCTGGCAGATCCTTCATTGCTTGCTTCGTCTGCTGACAAAAAGAGCACCATGCCACACCCAGCTCAACGACAGAGACTTTGCCCGATGCTGCAATCTCTTTCTTCACCTGACGCCACTCTTTTTCAATCACGGTTGCGGCCATCAGGGGCAGGGCAAGGGCTATCATCACGAGTTTGCGTGCCATCATCACTGACATCCTTCACATTCCACACTACGGTCCATTGTCTCTTGCTTCATTTCAGGAGATTGGCTACGCAAATAGTAGGTCGATTTTAATCCCAACTCCCAAGCAAGCATATAAAGATCGCTTAGCATCTTGCCGCTCGTCTCGCCAACCTTGACAAAGATATTAAGACTTTGCCCTTGGTCGATCCATTTTTGGCGAATCGCAGCCGCCTTAACCAATGCTCGTTGATCGATATCATAAGCCGAGACATAGTAGTTAAATGTCTCAAGCGATAGGTTAGGCACTACAACAGGAATGAGCCCCGACAGATTCTCTTCAAACCACTTCTTCTTATAGACTGGCTCAATCGTCTGTGTCGTTCCTGTTAAAATCGAAATACTTGAGGTTGGAGCGATGGCCATCAGATAGCCGTTGCGCATCCCTTGCGTTTTGACCTTTTTGCGTAATGCCTCCCAGTCATAGATTGTCTCACCCATTAATCCGCGCGGCGTCAGAGCCTTGGCAGCACTACTGGCCGTATCGATAGGCAAAATACCCTCAGACCATTTTGATCCAGGAAAGAGGGGATAACACCCCTTCTCAACCGCCAGATCGCTTGAGGCGTTGATGGCGTTGTAGCTAATCATCTCCATAATCTCATCGATCAAGGCAAAATGGTGATCACTTCCCCACATCACGCCCTTTTCTGCAAGCATCTGCGCCTCACCCATCACACCTAGGCCAATCGCTCGACTTTGCATATTGGTCTTTTTGACCTTTTCAAGGGGATAGAAATTCAGATCAATCACATTATCAAGCATTCGAATCGCAATAGGTACTACACGCTCGATATCTTCTTGTGTGTTGATCTTAGAGAGGTTGATGCTCGCTAAATTACAGACAGCCGTATGGCCGTCAAAAGCGACCTTATCGCTCATCCAAACCTTACGACCTTTGAGTGTATCAAGGGCAGTGATCTTGTTGGCTCTCTTGCGAGCCCCTTCATCGGTTACAAGGATTTCATCCTCATCATACAACTCGCTACTACCATCTTCATATTTAATGCGCACACGATATTTATTGGGCTCTGTATTCTGAAAGATCTCGGTACAGAGGTTTGAGGAGCGAATTATCCCTGCATGGCTATTGGGATTGCGGCGATTTGACTCATCTTTAAAGCAAAGGAAGGGGCTACCTGTCTCAAAATAAGAAAGTAGTATCTTCTTCCATAACTCCTTAGCCTGGATCGTCTCGCGTGGAATCGAAGGATCAGCCTCATAGGCCTGATAGCGCGCCTCGAACGCCTCACCATACAGATCAGTCAGATCACTCACAAAATAGGGATCAAAAAGCGACCAAGTACCACCCTCTTGGACTCGCTTCATAAATAGATCGGGAATCCAGAGGGCAGGGAAGAGATCGTGTGCGCGCCTGCGCTCTTCACCCGAGTTTTTACGCAAATCAAGGAAATCAATAACATCAGAGTGCCAAGGCTCGATATAAACGCTTATAGCCCCCTTGCGCGTGCCCAGCTGATCAACAGCAACAGCAATATCGTTGGTGATCTTAAGAAAGGGGATGATACCACCTGCCGCATTTTTATGCCCATCGATAAAGGAGTTAATGCCACGCACTTTGCTCCAATCCCAACCAATACCGCCACCAAATTTAGAAAGAAGCGCCATCTCTTTGTAGCTATCAAAAATCCCCTCGATATTATCTGGTGTTGAACCGATATAACAAGAGCTTAACTGATGGCGTGGCGTGCGAGCATTCGAAAGGGTAGGGGTGGCTGCCATCACTTCAAAACGAGAGAGCACATCATAAAATTTTTTGGCCCACTCCTGACGATCTTTCTCATTCTGTGCCAAAAACATCGCAATGGCCATAAACATCTGCTGTGGCAGCTCAATTGGCTCACCTTTGCGGTTTTTGAGAAGATATCGATCATAAAGAGTGCGAATCCCCAGGTAGTTAAATTGCAGATCGCGTTCTGGCTTGATATAGCTATTAAGCTCATCAAGATCATACTTCTCTTTGAGTCCCGGAACGATACGCCCCTCTTGCTCACCAACGGCAAAGTAGTGAGAGAGATGGCAATAGGCCTCACCTTTGCGTCCTCCTACAGCACGACCAACACGGTGATAAAGATCATAAAGAAAAAGACGCGACGCAACAAAGGTCCACTGGGGCGCATCAATATCGATCTTATCAACCGCTGTTTGAATGAGTGTCTGCTGAATCTCTTCGGTACTCATTCTATCACGAAACTGAATTCGCGCATCAACCTCAAGTTCTGACTGGCTCACATTCGCCAAACCGGCAACTGCAGCTGAGGTATATTTTTGGATCTTCTTGATATCTAAGGGCTCTATTCGTCCATCTCGTTTTAATACCGTTAGCATAACTCTCTCCCTGCTCGCTCTAAAATTCACATGATAGACATTTAGCCAAAAACGCGTTTAAAAATCGCATCGACATTTTTTGTGTAGTAGTTATAGTCAAAACAGCCTCGAATCTCCTCTTCAGAGAGCTTGCTTCTTAGCTCCTCATCAGCAAGGAGATGTTGTAGGTAGAGTGATTCACCTTTCTCGTTTAAAGCCGACTTACCCTCTTGCAAATCGGCCCAAACTTTCATCGCATTGCGTTGGACAATCTTATAGGCATCCTCGCGCGAAACACCACGAAGGGGTAGCTCAAGCAGGATACGCTGACTAAAGACAAGACCACCTGTCAAATTAAGATTTTTCATCATATTCTTAGGATAGACAATCAGCTTGCTAATAACCTGATTAAAACGATGAAGCATAAAGTCACAGGTGATAAAAGCATCTGGAAGGATAAAGCGCTCCACCGAAGAGTGGCTAATGTCGCGCTCATGCCATAACGCAACATTTTCTAAGGCCGGTGTCAAGTAGCCTCGAATGACGCGTGCAAGCCCTGTGATATTTTCTGATAAGACAGGATTACGCTTATGGGGCATCGCCGAGGAGCCCTTTTGTCCCTCGCTAAAGTACTCTTCTGCCTCATAAACCTCCGTGCGCTGCCAGTGGCGAATCTGAACGGCAAATTTTTCGATGGAACTTGCCAACAGTGCAAGAGCAGCCATCACCTTGGCATAGCGATCGCGCTGGATGACCTGGTTGCTCGCAGGTGCGGCTTTGAGTCCAAGAAGTTCGCAAGTTAGCTCTTCAAACTCCATTGGCGCATGGGCAAGATTACCCATTGCCCCAGAGACTTTACCGACACTGATTGTCTCAAGCGCATCGTTGAGGTTATGTAGGTGGCGCACCAACTCATCGTACCAAATCGCCAAGACCAACCCAAAGGTCATTGGCTCACCATGAATTCCATGACTACGACCAACCATCAGTGTCATTTTGTGCTCTTCGGCGCGCTTCTTCACTGAGGCCATCACCATCTTGACATCATCGATAATAAGGTGAAGCGAATCACGAATCTGCAGCGCCATAGCCGTATCAATCGTATCGGAGCTCGTCATGCCATAATGAACAAAACGACTCTCCTCTCCAAGACTCTCAGCTACCGATGTTAAAAAGGCAATGACATCATGTTTTGTTGTTTTTTCGATCTCATCGATGCGAGCAATATCAAAACGGGCATTGCGTACGATCTTCTCACACGCATCATCAGGAATAAGCCCCAGCTTGTTCCATGCCTTCACCGCAGCAATTTCGACATCAAGCCATGCTTGATATTTTGCCTGCAATGTCCATTTGGAGGCCATCTCCTCTCTTGCATAACGCTCTACCATAACTCCCCACTTGAACTAAACTATTTTTGCTATAATAGCCTATCTGGACTAAAAAGAGGCATAAAAGGGGGCGTGTGGGCTTCATAAGAAAAACTTTTCTTTCTGATATCTCGCGGACACTTCTTGAGCAACTAACCGTTGAGCTTGGAGTAGATGCAAGAGAGGCAGCGCGCATCATCGATCGAGGTCGCGTCAGACATAGAGGCAAAATTATTCGTCACAAATCTGCTCGCATTTATGGAGAGGTCACCTATCTTATCCATGAGCCATCGCGCATAGAGATCACACCGCTTGCCATCGCTGATGGCTTTGCCGTCTATGATAAGCCTAGTGGCCTTCTTGTCCATCCTAAAAAGATCTCAGATGAGCCAACGCTTCTTGATGCCGCACGGCGCGAATTTGGTCCCAAAGCCAACATTGTCCATCGCCTCGATCGTGAGACAAGTGGCCTTGTTATTGTCGCGTTTGGTCTTGGCTATGAAGCTGCTTTTAGAGCCCTTTTTGCCAATCACCAAGTCACAAAATGTTATCATGGCTGGGTGCGTGGAAGATTGCGTGAACCCCTTGTGATCGACGCTCCTATCGCCTCTGCATCAGACAATGACCCAATTAGGGTGGCAATGAAAATAGCCCCCCATGGCAAACCTGCACAAACACACATCGAACCGCTCTGCTATGATGAATGCCACGATGCAACCAAACTCCTCATCAAACCTTTGACAGGGAGGCAACATCAGATTCGACTCCATTTGTTTCACGTGAATCATCCTCTCATTGGTGAACCAATCTATGGCTTAGAGGAGCATCTTGCCAAAGCCTACCTCGAAGGAGCCATGACACAGGAAAAGCGTCTATCCATCACGGGCGCGCCACGCCTGATGCTTCAGGCGCAGGAGCTTGCCTTTGTCTTTAGTGGAAAAGAGTATCACTTTAGATCGCAACTTCCATTCAAGCTACCATAAGCGCATGATCGCCACAATCACGATGAGGGCGATGATCGCACCGGATACTCGTGTTATGGTCTGAATCGTTAATGCAGAGAGTAGAGTACCTAAGCGATGGATCACAACAGGAAAAAGAACAACCCAACAAGCAATCGCGCCAAACATGGCAGCAACGACATAGTGAGACATTGACGAAAGTCACAAGGCCATCCCACTCCAAAAAAGAAAGGTATAGGGAAAGAAGAGCGTTATCGCCAAAGCTCGTCCATAAAGATGCCACCACCCACCCCTCTGGTGATAAAGAGATTGGGTTGTCGAACCATGGCGCACCATTCTCCAGGCAATAACAAGAAGATAGAAAAGCCCAACACCCATCGCAAACCGAGCAAGCCAGTGATCATGCCACGCTTCGATGCCATGAGAGAGAAGATAGTAGTAGATCAGATCAGCACTCATCGCCCCAAGACCAAGGGCTATCCCACGAAAAGGGGAGTGAAGTGCTTCGCCCATCACCATCAGATTGACAAGTCCTATTGGCGCTGCAACACTTAGCTCCAAAAAAGTACCTATCACCAGATCAATAAACAGAACTTCCACCTGTTTGCATCTGCTCTCGAAGTTGTCCGCAGGCCGCAGAGATATCAAGTCCTCTGGAGGATCGAATCGTGCAGGTGATCCCTTTAGCAAAGAGATACTCTTGAAACTTTCTCATCGCCTCCTCGGTAGGGCGCTTGAAATCAGAGCCAGGATGGGGATTATAGTAGATCAAATTTACTTTTGCTCTTAGTCCATGAAGCAACTTGACAAGTTTTTTAGCCGCCACAAGGTCATCATTGACACCCCCTAACACGAGATACTCAAAAAGAATCCGTCGCCTTTGTTGCAAAGGGAAGGCTTTGAGGGTCTTAATAATTGCTTCGATGTTATAGGCCTTATTCATCGGGATCAGACGGCTTCTTAACTCATCATCAACCGCATGCAAGCTAATGGCCAACTGCACACCAAGATCCATCTCACCAAGTTTGGCAATTTTGGTTGCGATACCACTTGTTGAAATGGTCTGTCGTCTGGGAGATATAGCCAATCCATCAGGATCGGAAAAGATACGAATAGCTTTGGCAACATTATCGAGGTTGTCAAGCGGTTCACCCATTCCCATATAGACTAAGTTAAGGCGCCGATGTGCACCGATTTGGTTATCTTTTTTAATCAAAACAACCTGACCCACAATCTCTCCCGGTGTCAAGTTGCGCACAAACCCCCCTTTGGCGGTAAGACAAAAAGCACACCCAACCTTGCAGCCAACTTGTGTTGAGAGGCAAACCGTATATTGCGCCTCGCGTTGTATATCTCCCTCCTTACTCACTTGCGCCTCGCGCATCAGCAATAAAACCGCCTCGACGGTATGTCCATCATGAAGAGAAAAAAGATATTTTTTTGTTCCATCACTACTTGTTTGAATATTGACGATACGCATCGGCTCACAACGATACTCAGCTTCGAGCTGCTGGCGCATCTGTTTAGGAAGATTCTTCATCTCCTCAAAGGAGAGGGCAAGTTTTTTGTAGAGCCAATCATAGATCTGGCGCGCGCGAAATGAGGGAGAGATACGCGCTACCAGCTCCTCTTTTGTAAAATCGTGAATAAGCTCACTCATTGCCATGCTCGATAGTAGCGTTGAATTACTTGATCTAATGTACGAATTGCGGCGTCGCGATTGGCTAGATACTCCTTGTGCGCATCCTTGCCCACATGGTTGGTAATAACAAAAACACCTTTAGCGGGGATTTCAAAGTGGGCTGCTACCTTCATGATAGCAAAAAACTCCATATTCTCAATCCCCAGCCCCAACCGACGAAATCGCTCAGCCGCCTTGCTCTCGGTTGTGATATAGTTACTACTATTGACTACCGTCTCGGGGAAAGATGTTTCACGGGAAACATTTTCAAGGGCAATCGCATTATCAATGGGGGTATAGGCTGCATTTTGGAGGTAGGCTACCTCAACATTGGCTGCGCGCCTTGACTCAACAACATCGAGCAGATCAAAGCCACCATAACTACCCGCTGTTCCTGCAAAAAGAAGGGCAGGGGGAGGAGAGAGAAGACATAGCCTGGTCAAGTTGATCGCCGCCTCCACCATACCAATCCCAACAGGCCAAGCTCCCGGGATCTGCTCAATCTGGCCAGCACAGATAATCATCGACGAACCACCACGCCATGACTGGCAAGATACTCTTTTAAGACGCCAATCTCAATCTCACGAAAATGAAAGATCGACGCAGCAAGTGCGGCATCAGCTTTACCCTCGCGAAAGACATCAAGAATATGCTCCATCGTCCCGGCCCCACCGCTTGCAATCACGGGGATCGAGACCGCCTCACTAATACGGCGTGTTAATTCCAAATCATACCCCTTCTTTGTCCCATCAGCATCCATGCTTGTCAATAAAATCTCACCCGCACCGCGACTCTCAACCTCTTTAGCCCAAGCGAGGGCATCGATGCCGGTGTCGATCCTGCCGCCATTGATAAAAATATGCCAGCTATCACCTGCTCGTTTGGCATCGATCGCTACAACAATCGTGGAGCTACCAAACCGTTGCGCCGCCTCATCAACAAACGAGGGGTTTTTGAGTGCGGCTGAGTTGATACTGACCTTGTCGCAACCAACTGCCAAGAGTCGATAGATATCATCGAGCTTGCGAATCCCTCCGCCAACAGTCAATGGGATAAAGACCTCTTTAGCCACTTGCTCGACAATATGCACAACTGTATCACGCTCTTCATGACTTGCAGTAATATCAAGAAATGTCAGCTCATCGGCTCCCTCATCGTTGTAGCGCTTGGCTACCTCAACAGGATCGCCAGCATCTTTAAGGCCAACAAAATTGACCCCTTTTACCACACGCCCTCGATCGATATCAAGGCAGGGAATGATCCGTTTGGCATAGTAGCTGGCCACAGGACTCCTTCTTTTACATAATTCACTACGCAATCATAACAAACCTTATCTTATTATAAGGTTGATTGCGTTAAACTCAGCTACTCATAAGTGTGGTAGGCAAAGGCGTGGTCAAAGCGAAAAAAGAGTTAGGACAAAACTTTCTCAAAGACCGCACCTATCTGCTAAAAATCATCGAAGCGATGCCCAATAACGCTCGCCCCGTGTTAGAGATCGGGCCTGGCTTAGGTGATTTGACCCAGGAGTTGCTACGAAAGCGTCAAGTCGTCGCTGTTGAGATTGATCGCGATTTAGTCGCCATCCTAAATAGGCAATTAAGTAAAGAGCTTCAAGAGGGCAGGCTGCGCCTGATTGAAGATGATGTGTTAGCAGCATGGGAACGAGGTCCATTGATCGAAGGTGAGTACGATCTTGTGGCTAATCTTCCTTATTATGTTGCTACACAGATTATTCTTCATGCCTTGCAGGATAAGAATTGTCGAGAGATTATTGTCATGGTGCAAAAAGAGGTGGGGGTTAAGCTCGCCGCTGCGTCGGGTGATAGAGAGTTTGGAGCCCTTTCGGTGCTGGCTCAATGTAATAGCCAAGTCGAGCTCCTCTTCGATGTCCCACCAGAGGCATTTGACCCTGCACCCAAAGTAACCTCGGCTGTTGTGAGGATTATCAAAGATCCATCTACCAGCCAGGAGATAGATAGTTCGTTTATTACATTTGTGCACCAGGTGTTTCATGCACCGCGCAAAACCATCGCCAACAACCTTGCCGCGTTTGGCAAAGAGAGAATTGCGATGGCGCTTGCAAAGCTAAAGATCATCCCGACACTCCGACCACACCAGCTTAACTGCGACAATGTCATCGCTCTTTATAAGCAACTCGCCGGTCAAGCCTAAAGGCGTTTAACCCACGCCCAGATCGATAACCACAAAGGATCAACATGGCTGAAGAGACTAAAGAGTACCACAACACACCTACTAATCCCGTCGAAAGGGAAGGGGGACAACATCCCCGTTATCGTCGAAAGCCACGCTTTCGCAACCGCAAACCCAATAATCAAGATCGCACTGATGACGAGATTCAACAAGCCGAAGGTACTTACCAAGAGCATCGCGAACCCAAAGAGGCTCGTGATGGCCGCAACCAGGCCCTTTTGGATCGCGCAAACAACCAAGGATTCCACCGCGATCTTAAAAAATGTGTTGAGATCAATGAACGCATCCACAAAGAGATTCTCAATACCCACCTCAAACTTAACCACCACACCAAAGCCACAGTTCGCATTACACCATTAGGTGGCCTCTCAGAGATTGGTGGCAATATCACCGTTATCGAAACAGAAAATTCAGCGATTGTTGTTGATGGCGGAATGAGCTTCCCTGATGAAGGGATGCATGGCGTTGATATCCTCATCCCCGATTTTAGCTATCTTAGGGCGATTAAACACAAAATCGCGGGTATCGTCATCACCCATGCTCACGAGGATCATATCGGTGCCATCCCCTACATCTTTAAGGAGATGCAGTTCCCGCTCTATGGAACGCCGCTCCCCTTAGGGCTTTTGGGCAATAAATTTGATGAGCACAAAATCTCCTCATATAAGAGCTATTTCCGTGCTGTTGAAAAGCGCAGACCAATCAAAATCGGCGACTTTGAAGTCGAATGGATCCACATTACCCATAGCATCATCGATGCCTCAAGCTTAGCGATCACCTGTGAAGCAGGAACGATTATCCACACAGGAGATTTCAAGATCGACCATACACCCATTGATGGCTATCCTTCTGATTTAGGGCGCTTGGCCTATTATGGTGAGCGGGGAGTTTTAGCGCTGCTTTCGGATAGCACCAACAGCTACCGCCCAGGCAACACCCTCTCTGAGAGTGCGGTTGGTCCTACCTTTGATAGGATTTTTGCCACAGCCAAAGGGCGTGTTATCATGTCAACATTTAGCTCCAATATCCACCGTGTCTATCAAGCGATTAACCACGGGCTTAAATATGGTCGCAAGATCTGCGTGATTGGCCGCAGCATGGAGCGCAACCTTGAAGTCGCGATAAATTTGGGATATGTCAAGCTTCCTCAAAATATCTTTATTAATGCCGATGAGGTGAGCAAATATCCTGATAATGAGGTCTTGATTGTTACCACCGGTAGCCAAGGTGAAACGATGAGCGCACTCTATCGCATGGCAACCAACGAGCATCGACATATTAGCATCGCTCCTACCGACACAATCATCCTCTCAGCAAAAGCAATTCCTGGTAATGAAAGTTCAGTAAGCACAATCATCAACTACCTCCTCAAAGCTGGCGCGAAGGTCGCCTATCAAGATTTTAGCGAGATCCATGTCTCTGGCCATGCTGCACAAGAGGAGCAAAAGCTGATGCTTCGCCTCGTTAAACCCAAATACTTCATCCCTATCCATGGTGAGTATCAACATGTCATCAAGCACAAAGAGACAGCGATGGCGTGCGGCATGAATGAAAAAGATATCTTTATCATTGGCGATGGGGATCAGGTTGAGATTTCGCCGAAATTTATCCGAAAAGTCAGAAGTGTTAAAATTGGTAAGGTCTTCATCGATAACCAGATTAATACGCAGATTGAAAATGATGTTGTCATTGATCGTCAAGAGTTGGCCGAAAATGGCATTGTCATTGTCTTGGCGATGATCTCGGCACAAAATTTAACTCTTGCAGATCGACCACGCATCACAAGCTATGGCCTCGTTCCCGATCGACAAGATAAAGATTTTAGCAAGGAACTTGAAGAGATCGTGGATCACTTTGTGAAAAATACCAAAAAAGAGCTTTTCCAGAATCGTCGGGCTCTTGAAAATGAGATTCGACTTGTTTTGCGCAAACATATCTTTAGGACGCTGAAAAAATACCCCATCATCGTCCCCAATCTTCTTGTGATGTAGCAATGAGTCGCTTAACAGTTGATGAAATAGTCTCGATTGCCAAAGAGGTTGCCGCCATTGAGGCGGCAGAACTGATCGCCTGGAGAGATCGTGTTGGTGCTGAGATGGCCCGGGCAGTTGAGATGATCATGGCCACACGCGGCAAATTGATTGTCACAGGTGTAGGAAAATCGGGTCTTATTGGCGCCAAAATCGCAGCCACGCTTGCAAGCACCGGAACACCCAGCTTCTTTCTCCATCCAACCGAAGCGATGCATGGGGATTTGGGGATGATTAGCAAGGGCGATGCTGTTTTGGCTATTAGCTATAGCGGAGAGAGCGAAGAGCTATTGCAAATCCTTCCTCACCTCAAACGCTTTGACGTTCCGATGATTGTCATCACAGGCCATGCTCATTCGACACTTGGTCGCTATGCTGATGTTATTTTGGATGGGGCGGTAAGTCGCGAAGCCTGCCCGCTTAATGCCGCACCAACAAGCTCAACGACACTCACGCTTGCTATCGGTGATGCTTTGGCAGTTTGTTTAATGAAGGAGCGCGGCTTTAAAGAGGAGGATTTTGCTTCCTTCCATCCAGGCGGAAGCCTCGGGCGCCGCCTCTTTGTCAAAGTCAAGGATCTGATGCGCACCGAAAATCTCCCGATTGTTTCCCGTGAAACATCCTTGCGCGATGCAATTATTACGATGAGTGCTGGTCGGCTGGGAGCCCTTATCATCGCTGATCATGGGGTTGTTGAAGGGGTATTAAGCGATGGGGATCTACGACGCGCACTCATGTCTCCTGACTTTTCGCTCGATAAACAGGCGATCGAGTATGCAACCAAAAACCCCAAAATCTGCGACAATGAGGAGATGCTGGCCAGCCAAGCGATGCGTATTATTGAAGAGAAGAAGATCCAATTTCTTCTTGTTGCTGATCATCAGATGAAACTTAAAGGGCTTCTCCATATCCATGATCTGATCGAAGCGGGGATCAAATGAAAAAAAGTACTTCTAATCAGCCCAACACAAGATCGTATCTCCAAGAACGCAAGTGCAATGCAGCCAAACCCCATCATGAGAAAAAAGAAGAGGGCACAAGCCGCACAATAAGGCTGAATAAACTTGTCGCACTTCGCGCACGCTGCTCAAGGCGTGATGCTGACAAACTTATTGAAGCTGGACGCATCAAAGTCGATGGAGCTATTGCACATTTAGGTATGATCGTTTCAGAAAAGGCCAAGATCACTCTTGATGGACGATTGTTGGCACACAATGAAGAGAGCTTTACTGTCATCGTCTATAACAAACCCAAAGGTGAGCTTGTTGCCAAACATGATCCGAGAGGACGCAAAACGATTTATGATTCACTCCCAAGTGGTTTTAAGCACTTTAAACCTGTGGGGCGGCTTGACTTTGCAAGTGAAGGGCTGCTCTTGCTTAGCGACTCCCCCAAGGTCGTCACGGCACTGATGCATAGCCAACTTGAACGCATCTACCTCATCAAAATTGATGGCCCTGTCACAGAGGCGATGATAACAGCGATGAAAGAGGGCTTAAGTGTCGATGATGCCTCAGCAGGAGCCCATCCCTTAGCACCTAAAACAGCAATGACCTTTACCCCGTTTGTCGCCTTTATGATCAAAAAAAATGGACCTACCACCAGCAAACTTAAAGTGATCATCACTGAAGGACAAAATAGGGAGCTTCGCCGCTTCTTTGGCCACTTTAAACGAAAAGTGCTTGATCTTAAGCGCGTTGAATATGGTGGCATCACACTCAATGCCCTCCCCACGGGGAAGTGGCGCTACCTTGATGCCAAAGAGTACCAAAGTCTTCGATCTTACCTAAAGGAGAGGGAATCATGAAAAAGATTAGTATCACCACACGCCACAAAACAGAACTTATCAACATCACCAAAGAGGTGACGGAGGCAATTATCCAGTCTGGCATTACAGATGGGATTGCTACAATCGCCACTCCTCATACGACGGGAGCAGTTTTTCTTTTTGAAAATCTCGATCCTAATCTATGGCGTGACCTGCTTAAAAAACTCCATGAAATCATTCCAAACGACGGAAGCTACGCGCATGTTGGAAATAATGCCGATGCCCATCTTAAATCGGCTATCATGGGCGGCTCTGTGACGGTGATTGTTGAGAATGGCAAGCCTTTGCTTGGGCAGTGGCAGGGGATCTATTTTGGTGAATTTGACGGCCCTCGCGAACGAAGTGTCTATATCAAAGTTCTCTAAAAACCTCTGAGCTTCAAGCTAAGGATACCAGCATATTCATGAAGTGCGGCGTAGCTTAGCTTGAGTCCCTCCATCGAAGGGAAAAAATCCCAAACTAGATACCCCTCTTCAACCTTAAAATCTGTAGCACAAGGAAGAGGATCAAAACCTTCATGCGTAAAAATCATCATACTACGGCGCATATGATAGGCTGATGTTACAAGAACGATTTTTGGTTTTTGATCAGTAAAAAACCTCTTGGTTAGACGAGCATTTTCAACGGTATCCTTACTCTCTTCCTCCAAAACAAAGGCATAGCCTTCTGTTAAGGTCGTCGACAAGAGAAGTCTAGGATCGATCATGCGCGCTGTTTTGTATGCTTGGCGCGCCCCCGAAGGACCCCTCAAAGAGCCTCCAGAATAGATCATCGTCAGGTTATGCTCGCGCGCTTGCACCATCCCCCACAAAAGTCGCTTCATCGGCTCTTCAGCAAGTGGAATTGTCGGCTCTGCGGCAATCGATCCACCTCCGAGGATCACAACCGCTTTGGCACCCGATATGTCTGGCATGGTGCGATAGGGGCGCTCAAGAGGCTCTAAAAGAAGCCTGCCGACGATGGGGGCAGAGATTATCCACAAAAGAAGAGCTGAGGCGATAAAAAACGAGCGATATCGCTTGACAACCCAACCGGCCCACACAAGAGGCCAGATAAAGAGTGATGGGGGAAGGAAAAGATAGGTAAAGAGTTTGGAGAGGATAAAGATGGTGCTCATCTTAGAGTAACGCCATCTCCTCCCGCCACGATCTCGCCCAGATCTACACCGCCAACCTCTGCCGCAACTTTGTCAGCATCTTCAGGGGCAACGACCCAGATCATTCCGATGCCCATATTGAAGGTTCTAAACATCTCAGACTCTTCAACATAACGCCCCATAAGCTCAAAGATAGGCTGTACAGGGATAGCACGCTTGTTGACCACCGCCGAAAGCCCCTCGGGCAGCACACGGGGAAGATTTTCAACAATTCCTCCACCTGTGATATGAGCAAGTGCCTTAATCGATGATCGATGGGCTTTGAACTCTTTGACATAGATTCGTGTCGGCTCTAAAAGGGTCTCGATGAGAGGTCGTCCCTCAAACTCATCATCAAATCTCATTCCAAGCTTCTCTAACAAAAGCTTACGGACAAGTGAGTAGCCATTGGAGTGGATACCACTACTTGGTAGCCCAATAAGACGATCACCTGGACGAACCATTGACGAGCGCTCAATATCGCTTCTCTCAGCTACTCCAACAGCAAATCCGGCAAGGTCAAAATCTTTCTCATGATACATTCCGGGCATCTCGGCTGTCTCACCACCAACCAACGCGCACTCAGCCAAGACACACCCCTCGGCTATACCAGCAACGACTTGCGTCGCCTCATCAACATTCAATTTGCCCGTCGCATAGTAGTCAAGAAAAAAGAGGGGCTCACCAAAGTTACAGATAAGATCATTAACACACATCGCAACCAAATCGATTCCAACGGTTGATAGGTGACCGCTATCTATCGCCAACCGAAGTTTCGTTCCTACACCATCGGTTGCCGATAGCAAAACAGGCTCTTTGTAGCCAGCAGGAAGAGCAAAGGCCCCCGAAAAGGAGCCAATCCCCCCAATCACACCGGGTCGAACTGTCCGTTTAACATAAGGCTTGATGCGCTCAACAAAGGCATTACCAGCATCAATATCAACACCAGCATCTTTATAGGATACACTTGTCACTTTGTCTCCCAACATTTGGGAAGAAATTTGGAGAGCATCCAGATCGAGGGGCAGAAGTTAGTAAATGCCCAGATCAGCACCATCGCCATCATAAAGATGATGAGCAACAGGGCAATGCCCGTAGCGTTAACAGAGACAAAATAGGCGATCAGACCAAGGAGTACCGCCATCATTAATCGTTGAACGCGCTCGACACACATGAAAACCTCCTTCTAAATTCGGTGGAAATTACTCGGATTTTAACCAAAAGGTGATAAAATTGGCATAAATTTGGAAATTTTTGGGAGAGAATGATGAAACGATTATTTAAAATCAAAGAGGGTTGGTACGCTAGCAACGAAACACTTAAAAGTGAACGGCATAGCATCATCAACAACGCTGAGATTGACAGTTATATGGGTACGCGTGATGGGCAGATCATCATTGCTAACGAAAAATTGCTTTATGCCTCGTCTGAACGAGAGGGGCGTGCAGAACTCCTTGTTCATACCGCCCTATGTACCCATCCAGAGCCTAAGCGCGTCTTGGTTGTAGGTGGAGATGGAAGCGAGGTGGCTGAGGTAGTGCGCCATGGAATCCAACCCGACTGGCTCCCTTTCGATGCAATCCAGATCATCGAAACATTCTTCCCAGAAAGAAGCACTCTCATCGATCAAGCACGCTGCATCGATGCGCCAGCGCAAAGCTACGATGTGATTATAGTTGCTGAGCTTTATGGCCATTGCTTTGACGGCTTGGCTAACTATCTGAGTGAACGGGGCTTAGCAACCATCAAAGCCACAAGCTCACTCCACGAGCCAGTTGCCGCGCGTGAAGAGCTTGCGCGCACCGCTGAGCCCTTTTGGATCGCTATGCCCTTCTTGCCCGCTACCCCGTGGGCAAGGGCCATGGGAGAGTTTTATATCTTCTGCTCTCGCCACTATCACCCAACAGCCGATTTACTACTACAGCGCGCCGACTTTCTTGAGGGGGTTCAAGTCTATACGCCCGAGCTTCATGTTGCAAGCTTTACCCTGCCACGCTATCTTGTAACACACTTTAGAGGCATTGCAAAAAATTGACACAGCTATCCAATGCCATCGCCTTAACAGGCGGAATTGCGAGCGGTAAAAGTACTGTCTGCTCACTCCTTAAGCTCCATGGGTTTCATATCATTGACGCTGATACGATTGCCCATGACCTACTCCAACAAGAAGCCGCCAGCGTGCGTGTGCTTTTTGGTGATGAGGTGATGGATGGAAAGCTGGTTTCACGCAAGAAGCTTGGGGCAGTTGTTTTTGCTGATCCCAACAAACGACGAGAACTTGAGGCGTTGCTTCACCCTCGTATTCGCAACGCTATCCTTGGCGCATGTCAAGAGCGAGAGCGCTTCAACAAACCCTATATTGTTGATATTCCACTCTTTTACGAAACAAACGCCTATCCTATCGATCGTGTGATTGTCATCTATACCCCCCGTCATCTGCAAGAGGCGCGATTGATGGCACGAGATGGACTTGATCGCCAACAAGCGCAACAACGCCTCGATGCCCAGATCGATATTGAAGAGAAGAAAAAGAGAGCAACATGGATTGTTGATAACTCACGCGATCTTAAACATCTGCAGCGTGAAGTCGAAAACCTTGTGGCACAGATAAAGGATCAATATGGTTGTTGAAAAATATAGCGCAAGTGGCAATGATTTCGTTATCTTTCACACATTTACCACCAAAGACCGCAGCCACCTTGCACGCGCCCTGTGCGATCGTCATAACGGCATAGGGGCGGATGGATTGATTGTTCTTATCCCTCATCCTACGCACAATTTTGCTTGGGAGTTTTATAATGCTGATGGAAGCAGCGCGGCGATGTGCGGCAATGGTAGCCGTGCCGCAGCGTTGTATGCCTTTGATCACGATTTAGCGCCTGCGAACATGAGTTTTGTCACAGCAGCAGGCGTCATCCATGCCACGGTTGAGAGCAATGGGGTCGTGGAGAGCCAATTGACACCACCAACGATTTTAGCAACCTCCTTTGAAGAAGAGGGGCTTGTTTGGTGGAAAATTGACACGGGCGTTCCCCATCTTGTAACCGTTGTTGATGATCTTTCGGTTTTTGATGAAGCCATTGCCGCAAGGATGCGTCATGCCCATAATGCCAATGTCAACTATGTCGCCCTACAAGATGGCCAACTTCGCGTCAGAACCTTTGAGCGAGGGGTTGAAGCAGAGACACTTGCTTGTGGTACGGGAATGGCTGCTTGCTTTTTGCGCCTTTTAACCGAAGGGCACGTCGGATCTGAAGCCAAGATTATCCCAAAAAGCGGCGAGACTCTTTCAATGCGTAGCGATAACGGAACGCTCTATTTCAAAGGGGCAGTGCAGCGACTCTTTACGGCCGTTGTACCCAACGAACGCTTTGCTTAACAAGAGTATCGATAGCCTCGCGTTCACTCTTCTCGAGGGCAAGATCAAGAACAGCAAGATCTTGCGCCATATGCAAGGCAGAAGTTGTTCCAATAAGCGGTACAATACCTAAATCGATGAGGTAACGATACCACACCTGCGCCTGGGTCAACCCGTGACGCATTGCAATGTTAGCGATGGCAGGATGAGCCAAAAGATGGGTGTTGGCCGTTAGGCTCCAAAAGCTTTCATAAATAATCCCCTGAGAGCGACACCATGCACGAAGCTCATCATCATAATGGGTTTGGGCATAAAAGCGATTTTGCAAGATTGAAGGTTTGACAATGGCATCAGCAAACAGACGCTGAAAAAAGTGCACATCGTAGCAGTTACTCACACCCAATAAACGTGTCCCGCCACGCTGCGCAATCTCCTCCATCGCCCGCCATACTTCAAGTGTTCGATCGTAACTCTCAAGTGGCGCATGAAGGATCAGCGCATCAACAACATCAACACCAAGATTACGCTGAGAGACACCAAAAGATTGGGCAACTTGCATCGATAATGGCACTGCAGGATCATAGGGGATGCGCGCTGGATCATGACCTGCTAATGGGGTAAATTTCGTCTGAAGGAAGAGGTGGTCACGCTCGATGCCATGTGCGCGTAGCCTCTTGAGCGCCTCGCCAACACCAGTTTCATGATAATGTTTAGGCTGACATGCTGTATCGATACCCCGAAAACCAGCCAGAACCGCCATTTCAACAAGCTGGGCAGTTCGCTCTTGCTTCCAAGCTGTTCCGTAGATAAGAGGGGGGATAGCGTGGCGCATCAACACTTATAGCCCTGCATCAGCCAATGCTTGAGCCTGGGCATGGACAATGGCTGGCTCGATCAGCTCATCCCACAGACCACCTGCCATAATCGCATCAAGACGATAGAGAGTAAGGTTAATACGATGATCAGTAATGCGGTTTTGGGGATAGTTGTAAGTGCGAATCTTTTCGCTGCGCTCACCTGAGCCCACCTGTGAACGACGGGCCGCCTCATTTTCGGCCAATTGTGCACTCATTTGCATCTCATAGAGCCTCGCTTGAAGGATTTTAAGCGCTTTTTCCTTGTTTTTATGCTGGCTCTTTTCATCTTGAATAGCAACAGAAAGGCCGGTGGGAATGTGGGTCACACGCACCGCCGAGTCGGTCGTATTGACCGATTGTCCACCGTGGCCGCCTGAACGATAGACATCAATGCGAATATCATTGGGATTAAGCGTGATCTCAACATCATCAACCTCTGGCATCACTGCAACAGTAACGGTTGAGGTATGGATGCGCCCTTGTGCCTCGGTGGCTGGCACGCGCTGAACACGATGAACCCCACCCTCATACTTCAGGCGAGAATAGACTCGCTCCCCTTTAATGAGCAAAATCACCTCTTTATAGCCACCCAAATCACTAGAGCTTGCACTGACAAGCTCGACCTTCCACCCTTTAAGCTCGGCATAGCGAAGATAGGCGCGCATCAAATCTCCAGCAAACAAAGCCGCCTCATCACCGCCCGTTCCTGCTCTAATTTCCAGGTAGGTATTGCGTTCATCATTAGGATCTTTGGGCAAAAGAAGAACCTTGATCTTCTCCTCAATTAACGGTCGCTGCTCCTCAAGCCCCTTTAGCTCCTCGCGTGCTAACTCACCCAACTCAGGATCATCAATCAAGGCTCGATTCTCCTCAATCGCTTTTAACATATCACGATAGTGACGCGCCGTCTGAACAAGCTCATGAAGCTGGGATTGCTCTTTGGTTAACTCCGTCAGTCGCTTGATATCGCTACCATCACTGAGGCGGTGAAGCTCGCGCTCAATCTCTTCATAACGGGCAATAACGGGTTCAAGCTTGGTCATCAGCATGGGAAACTCTTTGTACTATCTATTTGAGCGAGGATGATATGAAGCGAGGAGGCGCACCCGCGCTCTCCTCAAAGTCAAGGATTTAAGCGCTTACTGGGCGTTGAGGAGTTTGGCCAGGCGGCTAACTTTACGACTGGCAGTCTGTTTTTTGATCAGACCTTTGCTGACAAGGCGGTGAAGCTCTTTGTTAGCAACGCGAAATGCCTCTTGTAGCGCAGCAGCATCACCGCTCTCGGCTGCAATGCGAACATTCTTAACAACATTTTTCATGCGTGTTCGTAGTGCCTTATTGCGCTCTGTGCGGACCGCTGTCTGGCGGATCCGTTTTTCGGCTGATTTATGATGTGCCATTGGGTTAATATCCTTCTTCAATTTTTGAAAATTTTGCCGCCATTTTACCTTAAAAAAGATTAAAATTCATTTAAATATAAGGGAATAGGGAGCGCCTTAGAGAAAATATGTTACAATCAGCCCAAACAGTAAGGAGCAACAGTCATGAAACTTTTCGGTACTGATGGTGTCCGGGGTCGTGCGGGTAAGACCCTAACAGTCCAAATGGCCCTTAATCTCGCCATGGCGGCCGGCATCTACTTTCGTAAACACTCACGCACCAACAAAATTCTAGTTGGCAAAGATACGAGACGTAGTGGCTATATGATCGAAAATGCCCTCGTTGCGGGGCTTACTGCAGTTGGCTATGATGTTGTCCAAATCGGCCCCATGCCGACTCCTGCTATTGCCTTTTTGACTGAAGATATGCGTTGTGATGGTGGCATCGTCATCTCTGCAAGCCACAATCCCTATGATGATAATGGGATCAAGTTCTTCGATGCCTTTGGCAATAAGCTTAGCGCAGCCGCCGAGGAGGAGATCGAGCGCATCTATGGTGATGATGATCTGTTAAGCGCCAATCAAAAGACGGGCAAAGAGGTTGGCGCATCCAAGCGCATTGACGATGTCATCGGGCGCTACATCGTCTCGATCAAAAACTCTTTTCCCAAAGAGCTAACACTTCATGGCGTGCGCATTGTCATCGATACAGCCAATGGAGCCGCCTATAAAGTGGCGCCAACAATCTTTGCTGAGCTTGGCGCCGATCTGATTGTCTTGCACGATAAGCCCAATGGACTTAACATTAACGAAGGGTGTGGCGCACTCCATCCAGCCGACTTGCAGCATGCTGTGCGAACCTACCGTGCCGATATCGGTTTTGCATTTGATGGAGATGCCGATCGGCTTGTTGTTGTTGATGAAGAGGGGGAGGTTGTCGAGGGGGATCATCTTTTGGCCGCCTTAGCTCTTTACTTAAAAGATCAAGGGACCCTCAAAGGGGGGAAAATCGCGGCTACCGTCATGAGCAATGGGGCAATGGAGCACTTTTTAAATAATAATGGGATCGCTCTTGTGCGTACCGATGTTGGGGATAAGTATATTCTTGAGGCACTTCAAAAAGAGGGGCTCAACTTCGGAGGTGAGCAGAGCGGCCATATCATCTTCACCGACTACGCTAAGACAGGCGATGGCCTTGTTGCCGCCTTGCAAACAGCAGCACTTGTGCTTAAATCGGGCAAAAAAGCGAGTGTTGCCTTGCGCCTTTTTGCACCTGATCCTCAGCTACAACAAGCCCTTCCTGTACGCCAAAAAATCCCACTTACCGAGATACCAGGCTTTCAGGAGCGCCTCAATGCACTTGAAGCCGAGGGGATTCGTCACCTTATACGCTATTCAGGCACCGAAAATAAACTCCGCCTACTACTTGAGGGAACCAACGAAGGAGTTCTTGCCAAACGACTTGACGAGATGGCGAACTTTCTTACACAGGCGATCAATGGCTAAGGCATCGCTCTTTCCATTGCTACTGGCGCTCTCTCTCTTTGCTCTTGATCAAGCGATCAAGCAGCTTTTTTTGCAAGGAGCCCAGTGGCATAGCAGCTGCCTCTCGTTGATCTTGGCAATCAACAAAGGGGTTGCTTTTAGTCTCTTCTCCTTTTTGGGAGAGGGATTAAAATATATCCAGCTACTCTTGATTGCTGCCATCGCATGGTTTGCTTATCGCGAGAGGCTTCTTCATACCTATCGCTATGAGGCGGCTACCTTTTTTGCAGCAGGGCTTTCGAATATCTTTGATCGCTTCGCCATCGGAGGAGTCGTTGATTATATCTACTGGCACTGTGGTTTTGAGTTTGCTATTTTTAATCTGGCTGATGTCTTAATCGATTGCGCCGTTCTGTCGGTTCTATGGAGAAATTTCAGGAACAATAAAGCTAAAGTTGGTTAGAATTCCCGCCTCGAAAGTGGTCGCGTAGCTCAGTTGGTAGAGCACTACCTTGACATGGTAGTGGTCGGAGGTTCGAGTCCTCTCGTGGCCACCACTGCCTCTACAACGATAGACAAGATGTGAGTCAATCCATAGATGATGAAGGATTATTGTACCTAAGGAACTATATTGAGCGACATTATCGCCTACAAAACCAATGATCACCAACTTATCGATCTGCAAACTGCCCGCGCGTATAACATATCAGGAACACCCGTCTATTTTGATAACTCAGAAGACTCTCTCGAGGTTTTGTGTCACTCCTGCGCTCATCTCATGGCTCAAGCAATCAAAGAGCTCTGGCCTGAAGCCAAATTTTTTGTCGGCCCTGTTGTGGATGAGGGATTTTACTACGATTTACGCTCAAATCGAAGACTAAGCGATGACGATCTTCCTATGATCGAAAAGAAAATGGAGGAGATTGCCTCGCGTAAATTAGAGATTGTTCGCTACGAAATTCCTAAAAGCGAGGCGATGGCAAAATTTGCCGATGATGATCTCAAGCTTGAGGTCTTAGCACGCATCCCAAGCGAAACCGTCTCGATTTACAAACAAGGAGAGTTTGAGGATCTTTGTCGCGGGCCCCATCTACCGAATACAAAATTCATTCGCTATTTCAAGCTTACGCGCGTTGCTGGTGCCTACTTGGGGGGCGATGAGAATCGCGAGATGCTCACACGCATCTATGGCATTGCTTTTGCCGACAAAGAGAGCCTCAAGAAGCATATCACGATGATCGAAGAGGCCAAAAAGCGCGACCATCGTAAGCTTGGCCGTGAGCTTGAACTCTTTATATTTGATGAAGAGATTGGATCAGGTCTGCCTATTTGGCTGCCTAATGGAGCAAGGCTTCGTGGCAAACTTGAGCGCCTTCTTTATAAAGCCCACCTACAACGAGGCTACGAACCAGTACGGGGCCCTGAAGTTTTGCGATCAGATATGTGGAAAGTCAGTGGACATTACCAAAACTATGGCCACAATATGTACTTTACCCAAATTGAAGAGCAAGAGTATGGCATGAAGCCGATGAACTGCCTGGGGCATGTGCGTATTTTTAATGCCCAAGTGCGCAGCTACCGTGATTTGCCATTGAAGTTCTTTGAATTTGGTACTGTTCATCGCCACGAAAAATCGGGTGTCTTACATGGCCTGCTGCGTGTTCGTGAATTTACACAAGATGATGCGCATATCTTTTGTACCGAAAACCAAATTGGCAATGTTATCCATGAGGTTCTTGATTTTGTCGATGCGATCATGAAGCGTTTTGGTTTTGAGTACACGATGGAACTTGCAACCAAACCTGAGAAGGCCATTGGAAGCGATGAGTTTTGGGAGCTCGCAACCAATGCGATCCGAGGCGCCTTAGAGACCAAAGGATTACCCTATGGCATCGACGAAGGTGGCGGTGCCTTTTATGGACCCAAAATCGATATTAAAATTACCGATGCTATCGGCCGTAAATGGCAGTGTGGCACTGTTCAGGTCGATTTGAATCTACCTGAGAGATTTGGCCTCCATTATACCGATGAAAACAATCAAGCGCGACGACCGGTGATGATTCACCGTGCTATCCTGGGCTCATTCGAGCGCTTTATTGCGATCTTAACTGAACACTTTGGTGGAGAGTTCCCTCTCTTCATCGCTCCCACCCAGGTAGCCATCATCCCTGTAAATGAAGCGCATCAAGCCTACGCCAAAGAGATCATGCTCAAACTACGCGCCCAAGAGATCGACGCTAAGATCTTTGATCGCAATGAAACACTGGCTAAACGCATTCGCACAGCCGAAAAAGAGCGCATCCCGGTTATCGTTGTTATTGGTGATGCGGAGGTTGAGGCAAAGACGGTTGCCGTAAGGGATCGACGCAGTCGAACTCAAGAGAGTCTTAGTTTGGACGATTTTATCTCAAAAATTTCTGGAGAAGCGCATGAGGAACTCGCGTGAGCGGTAAAGAAGCACCCATTCTCAACGAGCAGGTTCGCTATAAAGCCAAAGAGGTGCGCTGCATCGGAGAGGATGGCCATCAATATGGCATCATCTCATCGAGTGAAGCCTTGGCATTAGCCGAAGAAAAAGGGCTTGATCTTGTCATGATTTCACCGACGGCCACACCGCCTGTCTGCAAGATCATGGACTTTAACAAATATCGCTACGAACAAGAAAAAAAGCTCAAAGAGGCCAAGAAAAAGCAGAAGGTGATCGAGGTTAAAGAGATTAAGCTCTCGATTAAAATTGCCAAAAACGACATTGCTTATAAAGTCAAACATGCCAGAGAGTTCTTAGAAGAGGATAAGCATGTGCGTTTCCGCGTTTTTCTCAAAGGACGCGAAAACGAAAATCCGGCTCCAGCTTTTGAGCTGCTCAATAGTATCTTTGAGATGATCAGCGATATTGCCGAGCGTGACAAAGAGCCGACACAAGAGGGGCGCTATATCAATATGCATGTTGTCCCGAAAAAAAATAAAAAATAAAACCCAATCTTTGCAAGGAGAGTTTCTATGCCAAAAATGAAAACCAATAAAAGTGCGGCTAAGCGCTTCAAACTGACCAAAAACAAAATTAAGCGTGGTGCAGCATTCCGTAGCCATATCCTGACGAAAAAGAGCTCCAAAAGAATGCGTGGTCTTAAGGCGCCCCATTATGTCCATAGCGCCAATGTCGATATGGTCAAAAGCCTTCTTTGCATGTCGTAAGCCCTACGCATCTCTAAGTAGTGTTGCGCTATAATAGCGCCTCTTTTCCTCCTGCAAGCCCCAAAGCAAAGCAGGCAAGTCCGCTTCGCGGCACCTAAAAAAATCTAAGGTCAAAGGAACCAACAATGCGTGTTAAAACTGGTATCGTAAGACGCCGTCGTCACAAAAAAGTCTTAAAATTAGCTCGCGGCTTTTATAGCGCGCGCCACAAACATTTTAGAAAAGCAAAAGAGCAGCTTGAGCGCAGTCTCTATTATGCCTTCCGTGATCGCAAACAGAAAAAGCGTGATTTCCGCCGTCTTTGGATCATTCGTATCAACGCTGCCTGCCGCCTCAATGGCATCAGCTATAGCCGCTTTATCAATGGCTTAAAAAAAGCAGGCATCGAACTTGATCGCAAAATTCTTGCCGATTTGGCGATGAATAACCCTACTGCCTTTACCACAGTTGTCGAGCAAGCCAAAAAAGCCCTCGCCTAAATCTTTGGAATCCCCAAGCTGGGGTTCCTTTAAAAACTTTTCTCCTCCTTAAACAAGCCACTTGTAAAAGTAAATTCCATTTTCTTATGCTAAAATGGCGGCCGATTTCACCAGGGAGCCAAAGCTGAATCTCAAAATCAAAACCATATCGGTCACAGCGGTTGTTATCATTGCCATTGCCCTCCTCTTTTGGAGTATTGGGTATTATAAACAGCGGGCTATGATTAATGAAGCTATCGCACAAGAAGGGGAGCGCATCGATCGACAAATCGAACACTCACTCTACCAGCTTCAACGCCACCTCGCTGATCTTGCCTTTTTTGTCCGCTCTCAAAAAGCCATTCGTGATGCCATGGCCTCACATGATCATGCGCCCTTCTTGCCTATGCTCAGCCTATCTATGACTTTGCCAAGCGTGGTCAGCCTCCTATTGAGATCTTTCACTTCATTTCACCCAAAAATTATTCACTAGCGCGACTCCACAAACCCCACTTGTATGGCGATGATCTCTCGACAGTTCGTCCGATGGTTGTCGAAGCGAACCGTCTAAAAACGCAGATCGTTGGGTTTGAGACGGGCAAACATGGTTGTGATTATAGAGTCGTTGAGCCCATCCATGACCATAGAGGCTACCTCGGCCTCATCGAAATCGGGGTCTCTGTGAGTGGCGTTATTAGCGCTATGAGCACCTTAGATCAGTCAAAAACTGTCATGCTACTTAACGAACAAGCCGCCTCTGTGATTAGCGATGATCATGCAACACACCGCTTTGGTAGCTATCGCATCATCTACGGAACACCCTCCCTCCTAGGTCATCTTAAGAGCGACAACAACTTCACACAAGATACTATTTTAAAGATCGATGACCACCACTACGCTGCCCACTTTAAAAAGATCAAAGCTTTTGATGGCACCGAGATAGGCATTCTCGTCTGCTTTCAAGAGCTTTCATCTCTTTACAAAAATATCAATGATCTAACTCTTTTTGTAGCATTAGCTACAATTGCCATGCTCGCCCTGGCGCTCTTGACCGTCCATGCCACATTTGGTACCATGATCGACAAGATCGAGCAGCTTAATCGCGAATTAGAAAAAGAGTTAGATGCCAAAACTGACGCCTTTGAAGATGAGCGCAACCTTCTACGTGAATACAAAGTAGCTGTTGACGCAAGCGCTATCGTGTCAAAAACAGATCCTACAGGCATCATCACCTATGTCAATGATGCTTTCTGTGCCATCTCTGGCTACAGCCGTCATGAGCTCATTGGCAAGCAACACAATATCGTCCACCACCCCCAAATGGAGAAAAAAGTTTTTGACGAATTGTGGAAAACAATCTCCTCCAAAAAAATCTGGAAAGGTACTATTCAGAACCGGCGCAAGGATGGGACAAGCTACTTTGTTAGCTCAACAATCGTCCCAATTCTTGATCGTCGCGGCGATATTATCGAATACATTGCGATCCGCTACGACATCACAGAGCTTATTACAAAACGGGCTATGCTAGAAACTGATGAGCTCACGGGGTTGGCTAGTCGATACAAACTTTTTAAAGAGCTCGCCACCAACCAAGAGGGGGCGATCGCCCTGATTAACATCGATGGCTTTAGATCTGTAAACGACTTTTACGGAACAGAAGCGGGCGACTACCTTCTCATCGAATTAGCCAGAAGGCTTGAGGGTAGAGCGATGGGACGAATGGCCATCTATCGTCTCTTTGGTGATGAGTTTGCGCTGCGAGATCTTGGTATGTGTGATCATTTCCTAGAGACAGCTCTAGAGATCATTCGCTCAACTTTTAGCGAACCTTTCCTCTATAACAACAACCGCATCGTGATGACGGCGACAGTTGGCTTTTCTGGACCCGTGGGCGAAAGAATCAAACTAGCCGACTATGCACTCAAGAGGGCTCGTGAAGAGAAGCGGGATTTTTATCTTTGCAGCAACGAAGAGGAGAGGCGACATCAATTAGAAAAGAATATCCACTGGGCAGCCAAAATCAGAGCAGCGTTGGCTGAGGGAAGAATCATCCCCTGGTTTCAGCCAATCATTGATGCATCAACTGGTAAAGTTGTTAAATATGAATCACTTGTGCGACTCATCGATGATGATGGGCGCGCCATCTCTCCTTTCTTTTTCCTTGATATCGCCAAAAAGATTCGCCTCTATCCACAGATTACCATGGCCGTTCTTGATCGTTCAATCGGGCTCTTTAGAGAGCGAGGTGAACCATTTTCTATCAACCTCTCATTTGAAGATATCGCCCACGAGGAGACGGCAGATTATATTAAGCGGCGCATTCGCGAGGAGGGAATTGGAGAGCGAGTTGTCTTTGAGATCCTTGAGTCAGAAGGAATCGAGAATTTTGATGCCGTACAAAAGTTTATTGAGGAGATTAAAGAGTTAGGCTGCAAAATCGCATTAGATGACTTTGGAAGCGGCTATTCAAACTTTGAAAATGTCCTTAAGCTACAAATTGATATTCTCAAAATCGATGCAACACTTATTAAGACAATTGATACAAACGCGAACGTGCGAATGATCACCGAAACGATTGTCTCCTTTGCAAAACGACTCAATATCACAACGGTTGCAGAATTCGTTCATAGCGAACAAGTTTGGAATCAAGTCAAAATGATCGGTATCGATGAGGGGCAGGGGTTCTATCTTGGACAACCCGCACCTTCACCTCTCCCTATTAGCCGCTCTTAACCCCCTTTTTGCTACAATCGCATAAGATCATTATAGGGAGTCTTATGCGCGTTTTATCGGGAATTCAACCCTCGGGGGCCCTTCATTTAGGGAACTATTTTGGGATGATGAAACCGATGATCGACCTTCAAGGGGAGTCTGAACTTTTTTGCTTTATCGCTAACTACCATGCGATGACATCGTTAAGCGATGGCGAAGCACTACGAGCCAATGTCATGGAGGCAGCGATAAGCTTTCTATCATTAGGTCTTGACCCTTACCAATCTACCTTTTGGGTTCAATCAGATGTTCCAGAGGTATTAGAGCTCTATTGGGTTCTTTCAAATTTCACGCCCATGGGTCTTTTGGAGCGTGCCCATAGCTATAAGGATAAAATTGCCAAGGGGATCCACGCTAACCATGGTCTATTTAGCTATCCTGTTCTCATGGCTGCCGATATTCTGCTGTTTGGAGGCGAACGCGTCCCTGTAGGCAAAGACCAAATTCAACACTTAGAGATGGCGCGCGATATTGCCATGAAGTTTAACCATCACTATGGAGAGATTTTTACGCTACCAGAGGCGCAGATTGCCGAAGAGGTCGCTGTTGTTCCTGGAATTGATGGGGCCAAGATGAGCAAAAGCTATGGCAACACAATTGAGATCTTTGGCTATGAAAGCCAAAAAGCCCTCAAAAAACGCATCAGTCAAATTGTTACCGACTCAACCCCCCTTGAAGCGCCCAAAGACCCCGACAAATGCTCAATCTTTGCTCTGAGCAAGCTTTTTATGAATAGTGATGAGATCGAGGCATTGCGGGCACGCTATCTCAAAGGAGGCGAAGGGTATGGCCACTTTAAGGCAGAGCTGACAGAACGGATCTGGGCCTATTTTGAACCCTATCGAGAGAAGCGTGCCTACTATCTTGCGCATCCTAAGGAAGTCTATGAGATCCTTGCCGAGGGTGCGCGCAAAGCGCGTGCATCGGCTATCCCAATTATCGAAAAAGTCAGAGAGGTAACTGGAATTCACTACAGGAGAGTATCATGACAAAAGTCGAGATTGTTAAACAGTGTGGCTGCTTTACCCGCCGTGGTATGCAGCCAGTTTATGAGTATGCCACCAAAGAAGAGGCGCGCCGTGAGGCCGAAAAATTGGCGGCTAAAATGAACGAAGAGTTTTGTGGTAAGCACAAATTTTGTGTTGAAGAGGCTGGAGGCGATTTTCGTATCGTTGAGGATTTGAATTCATGATCGATCTGAAGTTACTCGAAAAGGAGTTTGATGCCACAAGTGCTAAGCTTAGGCGTCGTGGTGTGGCGCAAGAGCTACTTGAGACAGCAGCCAAACTCTTTGAAGCTCGCAGAAGAGCCAAGCAAGAGCTCGAGAAACTTCAAGCGCTCCAAAACGAGAAGAGTCGTCTTTTTGGAACACTCAAACGAGAAGGGGGCGACATCGAAGCCCTCAAAGTCGAGCTTGAGGCTAATAAAGAGGCGATCGCCAAGGGTAGCGATGAGGTTCGCCATCTAGATGCGCAGCTTGAAGCGTTGGCGATGACGATCCCCAATATCCCTGATGATGATACACCAGATGGAGAGGATGAGGAGGGGAATGTCGAGATAGCGCGCATCCTTGAGCCACCCGTTTTTTCATTTGAGCCCAAAGAGCACCATGAACTTGGTGCGGCCTTAGGTTGGCTTGACTTTGAAGCAGGGGTCAAATTGGCCAAAAGCCGTTTTACGGTATTACGAGCTGAGGCGGCAAGACTTCAAAGAGCGCTGGCTTCATATATGCTCGATTTTAACCGGGCGCGAGGGTTTGAAGAGGTGGGGCTTCCTTATCTAGTTAATCGTGAGACAATGACGGCCACAGGGCAGCTGCCTAAATTTGAAGAGGATCTCTTTCGCGTTCCCATGGAGGAGCATGATCTCTTTTTGATCCCAACCTCCGAAGTGCCCCTTGTGAATCTCTTTAGGGATACGATCCTAACAGCCGATGAGCTCCCAATACGCCTAACCGCTTTGACGCCTTGTTTTCGTAAAGAGGCGGGTGCTGCTGGACGAGATACCCGAGGCATGATTCGTCAGCATCAGTTTGACAAAGTCGAGATTGTCGCCATCACAACACCCGAACAAAGTGATGCGGTTTTTGACGAGATGCTTGCCTGTGCCTCTGATCTGCTAACAAGCCTTGGCCTTCCCCATCGCCTTATGCGCCTATGCGCGGGTGATATGGGCTTTGGGGCTGCCAAGACAGTCGATATCGAAGTTTGGCTACCAGGTCAAGGACGCTATCGTGAGATTAGTTCAGTAAGCAATGTGCGCGATTTTCAGGCGCGTCGCGGAATGATTCGCTACAAAGAAGGCAAAAAAACTCGACTTGTCCATACTCTAAATGGCTCAAGCCTTGCTGTTGGTCGCACACTCATCGCACTCATGGAGAACTATCAACAGCCTGATGGCACCATTGCTATTCCTGAGGTTTTAAGAAAGTATCTCTAAGATGAACGAAGATATAGTCATCATCGAAGATGAGGGGGCAGGCCAGAGCACACCCACCCCCACAATCGACGATGAGGCTCTCAAACAAAAGGCTCGTCGCAAAAAAATTCTCATCATCAGTGCAGCCAGTGCCCTGTTGCTCATCGGCATCGGGGTTGGTCTTTATGTTACTCTTGCCCCCGAACCTACCACTGCGCCACCAACCGAAAAACCAAAAAAAGAGACAACACACAGCGACATTGCCACCCAACGAAGCTCGATTGAAGAGCTAATCGAAAAGGCCAATCTCCTCTACAAACGGGGCGATAAGGAGAAAGCACTTCAGATCTTTGAAGAGATTGCCCAATTTAACGAGGCACTCTCTCATTACAATCTGGGTGTGGCCAAAATGAAAGAAGGGGCATGGGCTGAGGCACTTGAGCTCTTTGATAAAGCGCTCGCCTCAGGAGAGCATCGCACCCCAGCCGCCCTCAATGCCGCCGTCTGCGCGAAACAATTAGGCAATCAAGAGGCCTTTAAGCACTACCTTGATATTGCTGAAGCAGCTTTACCTGAGACAGCTGGAACAAAGCTCTACTCATACTATTATGCCCTATTACGTTACTACCAAGGGCGTCCAATCGAGACACTAGCAGCAGCAACAAAGCCAACTTCAAACTTTTTCATGCGCGAACATCTAAAGATCGGGGCACAAATGGCCAATCTTTTGGATGATTCAGCGCTAGCGATCAAATTCTTAGAAGCTGAAAAAAATCCGCAAAATGAGCTTCCTTTGGGGCTTTTATATGCCAGACTTGCCAATTACGATGAAGCGGCCAAGCACCTTGATGCAGCTGAGCGCTACGGACTTGACCCCCTACGAACACTCATGGCGCAAGCACTTGTTCATCTTAAACGCAATAAATTCCCAGATGCCGCATTAGCATTAGAGCGCGCCTCACTCAAAGATGAAGCCAACGCATCGCGCTTTTATGCGATCAAAACGATCCTCAAAGAGTCTCTTTTCGATATCGACAAAGGACAACGCGACTTTCAGAAAAATTTTCTTCTTGATCGTAAAACCCTCTATGCAACGCTCTTTTATTATGCCCCGTTTAAAATATTTAATCCTAATAAAACAGTTGCCGACATCAAAAAGGGGCAATTAGAGCTTCTAAGTGAAGAGTCGGCACAGGCGATGGCTCACCTTGAGCACTCTGCACGAACGAGCAATATCAATGGCAAAATAGCACAAGGGATCAAAATGGCCTTAGGCTGGCACATTACTCCCGCCTACAAGCTCTTTAAGGAGCTAGAATCTCGAACCACTGGCCATTCAATCCTTCAGTACAACTTAGGGCTTACCTATGCCCAGCTTGGCAACTATCCGATGGCCTATAAACATTTCCTGCGCGCCTACCATTTTGACCGCACCAACTACTTAGCCGGCATCTTTACCATCATCTGCGGCGAGCTCACCAATAACGATACGAGGCGTATCGTCATGTCGCTACGCGAAGACCTCCAAAATAGTGCGACCAAAGATAACGAAACCCTCCTCTATCTCTCGATGCTTTACTACTTTGATAACAATCTTGGCGCAGCTGCAAGATGGTTTGATCAATCGCATGACAAAGAGGGGGCGTTTGAGAGAATTTTTGAGATTTTACTTGCCCAAAAACAAAACGATGCTGCCCAGCTCAAACGCTCTGCCGCCAAACTTCACAGGCTCTTGCCCAAGGATATCCTTAGCAACATCCTCTATGCCTATATCTCTTATCAAGATCGACCCATCAAAGAGTTTGCTTACCGCGCCCAAGAGCTTCTCAAAGGTAATCAGCTTGATCTCTCAAGCCTCTACTACGGTCCTGTCATCGTTCCAGCACTTTATGTCAGGCTTGGCTTTCTTACTGGACTCTTGCCAGGAATCGAACAAAAGCTCAAAGCACGCGTCCGACTCGAGCGCTACGATGTTGAAAATGGCCTCCGGGCACTCGCATTAGCTCAGATCTATCTAAAAAAATTTGAAGAATCCTACGCCAACTATAGCCACCTCATCGATGCACTCAAAGTTGGGGATGCACAAACGGTCTTTCAGGCCTCCGTCGCCGCCATGGCCTCTGGACGCCATGCAGAGGCGATAGGTTATCTGGAACTTGCTAAAGCGCTCGACCCCTATAATCTCGAATCAAGAGTTGGGCTGGGACTTCTTTATATCGAAGCAGGCAACCTCAAAGCAGCCGCCAACGCCTTTAAGGTCATCGATGATAAGAATTTTGTTTCGGACTATTTTGACTTTATCATCACCAACTAAGATGGGCCAAATTTATAGCTAAAAGAGAGAAGTTGTGAAAGATCGGTGCGTCTTTTATTGGCTGCAGGTGTTGAGTCAACACTCTCTCTGATTTTATAAGCCAAGGAAAAAGATCGCGAGATATCATAACTTGCCTTCGCCTCTGCAATCAAATCGTAGTCACTAACATCATCAACACACGGTTGGTAGTAGAGGGCTGCGTAGAGTGAGAACTTCTCATCGATGCGATGACGAAGCGTAGCGTAAAGGTTGAGTCGCGCCTGCCATTGAGCCGCCTCTTTACTCTTTTCTTCGTACACCTCCATCACACCCGCGCCAAGATAGGCCAAATCGACCCCCTCGCTAACGCGAAAGCGAAGATTGGCTCCAACCAGATCACGGCTACTAATTGCCTTCACACGGCTACTCTGATACTGCCCAAAAACCTCGATCGTCTTATCTTTTGTCAATCCTACCGGACGTAGCCACCGCAGGTGGGCAAAGAGGGCATCATCATCCATCACGCCCCTGCTCCAACTACGCGCCGCACTCGCTATGGCTAACCACGCCTCCTGCCCATCATCCCAAACACCCTTTAAACTTGCCTGATACGATTGTTTGTCGGTGTTACCCTGTTGCAGCTCTCCTGATCCTTCGATGTTGCCCGAGAAGCCAGGTTTGGCACCAACCTCAACAGGCTCAATGATCTCGATGGCTGATGCCAACAATGTTAGCGAAGCAGCTAGCCATAAAGCCCGCACCACACTACAGCTCCGTTTTTAACACAGCCCCGGCGCTGGCATTAGAAACCAGAAGTCCATAACGGCGCAGCCATTTTGAGGCAATCTCTTTTTTATGGGGAACAAAGGTTTGGCGACGCGCCTCCAGCTCCTCGTCGCTTAGGCGAACATTCAGCGTTCGCTGATCGACATCAATATCAATAATATCCCCATCTTGAAGCAACGCGATCACACCTCCCTCAGCCGCTTCAGGGCTCACATGTCCAATTGATGCCCCACGCGTAGCTCCCGAAAAACGGCCATCAGTAATCAATGCGACCTTATCACCTAATCCCATACCGGCAATAAGACTTGTAGGCGAGAGCATCTCTTGCATACCGGGTCCTCCTTTGGGCCCTTCATAGCGAATCACGACAACATGCCCAGGCTGCACCTTGCCCCCCACAATCCCCGCAATTGCCTCGTCTTGGGAGTTAAAACAGATCGCCTTGCCGCTAAATTGACGCATATGGGCATCAATACCTGCTGTTTTAACAACCGCCCCCTCGCGTGCGAGGTTACCAAAAAGAATCGCGAGGCCACCAACAGGAGAGTAGGCATTTTCATTCGTATGGATAATCGAGGTATCTTTAATCTCTACAAAGGCAATGCGTTCGCCCAGTGTCTCACCTGTCACCGTCAAAGCATCAGTTTTGAGAATATCGCCGCGACGCGCCACCTCTTTCATAACAGCACTCACCCCACCAGCTCGGTGAATATCCTCCATGTGGACTGTTGAAAGACTTGGGCTAATTTTGGCAATATGGGCTACTTGATCAGAGATGGTGTTGATTTTGGCAATATCAAAATCAACCTCTGCTTCGCGTGCAATAGCTAACATATGCAAAACGGTATTGGAGCTACCACCCATTGCCATATCGACGACAAAGGCGTTATGAACCGCTTTTTCGTTGAGGATATTGCGGATCTTATAGCGCTCATCCAGCGCAATCTCAACAATACGCCGTGCCGCTTGACGCAAGAGCTCCTCACGCTCTGGAGTAAGGGCAAGGATCGTGCCATTACCAGGCAATGCAATACCCATCGCTTCACAAAGAGTATTCATCGAGTTGGCCGTAAACATTCCTGAACAGCTTCCAGCTCCAGGGCACGCCTGGCACTCGATCTCATAAAGCGCTTCATCACTAATCTGGCCACGCGCCTTTTTGCCCACCGCTTCAAATGCTGTTGCCAAATCGATTGGTGTCCCATCAGCAAGGTGCCCTGCCTTCATAGGACCGCCCGAAACAAAAATCGTGGGGACATTAACCCGCAATGCTCCCATGATCATGCCAGGGACAATCTTATCGCAATTAGGGATACAGATGAGGGCATCAAGCTTATGAGCATTCATCATCGTCTCGATCGAATCGGCAATCAGTTCACGACTTGGAAGCGAATAGAGCATCCCATCATGCCCCATCGCAATCCCATCATCCACGCCAATCGTATTAAACTCAAAAGGAACACCGCCGGCAGCCCTAATCTCCTCGCGCACAATACGGCCATACTCACGAAGGAAAAAGTGGCCAGGGATAATATCGATGACGCTATTGGCAACACCAATAAAGGGTTTATCAAAATCGCTATCTGTTAGACCCGTAGCCCTTAAAAGACTTCGGTGAGGGGTGCGCTCCCAACCTCGTTTGATGGTATCACTACGCATCTTTTATCCTTTCTTTCAGCTTTTTTATAGGATTATATCACACCCCGAGTTAGGAGAGGATAACAGATGGATCCCGTACTTATTTTTGTTGCCATTCTTCTTTTTTCAGGTATCGCGGCTGCCCTTGCTGATGCTTGGAAGCAAATAGATCAAAAAAAGAGAGAATGACGATCATGTTTCAGAGTAGTTTAAGTAAATCGGCGCTATAATCCCACTCCCGAAACAAAAGCTGTGCAAAAGTTTCGATCGCACTGTAAGATGCGGGCGTAGCTCAGTGGTAGAGTACAACCTTGCCAAGGTTGGTGTCGCGAGTTCGAATCTCGTCGCCCGCTCCACGCGTAAGTGAGTATTTGACCCCTGTCTCCAACTTCCTTAGAAAATCCCGATCTGATGAAAGATGCGAGTGTGGTGGAATTGGTAGACACAAGGGACTTAAAATCCCTCGGAAGTTTATTCCGTGCGGGTTCAACTCCCGCCATTCGCACCAGTTGAGAGATGGCGGCATAGCCAAGTGGTAAGGCATGGGCCTGCAAAGCCTTGATCCCCGGTTCGAATCCGGGTGCCGCCTCCACCACCACCACAAAACAATAGCCATCATATGGGGAGATGGCAGAGCGGTTGAATGCGGCGGTCTTGAAAACCGTTGAAGGTGATGAGCCTTCCGGGGGTTCGAATCCCTCTCTCCCCGCCACCACCTTCAGATAACTTCCTTTTTGACAATCTCAAAACTTCTTTATTATGGGCAGGTGGCCGAGTGGTTGAAGGCGCACGCCTGGAACGCGTGTATAGGCTAACCCCCTATCGAGGGTTCGAATCCCTCCCTGCCCGCCACCACATCTTCTCATAAAATTAAGTTTCAATAATTTTTCTCATAAATAGATCATCTCATTTAATACTCATTTAACACTTCTTTGTTATGATCTGTCAATCTAATGTGATGAATCTATAGAAGGAGTTGAGAATGAGAAAAATTTTACTACCGTCACTGTATGCCTCGTTGTTGGTTGCTGGGCCAATCACGATTGAAACGGTAACGGTTAGCGCTGAATCTGAGACAAAACCAGCCGCTTTGAGTGCTGAAGAGATCAAATTTACGCGCCAATCTGACCTGGGAGAGATCTTAAGTCAAACGATTCCCTCCATTCAAGCAGTACGCGCCTCAGCTGTGGGTACTGATATCACAGTTCGTGGCTTTAAGCGCGATGATGTGACCGTCACGATTGATGATGCCAAAGTTTGCGGCGCCTGCCCCAATCGCATGGATCCACCGGCGATGCATGTTAGCTCTGCCCAGATTGAGCGCGTTGAGGTTCAAGAGGGGCCCTTTAATGTGCGCCACTCAGGATCGATGGGGGGCTCTGTTGAGATTGATACCAAAAAACCCAAGCCTGGGCTTGAGGCAGAGCTTTCGGCCACAGTTGGAAGTTTTGGTTACCAAAAGTATGGTGTAACTGTCAATGGTGGCAACCAGAAGCTACGCGCCATCGCTGGCTATAGCTATGAGACAAGCGATCAATATGAGGATGGTGATGGTAAAACCATGAGCCAACAGGTTG
>JAINCO010000047.1:0-14918 GCA_036574095.1 Campylobacterales bacterium | reverse complement strand
ACTCGGGATAAAAACGCCATCTAACTGACCCACAAGCTGGACAACTCTGTCCGCTTCGAGTAACATTACGACATGCGTCAGCTTCCAACTCTATATTCTATCACAAGTGGCGGGGAAATTATACGAGTGATTTTTTTACAAAAAAGGGGATCAAGCCCCCAATCATCTAATCCTCAAGGCAACTCTCGATCTTCCCAGTATCCCTGCTCTTTTAGCGTCTTCTCTACTTCGTTCGCATCAAACACTGTTAAATCAGCAGGTAGGGCATCAAACATCCGTATCGTCATCGCACCACCAGATGGTCCGTTAAGAGGAGGTTTGGCAACTAGACATGGATTGGTGAGTACTAAAAGCGCTTTTGCAAAGTTGTTATTGGCACATCTTTCCAAATAACTATTTGTTGATTGCAAACCAACCCCCAGTAATGCTGTCGCCGGCAGAGGCTCGATGATTGCAAAGTAGCGCTTGCCCTCTTTTTTTTGCCTGAGCAGCAACCTGGAGCGTGTACGCGATCATGCCATTAAGCCGTTGCGCTGGGTTGAAATTAAGTGGCGAATAGTTAGGTGCCGCCGTCACCACATAGCTTCCCGTCGTTGGCTCGTGCTGAACGCGTGTCTCAAGTTTTGTAGCACAACCACCGAACATCAAGGCAAGACCCAATAAGCCAACGCCATACATTAAACGAAACATGGTACTCCTTAAAACTATGATCTATAAGGCTTTTGCCTGCGTGGTAGTTTACCTTAATCGTCAACTTATCTTTGCTACAGAAAAATTTCCAAGGCTACTCTCAAAATTTTTTCACGCTACAATTGCGCCAATTCTTTTACAAACGCAACACTCCTACGGATAATATGAGAGCAACATCACACCTTTAGGAGTATCTATGAGGCTAATGAGCATCACGACACTGATGGGTTTGGCGGCAGCTTCAGCCATGGCGATGCAAGGATATGTGGGTATTTATGGCCAAAGTAGCAATAATAGCTATGATTACAGCTATGTTTCACTTTGGGTTACCGGCAACGAAGTGGCATCACTCACAAATCAAGGCGTTGGCCTCAAAGCTGGCATGATAATAGCTGATGGACGCCTTGAACTTCAGGTTGATAAAAGTTTTGAAAAAGATGGTTACACTGCGACAACAGCCCTCCTTTTTACCGATCTACTCTTCTTAGATCATGAAAGCAAAGGACTAAATGCCTACCTTGGCCTTGGTATCGGCAGTGCTAACCACGATTTTTCTGACTCCTCCGAAAGTGGCTTGGCACTGGGAGCACGCGCAGGTTTACTCTATCACATCACGCCTTCAAATCAGTTGGAGATTGGCTACAAATATACCCTTAGCAATGTAGGCGAAGAGATAACATACTACATCGACAATCAGGTTGTTGCACATGAGACATTCGGCGATATAAAAAGCCATGCCTTGGTCATTGGTTATAACTATCTCTTTTAATACCATCGAGCAGATGAAGACACCCTGCTCTTGTTGTAATCTTTGATCATGTTAGTCATCGACACACGATCGATCACGTGATGTAAAAAATCCAAAAAACCTTGCCATTATGTTGGTAATTTTGCTATAATCAGCCAAATGTAGATAATGCTTTTAAAGTTTTGATCTAATGAATGAAATAAAAGATATTATCATTCAATGCGGCATTACCTATCAGCCTCTAACAATTGGGATCGACCTTCTTCAAAAAACTCATTCTCTGGGCACACTCCACCTCATCACCACCCATGTTGGCATCGATGCGATCAAAGAACTCATGAGTCACTACTTTCCTCATCTTTCGTATCGAATTTATGGCCATTTTGTCGATGGCGAGGGCAATGCCCATGATCAAGCCGAATTTGCCAGAGAGATTCAAAACGCACTTTCAAGTTGCCAGCATGAGATCTATGGTCTTATCGCCAGCGGCACCAACTGGATGACCTCTATCTTTTCAAAACTTCTCATTGACAAACCTCTTTTTGTCATCCAAACCCAAAAGGAGTTTAAAGATCGTGGTTTCTTGCCCGAAGAAGATAAGATCGTCCCAGATGGCAACGGCAACATCGTCCATCGTCGCCAATCAATAAGCAAACTTGTACCCGTTTCGATCGATTTAGCCCTTGAGCGCTTCATGATCAAAGATCGCACGCTTAGCTTCATGGGCCGAAGCGTGCAACTATCCCTTCAAGAAGCAGCCATGTATGACTACTTCTATCAGGTTTGCCAAGGCAGCATCGATCTTGCCATCGATCATACCGACACTTATAACCAATGGTGTGAAACGCATCCTGAGTATGACAACTACCGCGTCTTTGTGGAGGAGTTTGCGCCACGCTTTCGCCAAAATATCAGCAAGATCAACAAAAAAATCATGGAGGGATCTCAAATTGTCGCAAAATATCTTAAAATTCATAAAATTGATCACAATATCTTTAGGCTAAACACACCATGGCCACTGTGACGCTTGATCCAATCCGCTACATCAACATCACAACCATCGTCAACATCAATGCCACACCCCCGCCCTTTATCGGCTCTCAACTACGAGGCGCGTTGGGCTTAGCACTTAAACAAGTTGTCTGCATCAACCCCTCTAAGCAGTGTCAGGGGTGCTTCGCAAGCTCTGATTGCCTTTACTACAAATGGTACGAACAACGCGATGGCTACCACCCTTATCGGTTGGCGATCACTCTCAATCAAAAACACTACGATTTCGGGCTCTATCTCTTTGAAGAGGCGTGCGAGGCCCTTGCCTATCTCTTGGCAGCTATCGAGCGGATGATAACGGCGCTGGGGCTGGGCGGGGAACGTGTTAAAGGCACCATCGCCTCGATTCGCACCGACACCAAACTCCTCTACGATGGGCGCACATTCACAATCGAGGGCACAACGCCCACTCTATTCGCACCAACACCCGAATCCCATCGCTATACCGTCATCGAAACCATCACCCCCATTCGACTTAAAAGCGATAACCGTCTCGTTCGCGCCATGCCTTCATTAGAGGCGATTCTAACCTCCATTTGGCATCGCTACAATGAACTCAAGGGGCTCCCCAGATCAAAACTACCTTTTATCCCCCAAGGAGAGCTGCGCGGCTCATCAGGGCAATTTGTTGAGCTCTCTCGCTACTCAAATAGGCAGCAGACAAAGATGTTCTTAGGTGGTGTTGTCGGACGGCTGGTCTATGAAGGGGTCGATGAGAACTCCCTTATGCTCTTGCGTTTGGGTGAGATCATTGGCGTTGGCAAAAGTACTGTTTTTGGACTCGGACAAATCTTGGTAAAGGAGGAGAAGTAAGCGTGAATGAAATCAAAGCGTCGTTTCGTATCGTGACCCCAATGTTTTTGGGCGATGCGAACTCATCAGCCAACGATGGACTAAGGCCACCATCAATCAAAGGAGTGTTGCGTTACTGGTGGCGCGCGCTCAATTGGCAGGTAGCTTTAGAGCGGTCTAATCACGATCATGATCGAGCCCTTGAGTGGCTTCATGACAATGAAGCTCGTCTATTTGGAGCGACTGCCACTGAGGTAGGCGGTGGTCAGGGGGTTTTCTTGATGCAAATAGAGGCCACGCAGCCTATTGTTTCAGAGAATAACAAAAATTTATTGGAAAACAAACCTGGCTTGCAATATCTAGCAGGACAGGGGCTTTATAATTATAGAGACAAACTACTGCGCAATTACATCAAACCCGGACAGAGCTTCACACTGATGCTTCGATTTAAGCCCAAAACCACCCAGGAGGACATCACCTCAATCAAACAGGCTCTCCTGCTCTTTGGGCTAATCGGAGGAGTCGGGGCAAGGTCGCGTAGAGGCTTTGGTAGTATTACTATTGAAAAACTCGACAATGAAAAAATTCCAAATAATGTTAATGAATATATCCATGCGCTTCAACAGCTTATAGGCAATCCCACAACCGACCTGCCCCCGTTTACTGCTTTTTCCTCTCAATCGCGCATCGACATCTCAAAGAAAGGTACGGATATCATCAGCGTGCATGATGAAATCGGTCGTGAGCTTCAACTATATCGAAGCTATGGTAAAGACGGAAAAGTCAATGGCAAAAGTGCAGAACGCAATTTCAAAGATGATCATGACTTGATACTAAATTTTGCAAAAAACAACTCGCTCACTCGCATCCCTCGTCGCACCGTTTTTGGTTTGCCACACAACTACTTCTTTTCATCCACGCGTTATAAAGTCGACTATTTTCCACCCGATCAAGACAATAAAGAAGGGCGTCGCGCCTCCCCGTTATTTATTCATCTTCACCAATTTCCCGATAAATCGGTAATCGGGGTGCAACTACTCTTACCTGCAACCTTTTTACCTTCTAAAAAGAAGCTGACATTCAAAAAAGATCGCAACGACAAAAAAAATATCGATTTTACCAATGTCGACTGGAGCATCGTAAAACGCTACCTTGACCGGTTTACTTCGGCACAAAGGATTCTTGGATGAGCCGTTATCTGCATTTTACCTTGGGTCCTGTTCAAGGATTTGTTTGGCAAGCAAGGCGCACACGCGATTTTTGGGCTGGATCGTTTTTACTGAGCTATCTTTCAGGTATTGCAATGTTTGCAACACGCAAACGCGGAGGAGAGATCATCTTCCCCGTACCTCAGCAGCAGTTTCTTGATGCAATAGAGCTAGGGAGTGGGCAACCTACCCATGGTGATGTTCCTAACCGCTTCAAGGCCGAAGTGCCCGATCATTTCGATCCGACTGTCGTTGTCGCCGACCTCAAGCAAGTATGGAAAGCGTTGGCCGAACAAGTATGGCTTGCTGACTTGGCACCACTATCACCTTCAGAGACGACGCGTCAGATCTGGGAGCGTCAAATTGACCATTTTTGGGAAATAAGTTGGGCTATTGGTGATGATCCAAATCAAACAGACCTATTGGATCGGCGTAAAAACTGGCGCACCCACTGCCCTCCTCCAGAACCTGGACTCAAATGCTCAATTATGGAAGGATGGCAAGAACTCAGTGGCGTCGAACAGGCCCAACATAAACAGCAAAAAGAGTTTTGGAAAAAAGTGCGTGGTTCAAAAGCCGATTTTGATCTCGACATCAAAGAAGGGGAGCATCTTTGTGCCATTGCCTTTGTCAAACGGCGTTTTGCACGCATCTTCAAAGAGTTTATTTGTCAGCTTGATGGATACAAAGTTCATGGCTGGGAGCTTAACCCCAATGTCCCATCGGTTGCACTTATTGCAGCTACGCCATGGCTAGCCAAAGCTGCCACCACCGATGCGCAGGCAACAAGAGAACTGATTGATGCTTCTCACGCTCTCAGTGACAAGGGCGCAGCCCTCGTCAATCTGCGCCTCTTAGTCGAAGCCAAACAAAAAACAGGCCTCCCTGCTTCGTTTCTCAGGTTAGATGGTACTACGCTCTTTGAGACGATACTCGAGAACAAACGGCTCTTTGATGAAACTAAAGCTCAGACTATGAAACAAATTCTCAAGCGTCTCTCTAAAACCATCGGCACCCCATCACCCTTTTATGCAGTTTTGCAGATGGATGGAGACAATTTCGGTGTGCATATGAGTAATCCTGCAAAACAACATGTAATCTCTAAGTCGCTTAATCGCTTCATAGCCAGCGTTAGTGACATCGTCGATCGACACAGCGGATTTTTGATCTATGCAGGCGGTGAAGATGTGCAAGCAATCCTACCCTTAGAGACCGCACTCTCATGCGCACTCGAGCTTCGTACATCATTTGAAGAAGCCATGAGAGAAGGAGGTGCAAGAGAGGCAGGTGTCGATGGCACAATCTCAGCGGGCGTTCTCTTCGCCCACATCAAAACCCCTTTACACCTTGTTCTCTCCAAAGCCTTTGATCTACTCTATGATGTAGCCAAAGAGCAAGGTGGACGCGACGCATTAGCTGTTGCAATCCTCAAACCTGGCGGCATCTCAGCAACCTGGACTCAACCATGGGCAATTGCCATCGATAAAGGCGTAATAGCCTTAGAGAAACTTGCAATATCTTTTCGAACACAAAACGAGCAGAACGAAATGAGCTCAGGTTTCTTTTTTCGCATTCGAGAGATCATGGATCGGTTTGAAGGAGTTGGAACAGAGGATGTTACAGAAAATCTCCTGGCAGCCGAATATCGCACAGGCACACGACTCACTCAAGCCGAGGCACTGGAGCTCATCCGTCCATTATTACACCAATGTCGCCCAGTCAAGCGCGATGCAAGCCAACCAGCGTCCAAATGGACTCGCGGCCCGATCAAAGTCGACGGCGCCCTCATCGTACGATTTTTGGCCCAAAAAGGAGTCGAGTGATGAAGAGAATCATTTTTCAAGCCTATGATACACTCTTTTTTAAAGAGGCCAGACCGATGGATGGCTTTGGAGGATCACAACTAAAAGGCACATTCCCACCCCCAGTGCGAACAATGGCCGGTGCACTTCGCACACTGATCGGAGATCAACACGGTGTCAATTGGTCAAAATTCACATCTGACTCCTCAAGCTATGCCGATTTGCGCACTCTTATCGGAGATGCCACAAGCTATGGTCGTCTTACTTTTGGCCTAACGACACTCAAATACAAAGGTACAAGACTCTATCCCGCCCCAAGACACCTCGTCTTTAGAGACTCGACAATCTCCAAAATGGAGATAGGAGATGCGATAGAAACTGATATGGGTCGAGTACGCTTTCCGATTCTTCCAACAACCAACACCAAAGAGCGTTTTGCACCTCTGCCCGAAGGAAGCTGGATTGATGAAGCGGGATTGAGAGAGGTTCTCAATGGTGGTGTGCCTGAAAAATTTTATCAAAGCGATGAGCTTTTCTTAGCAGAGTCACGCATCGGCATCGCGCGCGACAATACCACACGCACTGTGCGTGAAGGAATGCTCTATCAAACAGCACATATCAGACCACAAACTTCGCTTGAAGTCGAACTGGAGGTGGATGGTCTTAGCGATCTGCCCCCATCGGGGCTATGCCGATTGGGCGCCGAAGGTCGTTTTGCATCGTGGCGTATCGAACCGGGCAGCACACGACCACAAGCCAGCAAGCCACATGGCCTTCTGTTGGGGGTTACACTTATTGCTTTGACACCGGTTCTGGCCGAACCTCACTGGTCTATTGGTGTCGCGACCAAAGATGGCACGCAAAGTTTCATTAATGAATATAATGATGTTCAGTTTCGCATCGTTTCAGCATGTGTGGGTCGAAGTGTGCGCGAAGGCGGATTTGACATTGCCAGCGGCAAATCACGAGCAGCATCATCGTATCTGCCTGCGGGCAGTATCTGGTTTTGTGAGATCGATAGCAACATTCCCATCGAAGAAGCTGTCAAGAGACTTGATGGGATGCGTATTGGTGGCGAAACGGAACTTGGGCGAGGAATTCTTGCCTGCGGTTTTTGGACAAAATAACATGTTAAAGGAGATGTAACAATGAAAAATCAATCACTCTTAATGGGACTTTATGCTCTCACCTCAATCGCGCCCGGAACGGGTCAAAATTTGGGTGCTGTTGATTTACCGATTATGCGCGAAGCTCCAACAGGATATCCGGTCATTTTTGGTTCGGCACTCAAAGGTGCCATGCGTGCCAAGGCCGAAGAGATCGACAAAGATCTTGCCAAAGAGATCTTTGGCGACGATGATGCAGGTGGATCGAAATTTTCCGGATCAGTTTTAGTAGGCGACGCCAAAATTCTCCTCTTGCCTGTCCGCTCAATGACAACTCACTTCAAATGGGTGACCTGCCCCTATCTCATCGCGCGTTTCAACCGTGACAGCGCTATGGGTGGTCAACCGGCTAACATTTCAGTACCTAAAATCAACGCATTTGATGATGCTTTGGTAGCCACAGAATCAGGTGACCTTTATCTTGAAGAATTTCTACTTAAATCCAAAACAACTGATTTGTCGTCTTTGATCGAAAAACTCAATCACCTCATGGGCGGGGATCAGGCAGAACGACTCAAAGAAGGGCTTATTGTTGTTTCTGATGATCTCTTTGCTCATCTAAGTCAGTTCGCCACTCCCGTTAATGCCCATATTGCAATCGACTCGAACTCAAAAATCGTCATAAAAGGAGCACTCTGGTACGAAGAAACACTACCGCCCGAAACACTGCTTTATTCATTACTCATGATACACGCCTCACGCAAGCCTACCTCTACTACTCTTGAGCTCCCATCCAAAGTCGAAGCGCAGGTGCGCGCCATTTTCAAAGACTACCTCCAAGTTGGTGGCAATGAAACTGTTGGTATGGGATGGGTCAAAACAACTCTTATAGGAGCAACCCATGGCTAATAAAACAATCGATCAGCTCCGCGCCGCTCATGCGCTCAAACATATCAAAAATCTACAGTGTGACCGCTCCAAAGTCGTCTCTTATGCCAGCTCACTCCCAACGATGCTCTTAACAAACGGGCTGGGACAGACTGTAGCTTTTTGTATGGGTAAATCAGAACAAGAGTACAAAGAACTCATCAGGATGCTTGATGATTGGCTTCGTTCTCCAGGTCGGCCATATGCTGGAAGCAAATCACTATTAGATGCCATCACCGAACATGATATGAAACGCTATATGTTAGCACAAACCGAAGCACTCGCCTACTTGACATGGGTTAAGAAACTTGCTAAAGCACTGGAGGAGGTCTAAATGGCACTACCACTCTACAAAGGAGTTAGCCACACGCCACCACATCTGCATGGCGGGCTCCTCTTCGACAAATTTTTCAACTGGGAAAAACTTGGCACAAAAGCCGATAGCGCTAACAAAGACAGATATCTCAAACTTTTCAACAAGGATTGGGGAGATCAGGCATCACTTGAACGTGCCAAACAGCAGATCATCGCTATCGTTGAGTATCTTAACGGTCAGATGGCGATTTTTAAAAATGAATGGCGTTTTGTGACAGGTATGGGTATCGACCATCCCCTCGAAAATGGTCTATCATGGCATCCCACACTCGGTGTCCCATATCTTGCGGGCAGTGGCGTCAAGGGGCTTCTTCGCGCTTGGTGCAAAACTTGGGAAGAATTTGATGAGGCAAAAATTGAACGATGGTTTGGCAAAAATTCTGAAAAAGATGAACAGGGAAACGCGGGGAGATTAATCTTTTTTGATGCCCTACCTGTTGCTCCAGTTGTGATCTCGTCCGATGTCATGACGCCTCACATGGGCGATTGGTATGAGCAAGGCAAGACAGATCACTCCCCTGAAACAATCCCGGCTGACTGGCATAGCCCCAATCCCATTAAGTTCCTCTCGATAAAAGAGTGTAAGCTCCTCTTTGCTATTGCCCCAAGGCGACCCGAATTTGTCAATGATGCGATCGAGGCAATGGAACTTCTAACCAACGCTCTGAAATGGATGGGAGCAGGAGCAAAAACAGCCGTCGGTTATGGTCGTTTTATCAAGGATCCAAAAGCAAACGGAGAGCTTAATGATCGTATAGAGGCTATCCAGAAGGCTCGTGAAGAATCCCAAAAAGAGGCAACCTTGGCTACGCTTCCTCTGATCGATAGACTTTTTGAAAAGTATAAAACCATCCCGGACCTTGTTCGTGCTCTCGACAATGGTGAATTTGAAGAGGAGACTAAAGAGGCAGCCAAACGGATCAAGGAACTTATGATGGGTACAAAAAATGAGTGGGACGAAAAAGGCAATCCGGCCAAATCAAAAGCCGCAAAGAGAACTCTCATCGTCATGAAGTATCTTGATGAGTGAGTTGGTTGTTTTTGAAACTTTTGGCAACGATTTTTTAATGCAAAAATATCATAGACTACAAAAATAATTTAATGACAACGATCATGATCACAAAGGTTAAGTCGTTGCTTAGAGCCATTCAAAACGCATGCGAGCGTATTATTCCCTATGGCTGGTTCCCTCCACTTTCTCTTTTTTTAGTTGCAATAACGATCTTCTGGTTCGTAGGTGGTTTTGAGGATGCACTTAATTGGAAGGTCGATTTTTGGTTTAAGCTAGATACCTCACTTTCCATAGCGCTCTCTATATTTGTCGTCTGGGCCTATATGCAATATGCCAGAGATAAAAATAAGCAACATAAATTCACTGCTTCCCTGGAATCGATCGATCTTACACATGCCCCAAAAGATGGGGTGCTAATTGTTCAATTCGGAGGAAGTAATCCCAACGCTGCTCAAGAAATTCGCTCCTTCATCAAGGAAAATACCAATATTCCCGATCATTTTATCCTCATAAAAGTCATGGGCGATGAGAACAATAATGTCAATGAAAAAGATGTATCAAAGCTAAAAGAATGGCTTACTAAGGAGTGTATGCAACAGCTTGCCCATGTCGAAAAGATTCATATATTTGTCAGTGGCGCAGGTATAGCTTTTGCGGTTGTCTCAGATATTCTCAACAACTGGAAAACATTGATTTTTTACCACTATCAAGATGGTACTTACAAACGATGGTATCAAAACAAAAAAAGCGAAGAAAAAATTGATCACGACAATCCCATTAAGGTAAAGCCGAATGATTCACTTTGACATTGAACCTTTAAACTCCCTCTCCGCCACCCTTATCTCCTTCACGATCCAAGAGGGAGTAACTAACCCGACAGAAGCCTTTAGCATCCCTCTACCCAAAGTTGCGTTTGACCGAGGGGTAGTTATATCTGGTCGTGGGCCCATCTGGCTCTACGCCCGCCTCATCCATCACTACCACCCAGCCCGCTGGATCGCCATTCATGATCCGCGCATTGGCTATGTGGTAGTCCAAAGCCATTCCAAAGAACGACGCGAAGGGGAGGTCATTATCCCATGAAATTGATTGCTGTTCTCGGCGCAACAAAAACCGACTACAAACAGATCTACCGCCACAACGGCAAAGAGTACGTGGACTATTTTTCGTTTCTTGCCTTCGCCCGAGCTTTCTCGATCGACCCCTCGCACATCGTCATTATCGGCACCAAAAAGACCCGAGAGCTTTTAAAAGAGGAGCGCTACGAGATCCCGCAAGAGGTCATGGAGAACTTCGTTGAGGCGCCTGATGAGATTGATGCACTCTTTGAGCGCTGCCTTGAACTGATCGACCCTGAAACTATCATCGATGTCACGCAAGGCTTTCGCCACATACCCATGACTCTTTTGCTTGCCTCGATCATGTCCTTGGCGCACGCTCCGCTCAAGGATATCCTCTATGCGCGCATCACCCAAAGTGACTGCGACCCCAGCAAAGGTCCTTGCCGTTTCGAGACAATCTCACTCTTACCCTATGTCGAGCGAGCCAACATCGATGCCATGGTCGATTCATTCAATACCTCACTCATCATCCCGCCACTTCGTCTATCGCAAAAAGAGGCCGCACAAATTCAGGGAATTCTTGGTGAGCTTTCACGCCAACTGATGGCCAACAACCTCGAAGCCGCCATCCCCCATGCTCGAAAGATCCAGCAAGAACTTGCCAAGATGACAAGCTCCCCGGTCTATCACACCCTCGAAAAAATCTCCCCCACAATCAACACACTTGCTACGCTGCACAATCAGACAGAAGCCGTCAGACTGATCAAAGGCGCGAGACTCTTTTTTACACATGATCTCTTACTGCATGCCATCACAAACCTTTTTGAGGGAATTTTGGCACTTATCGACGAACGCGCCACTCGAGAAAACCTTGCGTTACGCTACAAAGATTTCAAAAGTGGCCGAACCATCGAATGTAGAAATGAAAAAAAACCCTACAAGCGTCGCAACTGCCTCAAAAAATCACTGGAAAACTTTATCCATACAACACCAAACCACCCATTACTCAACCGAGCTCTACACTCAAAACTTGAAACACTTGATAAGCTGCGCAATATGTCGGCCCACGCCCATGCAACCGAAAAAAGCCAAACTCATTACAAACAACAACTAAGTGAGATACTTTTTTTCGCTGAAAGACTCCTTGATCAATGATACAGGAATTTTCCCAAACCGCTCACTGCACAGCCTATGGTATCAATGTTTAGAACTAAACTTGAACAAATCTACACCCCCGAAGCTCTAACGACCTCACTTGCGCGCATCAACCCCCATACCCGTGGCATCGATGGGATCGATCTTTCTACCTTCAAAGCCAATCAAGAAGCCAACATTCAAACCCTCATCACCGAAATTCTTGCCGAAAGCTATGCCCCAGAACCCCTCAAACAAATCGCCATCCCCAAAGAATCCGGCAACGAAACCAGACCCATTGGTCTCTCAAGCGTGCGGGATAAACTCGTTCAGACGACACTCGCCTACGCCCTCACGCCCCATTTCGATAAAACTTTTAGTAACAAAAGTTACGCCTATCGTCCCGGAAAAAGCCACATCAAAGCCCTAAACCGCGCCAAAAATTTTCTTGATCAAAAATTGTCTTGGGTTCTCAAAACGGACATCGACAACTTTTTTGAGACAATCGATCATGCTCTGCTTCTATCCTTCCTCAGCCAAGAGATCGAAGATTCGCGCATTATTCGCTTGATCTCTCTTTTTATCCACAATGGCGCCTTCAAAAACATTGACTACCTTCACCACCTTGAAGGTGTTCACCAAGGCGATAGTCTCAGCCCCCTCCTCTCCAACATCTACCTTGATCGTATGGATAAATTTCTTGAATCCAAAAATGTCGCTTTTGTTCGCTATGCCGACGACTTTGCAATCTTTTGCACAACCAAAGAAGAGTGCGAAAAGCTCCTGTCAGAGCTGAACACCTTTCTGGCAACACTCAAGCTCAAACTGGACAATGACAAAACCTACATTACCCATGTTAATGATGGCTTTAGCTTTTTAGGCGCTCGGTTTCATGGGCATAACCGTTTTATCGATCCCAAACACTTTGAAAAAACCAAGCAACAGCTTCACGCCCTCGCCCACCACCCCAACACTCTTCAAGAATTTCTCGATGATCTTTCCACGCACATTGCAGCAATCAAACGCTACTACCTCCAGATCATTTCACCCGATACGACGCAAGCTAAAGAACTTCAGCATACCCTTATGGAGACAATCAGCAACAAAATCGCAAAAGAAAAGCTTGCTGGCCGACTCAAAACCAAGAGCGAGTGTCGGGCGCTTCTTGAGAATCTCCCTATGATTCTTGACTACCCCAACGAAGAACGCGCCGCAAAGATCAATGTGATAATCGCCAAAGCCTGGCAAAAAGTCGCCTCTGCCAAAGCTCCCAAAAAAGAGGCAATTCTTCTTGAGAAGAAAAAAGAGACCTACTCTCGTCAACTTACCAACGCCGCTCATCTGCACATCACCAAACCAGGCATTATCCTTGGTATCGCCAAAAATCGCATTATCGTCAAAGAACAGGGTAAGGTCACAAAATCCTACCCCAAAAGCCACCTGCGTCACATCATCATTTCAGCCTCAGGCGTAAGTCTAAGCACCAATCTCATCCATACATGCGCCCAAGAAGGCATCGCTATCGATTTTATCGATACCAACCACTACCCCTATGCCTCATTCATTACCTACAATGCCGCCCTTGCTCAAAACACCCTCAAACAGTTGGAAATCCACGCCAAAGGCGAGGGCCTTGAGCTGGCCAAAGAATTTATCGAAGGTAAAGCCAAAAACCAGATCAATTACATCAAATATCTCAATAAATACCACAAGCGTTTTGATGCCATTATCGCCTCGATGGAACAAACCCTACACAAAGCCAAAGCATTCGCTGCCAACCCAAGTGAACTGATGGGATACGAAGGCACGATCTCTGCCCACTATTGGTCGGCGATTCAATCGATCATGGATGAGCAGTGGGGATTTAGTGCGCGCATCACACAGGGCGCGCAAGATACGATCAACTCCTGCCTTAACTACGGCTACGCCATCCTCTATGGCAAGGTTCGCCATGCGCTAGTCAAGGCCGGACTCTCACTGCATGTATCCTATTTACATGCATTCGACGCACGCAAACCCACGCTCGTCTTTGATGCCATCGAGGAGTTTCGCACCTTTATCGTCGATCGAACCATTATCTCAATGGCCAACAAAAACGAACCCCTCGCCGTAGGCAAAGACGGCCTACTTACCGACGAAACCAAAAAACTGGTAGCAAAAAACATCTTTGAACGGCTTGGAAGCTACACCATCTGGAAAAAATCCTCGTGGCGCGTCGAGCAGATCATTTACGAACAAGCCTACGCCTTAGCGCGCCACATCAATGGCGAGGAACGCTACAACTCTTTTATAGGCAAATACTGATGATCCATCGCTACCTCATTACCTACGACATTCCCGACAACAGACGCCGCCAAAAACTCCATGACCTACTTTCAGGCTATGGCCAGCGCGTCAATGATTCGGTCTTCGAGGTCACCACAAATTAATCGCGTCGCTGGATGGCTTAAACTTTGAATGGCCAGCGCGTCAATGATTCGGTCTTCGAGGTCACCCTTACCCAAACCCGCCACAAAGAGCTGCTTGCCAAAATCACAAAACTAATCAAACGCCAAGAAGATAGCGTGCGCATCTATCCCGTTTGCAACAACTGCCTACCCAAAATCAAAACCTTAGGCGACTTTGATCCTCTTCCTTTTATCTTGGCCGATACTTTTATCTAAACCCCCCAATCGATTTGCGAACTTTTTTTGACCTAAAAAGGCCATTTTTGGTCAAAATGGGCTTGAAAAAAGTTCGCAAATCCCCTTTTGAGCCAATATGAAAAAACGATTTGCGAACTTTTGATTTTTTGGCTTTTGAAAAGTGCGATAGAATCGATATTCTTAAGTTGCACTTTTTCAAAAAGTGCTCTCTTCGGCTCTTTTGGAAATTTCTTTTTGTGATTTGCGAACTTTTTGAGAGAAAGAAATAGCGATGTTATCGTACTTTTGTGTGATCTTAGTGTTAAAAGTTGGCAGTTACAATTTAAAAAATCATGGAGATTTGCGAACTTTTTTAGCAAAAGCCGATT
>JAINCO010000046.1:0-3060 GCA_036574095.1 Campylobacterales bacterium | reverse complement strand
CTAATGCGAATTTCTAAAGTCTGTTTGATAGAGATCTTTGGATCAAGTAGCAGGGTGATATCTTCAAGCTTGGAAAATTCGTCATCTTTAACCTCAACAGGTTCGTCGTTGCCTTGCTGGATGAAGGTTATAACACTAACTATATCAAAATCAATCTGCTTGGGATCGATACGCCGCTCTTTGGCAAACTGTCCAAGAGAGGCAAGAACGTTGTCTGTTTTGACAAAATATGGATCAAAAGGAAGAGTGCTTGGTAACTCGGGGAGTTCTATAGGAATGTAAGGAATTGCCTTCAGTTCACGCCGTAACTCTTCATCAGACAATGTACTGACTAAAGGACTCTCATGTGCCACGCCTACCGCCCCGCTTTCTTAATAAATAAAGTTTTCGATCACTTACTTCATGGTAGATATGTCTTGGATCTGATGTTATAATAGTATCGACCAAAAATCGTATTTTAGTAGCTTTCGGGTTAAAAAGTGGTAAGGCAAAAGGGTGATAAAGCGCAAATATGATAGAATCTCATGGATGTTTATAGTATTTTAGGTTCGATGCTACTTGGAGTAAGGATATAGATGCAGATTAGTGGTTCGCAAATGGTTATTGAAGCACTGGTTAAGGAAGGGGTCGAGGTTGTTTTCGGCTATCCTGGCGGTGCCATCATGAATGTTTATGATGAAATTTATAAGCAAAGCTATTTTCAGCATATCTTGACACGCCACGAACAGGCGGCTGTTCATGCGGCCGATGGGTATGCTCGTGCCACTGGTAAAGTCGGTGTTGCTATTGTTACCTCTGGTCCAGGATTTACTAATGCCGTGACAGGGTTGGCCACCGCATACACCGATTCGATTCCGATCGTCGTTATCTCAGGACAGGTTCCATTGTCACTTATTGGAACTGATGCTTTCCAAGAGATCGATGCAGTAGGAATTAGTCGCCCCTGCACGAAGCACAACTATCTTGTACGCTCAATCGAAGAGCTTCCACGCATTCTTAAAGAGGCGTTTCATATTGCCCGAAGCGGGCGACCAGGACCGGTGCATATTGACATCCCTAAGGATGTTACGGCTGCTTTTGGAAAATTCCATTATCCTGACGAGATTACGATGCAAACCTATCGGCCCACGACCAAAGGCAACAGTCGTCAGATTGCGAAACTTGTCGAGGCATTGGCCGAAGCTAAACGCCCACTAATTTATATCGGTGGTGGCGCTGTTCTTTCGGAGGGGGCGTGGCAAAAAATACGCGCATTTGTTGCCAAGACACAGATTCCCGCAGCCGAGACTCTCATGGCGTTGGGGGTTTTAAGGTATGATGATCCTCTGTTGATGGGAATGCTTGGCATGCACGGAAGCTATGCCGCCAATATGGCAATGGCTGAAGCTGACCTTATTGTCTCGTTGGGCGCGCGGTTTGATGATCGCGTGACGGGTAAAGTAAGCGAGTTTGCCAAACATGCGCGCATCGCTCATATTGATATCGATCCGTCAAGTATTGGTAAGATTGTTCATGTTGACTTTCCGATCGTTGGTGATCTTTCGGTGGTGATGGATCAGCTTGCCGAGCAGGCTGAGGGCAAGATCAATCCCGAGAACTACAGCGAGTGGCGTGCGCTTTTGAAACGATATGACGAGATTCATCCGCTCACATTCAATGATTCAGATGAGGTGATTAAGCCACAGTGGGCCATTCGTCGCTTAGGTGAGCTTTTAGGTGATAAGGCACTGATTACAAGTGATGTTGGTCAGCATCAGATGTGGGCGGCGCAGTTCTATCCCTTTACCTTCCCGCGCCAATGGATCAATTCAGGTGGCCTTGGGACGATGGGCTTTGGTTTTCCGGCAGCCCTTGGTGTGAAGCGTGCGCGTCCTGAGATGATTGTTGTCAACATTAGCGGCGATGGTTCGATCTTGATGAATATTCAAGAGCTCATGACAGCTGTCGAAAGCAATCTTCCTGTGATCAATGTGGTTTTGAATAACAACTTTTTGGGGATGGTTCGTCAGTGGCAGACATTTTTCTATGAGAAGCGCTATTCTCAAACCGATCTGTCAATGCAGCCCGATTTTGTTAAGTTGGCCGAAGCCTTTGGTGGCGCTGGTTATCGCGTTCAAACAAAAGAAGAGTTTGATGCAGCTATTAAGGCAGCTGTGGCATGCGGTAAGCCAGCCATTGTTGAGGTTGTGGTTGATCGTTTTGAAAATGTTCTGCCTATGGTTCCCTCAGGGGCAGCGATCTATAACATGATGCTTGAGTATAAGGAGTAAGGATGACCATACAACGCAAAATCATCTCGGTTGAGGTGGTCAATGAACATGGCGTCCTCGCGCGCATTGCCGGTCTTTTTGCAGGACGAGGCTACAATATCGAAACCCTCACTGTAGCTCCTATTCCAGGAAGTAATCTATCACGCATTACGATTGAGACATTTGGTAGTAAGCGCGTTCTTGAGCAAATCGTTAAGCAACTTAATCGTCTTGTATCGGTTCTTAGGGTCATTGAGCATGATGAGATGATTGAAAAGGAGATGGCAATTGTGCGCATCCCCCTCTCCGAAAATCTGGCCGAGATCGATGTGCTTGCGCGCGCCTACAATGGTAGGATTGTGAATGTGGGTGATGATTATATCATTGCGATGGTCGCTGATCGTCCTTCACGCATTGAGGATTTTTTAAAGGCGGTGCGCAAATATCATCCCAGCGAAATTGTCAAAAGCGGTATCGTTGCTGTGGAGAAGTAGGTGAAGCTAACAGAGATTGCCTCAAAACTCGGTTTAACACCTCCAAACGAGGAGCGTGAGATTGTCGGTTTGGCTTCCCTTGCCGATGCGACACCTAATCACCTCTCATTTTTCGAAAATCCCAAATATGCCAAAGAGCTTGCAACCAGTCGCGCTGGTGCTGTGTTGATCGCTCCAGCATATGTTGGGCTTTTGCCCAAGGGAGCTATTGCGCTTGTTACTGAAGAGCCTTATTTGATGCTCGCCCGAGCCTCGGCCTTGTTTGCGCCACCTCCCATCGAAGAGGGTGAGGCGATCATCGATCCTTCAGCGCGCAT
>JAINCO010000045.1:0-12098 GCA_036574095.1 Campylobacterales bacterium | reverse complement strand
CAATATCCTCAAACGTAAACATCATATCTTTAATTGACGTTGCTAACTGCTCATCAACTTGCTCGATATAGGCAAGGGTTGCTTGTGCTGCCTTCTGGCCAAGTCGGTTAAAGATATCAGCAACGGCCCTTGGGCCACCAACCTCAACTTTATAGGTCGTGAGCGACTCAAGCTTGTTTTCAAGGATTGTTGAAACTTTCTTGATGATTGATGGGGAAATATCACCAAGGTTCGCCATACGCATCGCCACTTCAGCACGCAGATCATCAGGGAAGCGGCTAAGAGTCTCAGCTGCGGCACTGGCATCCATATGGGCCAAGATAAGAGCAATCGTCTGAGGATGCTCATTGATGATAAACTCTGAGAGTTGCTGGGGTTTGATTTTTGAGAGATAGGCAAAATTTTGCCCTGTCTGCATACTCTTCGTTAGCTTATCAAGAATCTTTTTTGCTTCTTCAGGACCAAGTGCTTTATAAAGAATCTCCTTGGCATACTCAAGACCACCAGTTGCAATATAGGTATTGGTCTGAAGAATTGTATAAAACTCTTCTAAAACCGCAGCAGCGATCTGCCGATCAACCGTTGTATAGAGGGCAAGATGTTTGGAGATTTCTGTAATTGACTCTGTATCCATAAACGAGAAGATATGGGCTGTGATATCTTCACCCATCTGTAATAAAAGAATAGCAATCTTCTCGGCCATCGAGAGATCGTCATACATTGCCTGCTGTTGGGGTGTTAAGGCCATTAGGACTCCTTGGGTTTATTGCCCTGGCTTTCAATTTCATCACGAATCAGCGTCATCATCAGGTGAGCCATCTCATCAGTCCGCTCTTCGAGGATATTGCGCACCTTCTCAAGCAACACCTCATACTTTATCGACTCTTCACTCGTTCCTGAAGTAATACCCAATTGCTCTTCAAGTTTTTTCTTCATCTCTTTAAGTTTGGCATTCTCATCTTCACCCAACTCATCCTCATCAAAGATAATTTCTCGCGGGCGTATCGTCTCTTCTTCAATAGGAATCTCGGCGATCTTACTGGGTAATGGCTCGATCACCTTCTTATAGAAGATAAAGAGCAAAACTGCGGCAATCAGATACTTCACATAAGGAAGCACAGGCCCTAAAACAGATTGTGCCTTGGCTGTAAAAAGAGCTATCCCCGTCGGCTTAACCCCCTCACCCAAGGCTGCTTGGAATCGAAAATTGCTTACCGAAACCTCATCGCCACGCTGCTGTGAAAAGCCGATGGACTGACGAACAAGGGCAGTAATTTGTTCAAGCTCTGTTCGCTCAAGTGGCTTATATTCAACCTCCTCTGTAGGAGTACCATCAGCCTCTTTTTTAAACTCATACTTACCATCAACAACAACTGCTGCCGTTACCCGTTTGATTGTAGCAAATTCACTTTTAACATTTGAAATAGTTTTAGAGATTTCATAATTGGTCGTTGTCTGATTTTTACTATACTTCTCACCAGCTGTATTCCCCTCAATTCCCTGAACAGGACCGATATTGCTCACAGCACCAGGAACCCCACCCACTTGCTGCTGTACTGGCCCTTCTCGTTTTTCTTCGAGTGTCTGTTCACTTCTCACAACAGAGTTAGGATCAAAGGTCTCAGATTGGGCGGTTTTTTGAGAAAAATCAAAATCAATCGTTACACGGGCAACCACGCGATCTTCGCCGCCCACAATCGGTGCCAAGACTTTAACAATCTTCTCTTCATAGGCTTTTTCATACTCTTTTTTATATTTTAGTTGTTGTTTAGCCAACTCACCTGCTGCAATCGTCTCATCATCATCCCCCAGCGGCTCGCCATTTTCATTAACAATTTTGACATTCTCGCTTGTAAGCTTTGGCACAGCGGCGGCAACAAGATTTTTAATACCTACCACTTGTTTGGGCATTAAGACCATATTGGGCTTCATCTTCACTACAATCGAGGCAGTAGGTGGCGTCTCTTGGCTGACAAAGACCGACTCTTTAGGTAGCGCAATATGAACTGTTGCATCTTCAATAACTGAAAGACTTTTGATGGTACGCGCTAACTCCCCTTCTAACGCGCGTAGATACTTGACATTTTTATCAAAGTCAGTTGCCCCAAACTCCTGCTTATCAAAAAGCTCAAACCCAACCTTGGACTCCTTGGGAATCCCTAAACTCGCAACAGCCAATCGCTCCTTTTCAACAACAGCCTCAGGAACTTCAATAACACCTTCGCGCGGGAGTCGATAGTCGATTTTATCTTTTTCAAGCTGCTGAACAACCAGTGCAGCATCTTGCGGAGAGAGGTTATCAAAAAGAACACGATAACCATCGTCCCCCTTTTTTCCACTCGAGATATTAAGAACAACCAATAATGCAATCAACGCGATGACAGCAACGATGCTTGAAATGATAATAATCTTCTGCTGTTTTGTCAGCCTCTTGGTCAGTTCCAAGATCTGAGAGAACATCGCTTGAAGGTCCATGGTTCGCCTATTTGACTAATTCATTCATGACCTCAAAAAAGCGGTCATTTTGTTCGCTTGTTCCAATCGTAATACGCAAGGCATTGAGTCCATAACTTGTCAGATCACGAACAATCACACCTCGTTTCATCAAAGCCTCAGCCAACTTTTTGGAACTACGCCCATCGATGAGCATTGTAATAAAGTTCGTATAACTCTCAATCGTCCTCCAACCATGTGCATGCGCGAAGGCCTCATAGCGACTCATCTCACGAAAGTTATGGGCAACACTCATCGCCACAAACTCCTGATCATCCAAAGCCACAATCGCCGCCCTTAAGGATAAGGTCGTAATATTAAAAGGAGGACGAAGTTTATAAAGAGGCTCAATCACCTCGCGCGTTGCAATACCATACCCAACGCGCATCCCGCCGAGTCCATAAGCTTTTGAAAAGGTACCCAGATAGATAGCATTAGGAAAACGCGCAATAAGATCGGCTGGCTCAATCTTCTTGGATGGGTCCTTATAGGCCGCATACTCTTGATAGGCCCCATCAACAACAACAAGGGTCTCGGGGGAGATTTCAGCCAAAAAATTATAAACCTTATCACGCCCCAAACACTCACCTAAGGGGTTATTGGGTAGGCAGAGAAAAATGATGGCGATATCGGGGTTCTCTTGGTAAATTGCTCGAAATTCATCAAGATTGTGCTCGCGACTTGTTGTACGAAGAACCGTCGCGCCAACATGGTGGCTATAGATCTCATACATCGCAAAGGTCGTTCCGGCCATCAAGACCTTATCACCCTTGCTAACTTTAGCACGCACACAAAATTCAATCACCTGATCACTACCACTTCCGATGATGATATTACGACTCTCAACACCATAATGATGCGCAAGCTTCTCTTTAAGCTCATACGACGAATCATCAGGATAGCGATACATAAGATGGGCGACATCTTTGATTGCATCAACAACAGCTTGACTTGTCCCAAAAGGATTTTCGTTACTGGCAAGCTTGACAACATCATTAGCCGCTATGCCATACTCTCTCACAACAAGCTCTATTGGCTTTCCCGCTTCGTAGATTGTGATCCCCTCTAATAGCGGATTAAACTTCATCCTTGCCTCTCCTCTTGCATCATCGATACATAACTTCCCAGCCACACCAACTCATCACGATGGCGCTCTACCACAGCGGCGACGCGATCATCATCAATGTGCCCTTCAAAATCGATAAAAAAGTAGTACCCAAACCCACTTTCGCGTGCTGGACGCGACTCGATTTTTGTCAGGTTGATTCCAGCATCATTAAAATCTTTCAAAAAACTAAAGAGGGCTCCTGGCTTATGAGCATTCTTTAGCCGAACAAAGATCGAGCTCTTATCACGACCACTGGGACTATTTTTAAAATCAGAAAGAATAACAAAACGGGTTGAATTCCCCGCCTGATCTTCAATATTCTCAAAAAGAATCGGCAGATTATTCAGTTTTGCTGCAATCGCCCCACAAATTGCCGCAGCCCCCTCTTCGGCGGCCGCCAAGCGTGCTGCTTTTGCGGTTGATTCAACAGGAATCAGCTCAGCCCCCTCAAGTTCATAATCAGATAAAAAAGTACGGCATTGACCAAAGGCGATATCTTTGGAGTAGATTTTTTTGATCTCGCTTACCTTTTCACATCGCGTCGCCAACGCATGATGAATGGGCATGATCACCTCAGCGACGATCTTAAGAGGACTTTTGGCAAGCAGGTCAAATGTCTCACCAACAACCCCTTCGGTATTGTTTTCTATCGGCACCACCCCAAATTTCGCGCGCCCACTCTCAACAGCAGCAAAAACAGCCTGAATGGAGTGAACAGCCAAATAATCACTGATACCACCAAACCGACTCTCAGCGGCTTGATGGGTATAGCTCCCTTCTGGACCAAGATAGGCAACCTTTTCGGGACGCTCGATATTCCTGGCAACTGCAAAAATCTCAAGAAAAATAGCCTCAATCGCTGAAGGGGTAAGATGTTTTAGGGGCTTTGCGCTCAGTCGCTCCAAAATAGAACGCTCACGCTCAGGGCGATAGATTGCACTGCCTGTACTATTTTTTAGATGGCCCACCTTTTTAACAAGCTCCATACGCTTCTCTAAAAGCTCTAAAATCTTATCATCAACACGATCAATCTCGCGCCGGATCTCTTCGAGCATTACCCCTCTCCTTTGATCTGTGCAACTGACTGGTAGATCTCATCAGGTCGATCTGAGGGGGAAAGCAAGGGAATGATCTCATCAGTTCGTTGATATTTACCCGAAAGAACAAAAAAGGTTCGCATCCCAAGTTTTTTTGCTCCAACCAAATCCCCCTTAGGATCGTCACTAATGATTGTTACCTCACGAGGCTCTGCCCCCAGGCGCTCTAGAGCCAACTGATAAAAAGAGGGGCTAGGTTTACCAACAATGACTGCCTTTTGGCCTGTGGCATACTCTAAGGCTCTTAAGATCGCACCTAACCCTGGATAACGCCGACCATGCTTAGCATAAAGAGATGTTTCATGCATTCCAACTAAGCGCGCTCCTGCCAAAAGATGCTCAGTCGCATCGGCAAGATCATCATAGGTTAGCTTCTCTTTAATCCCCACGACAACTGCCTCTGGTTTATCGTTCGTAAGCTCGTATCCCATCTTTTCTAGGGTGTGCAAAAACCCCTCGTTGCCAATTGCAAATATCCTCTTTTCGGGTAGATGCGCCTGCAGATTCATCAGAGCATCAAGATACTCATGAGCCTCGATCGCAAACCCGATCTCTTGGAGATAGCGAAGAAACTCTTGGGGGGGATATTTTGTGTTATTCGTAATCAGAAGAAATGGTTCGCCTCGCTTCTTAAGATCTAAGATGAAGTCAATTGCGCCAGGAAGTGGCTGCCTATGTAGATCATCAATCAAAGTTCCCTGAACATCAACAAGCCACATCACTGTAGATACTCCTCCTCAAGAGCAATCAGATCCTCAAAGCTCTCACGCCGTCTAATCAGGCGCGCCCTGCCCCCTTCCATAGCAACTTCAGCCGCACGACCTCGAGTGTTGTAGTTGCTACTCATTACAAACCCATAAGCTCCCGCACTTTTAATCACCAGCAAATCATCATGCTTGGCTTCCGGCAGATGGACATGTTTGGCAAAAAAATCACCACTCTCACATACTGGCCCCACAATATCGACAACTCGCTCTTTACCCTCTCGTCCAACAAGTTCAAGGTCATGGTAGGCCTCATAGAGTGTTGGTCGAATCAGATCATTCATCGCACCATCGACAATGACAAACTTTTTACCTTTGTTCTCTTTTTCATATAGAACTTTCGTGACAAAATAACCACCATTCCCAACCAAAAAACGACCAGGTTCACAGACAATCGTCAAATCGAGTCCTTTTAGGGCTGCTAAGATCGCCTGTGCATAGTCGTAGGGCTCGATGAGCTTCTCATCTTTATATTTAATCCCCAGACCACCGCCCACATCAAAAAATTTAAGCTCAATCTTTGCAGCCACCAACGCACGGGCAAGATCGGCAACCTTAGCCGCCGCTTCGGCAATTGGCTCTAACTTCGTCAGCTGGCTTCCGATATGAAAATGGATCCCAACCGGCTCAAGCCAAGCACTCTGATGGGCATAAAGATAAAGCTCTTTGGCCAGTTCGATATCGATGCCAAACTTATTTTGAGAAAGACCTGTCGAGATATAGGGGTGTGTCTGAGGATCGATGTTGGGATTAACACGGATACTGATGCGTGCTTTCAGCCCCAACTCTTGGGCAATCGCCTCCACACGATGCATCTCGGCTTCACTCTCAAGGTTAAGAAAGAGAATCTGGGCTTTGAGTGCCTCAGCAATCTCATCATCGCGTTTACCAACACCTGAGAAGATAATTTTATAGCGATCCACACCAACTTTAAGAGCACGGCGCACCTCGCCGATACTCACACAATCAGCACCCGCGCCAAGTTTAGCGAAGTGACGCACAACAGAGAGGTTGGAATTGGCTTTGATCGCATAAGCAATAAGCGATTTTCGCCCTTTAAAGCCATTTTTTAGAGCCTGATACTGAGCACTAAAGTGATCAAAATCATAAACATAAAGTGGAGTTCCATACTCCTGGGCAAGCTTCGCAAAATCCATTATCACTCTTAATTGTTTTTTCGTTGATTGTAGCAGAAGGAACCATAGAAAGCGATTATAAACGCCGATAAACCCTAACTGTCAACGCCACAGCAAAAATAAAAGGAAGAAGCAAAAGCAGTTCAGGTGCTGCTGCACCACTACGCGCCAATCCAGCAAGTATCATAAAAACTCCCCATAACAGTAGCGTCACCAACACAGCCCCAGCTGTGTAGATAGTGATATTCACAAAACGCGTCGAGAGAGGAAATCGCGCCACCATCACAACAACAAGCAACACCGAAAGCATTGGCATGATCAAATGGCGGTAAATCACCGCACGCACAGGATCATCATTTAGCTGTTGTCCGCGCAACACCATCAATGCATGAAACGCATCAGCGAGATTAAACTCAGCCGTTGGATCACTGATTGTATCAAGTAGCCTCGGGCGAAATCCGTCAAGAGTCGCTAACTCTGGGAGTTTAATATGATTAATTCCACTACCCTCTGGCCGAACATCGATCCCTTCAACATCACGAAGAATCCAACGCTCTCGCAAGGGATCGTATTGTGCCTCCTGGGCTTTCAGGATCCGAAAGAGCCGCCCTTCTTTGATCTCGAAGATACGAACATTTGTCGCTTTTTTTTCAAAAGGGATCAGGGTACCAACATAGAGGTAGTTATGATTGTATCTAAAAAGCAGATCGTTTGTTTTGGCATCACCCCCTTCTCCGATCATCATCTTGGCTCTTTGTGAAGCATATCCTAAAGGGGAGGCATTAATCAAAATTAACCCAGTAGCACCAATAAGTGCAAATGTTGCAAAAGGCCAGATTAGGCGACGACGAGAGAATCCCAAAGATTGAAGGGCAATTAGTTCGCTATTTTTAGTAAGCGAGAAGAGCAAAAGAAGTGCACCAAAGACAAACGACAAAGGAACTGTCACCTTAGATGCGACAACACTCATCCAGGCGATATAAAGAAGAACAAGGTTAGCTGATTGGGGAAGTTTGCGAAGATTGATAAGTAGGTCGATACCCACATAAAATAGAGTCAGCCCGACAAGAATCACCAAAGTTGCTAAAAGATAGCGACGAAAAAGATAACTAAACCACATCGATAGGTTTACGGGTCATTGTCCCGCTTACATACTCAAGCGGCTTTGTTGTTAGCTCCATCGCCCCCTGGGCGGCTACGGCTACCAAATCATCTAAATAATGTTGCTCTTGTGGGCTAAAAGGAGCGAGAACATAATTAGCCACCTCATCTTTGGTTGCAGGCTTTCCTATACCAACACGAACTCTCAAATAACCAGCGCCACAATGCTGATCAATCGAGCGCAAACCATTATGCCCCCCGTGACCACCCCCTCGCTTAAAGCGCAGCGCACCGAAGCCTAAGTCAATATCATCATGAATGACAATCATGCGATCAAGATCAATCTTATAGTAGTTGGCTACAGCGTGGACACTTTCGCCCGATCGGTTCATAAAAGTTGATGGTTTAAGAAGCAGTAAGTCGTTTATTTTGTAGCACTCACCATGAAAGGTGCTTTTGGAGATAGAAATAGGATGTAGCCGGTCGATGAGATGATCGACCGCCATAAAACCGATATTGTGACGTGTCGATCGGTAGGCATTGCCAGGATTACCCAGCCCTACGATCAACCACATCGTCCTTATTTTGCCTTAATGACGCCCAAAACAGGAACGCGGCCATCGATGCGAATCTCTACACCCACAGGAGCCTGGATATCACGAACTAAAATCGTATCACCAACATCCAACCCCGAAACATCGACCACAAATTCATTGGGCAAGTTCTCTCCAGCGCAGCGAACTTTCAGACGCTTGCGGCTTTGAAGCAAGACCCCTTTGTTTTTAAGACCGATTGGCGTGCCCACAGGACGAACAGGAACCTGAAAATTGGTCACAACACCCTTTTGACAAAGGATGAGATCAACATGAATTAACTCATTAGTGACAGGGTCTTTTTGATAATCCTGAACGACAACCTCATAGACATTTCCAGCCACAGATACAGGGAATTTGAGCGTCTCTTTGTTGCGCATGAATTTGATAAATTCATTGCGTTTAAAAGCGCACAAAACATTAGCTACGCCCTTCCCGTAAATGTTGGCAAGCAGATATCCATCTCGGCGCAGCTCTCTGGCCGCCTTTTTGCCGATACTCTCTCGTGCGATGCCTTGAAGCATAATCAATCCTTAAATTCAAAAATTAGAGGGCGTATCTTATCTTAAATTTCTAAAATTTCAGCTGAAGCGGGATGATACCATCTGAACTGATATCACCATTTGGGTCGACAAGATTAGCCGATGTATGATCCCCTTCTTCAATTGGCTTAAGTCCAGGAATAGGCCGACTACCGCCCTGACCTCTCAGGCTCTCCTGGGTCGAGCTCGCTCCGCCAATCCCTTTCATCTTTAAGGCTAAATCATCGGGGCTTGTCGCATTTCTAAGTGCCTCTTCGCGACTAATACGACCAGCAAAGAAGTGATCAAGAAGCGACTGATCAAAGGTCTGGGTGCCATAAATTTGGCGCCCCTCCTCTAAGGCATCGCGGATCTCATGATCCCGATTTGTACGAATGAGTTCCACAATGTGGGGGGTCTTCATCAAAATTTCAACAGCCGCAGTACGTTTACCATCAATCGTTTTAATCAGGCGCTGTGAGATAATTCCTTGAATGACCGAGGCAAGCGCTAAACGGATGCGATTTTGCTCCTCAACGGTGAACATGCCAATAATACGGTTGATTGTCTCTTTGGCATCCATCGTATGAAGCGTTGAAAGAACGAGATGGCCTGTTTCTGCAGCATGAAGCGCAATTTCAACTGTCTCTAAATCGCGCATCTCGCCAATGAGAATAACATCAGGATCTTCGCGTAACGCTGCACGAAGCGCATTGGCAAAACTACGGGTATCTTCGCCAATAGTGCGCTGGTTGACCAAACATTGTTTGTCAGGATGGATAAACTCGATTGGATCTTCGATGGTGATGATATGTTTTCTGTGTCGGCTATTGATGGCATCGATAATAGCAGCCAATGTCGTCGATTTACCACTTCCTGTCACACCTGTTACCAGCACAAGTCCACGCTCAATATCGACAAACTTCTCAACTGCCGGCGGAAGCCCAAGCTGCTCGAGCGTGAGAATCTTAACAGGAATTATACGAAGAACAGCCGAGACACCATCTTTTTGGAAAAAGATATTAACGCGGAACCGATACTCATCCGAAAGCCTGAAGGTAAGATCGATCTCTTTGTTCTGGACGAACTCATCAAACCGCCCACGCAACAATCCTCTGGCCAACCCCATCATCTCCTCACGCGTTAGAGGTGGCGCATCAAGCCGGATGATCTCACCTTGCTTGCGCATCGCTGGCACGCTCCCAGTTTTAAGGTGAAGATCGCTACCTCCCTGTTCTATGAGTTTCTTCAGATAGCCGCGAAGCTGATCGATGTACTTATCGTATTGCGCGTAATTTTCAAAGGAAGCCATATCTACCCCTTTTATTTTAAGTGATCGATCAGTTCTGCAAAAGCGACCTTAAAGGCCGACAGCCCCTCTTCCAGTAACTGCACATATAGTGCTTCGATCTCAACATAAGGAGCAATAGCCGCAAAATAGCTCTCGATGACCTCATTTTCAAGAGGTAACTTCGCCTCTTTGCTACCATTTTTGCACCACGCCTCAATCGTCTCGACAGGAGCTGTGTTAATCGAAAGTGGCGCAACAAGCTCATCGATGTAATAGCTCTCAGGCAGCCCTCCCCCTTTAACACCGGTTGAGGCAAAGAGACATTTCACGCGTAAGTTATCATAGGTCTCAATCAAATTATAGATCTTGGCAGCATTGATGATCCCAAGTTTCGCGCGCAGGCTTTCAGGAAGTTTCGCATCAACCTTGCGATCAAAACGGCTAACAAAAACCGAAACAACCCCGCGAAAATTGCCTGCCCCATAACTAAAGGCCTCCATGACGCGCTTGGCCTGTTCTGGTGAAAAAACAAGCGTCGCATTGACATTAATCCCTTCTTGCGCCAAGATCTTCATTGCCTCAAAACCAGCATTGGTCGCGGGTATTTTGATCATGGCATTGGGGCGTGCGATTGTATGCCAAAGGCGTATCGCCTCCGTAATTGTGCCAATTGTGTTATCACACAGCTCAGGATCGACCTCAAGACTCACAAACCCTTCATCGTGCGCTTGATACAATGGTAACAACAGATCGCAAGCACGCTGGATATCGCGGATAGCCAATGCCTCATAGATCTCCTTAGGTTTAAACCCGGCCATCTCGGCGCGTTGTGTTTGATAGGCTTTGGAGGTCGTAAATGCCTGCTTAAAAATAGCGGGATTACTTGTTGCACCATTAACAACTCCAGCTTGAATCAGCTCTTGAAACCCCGTTTCTAAAAAATCGCGCTCGATAAAATCGGCCCAGATAGAAAAGGCAATATCTTCACGAACCATACCCGAGCTCCTTAATCGTTAGAATATGGCGCAAATCACGCTCATTGATGATGACATTCGCCTCCTTTTGAAGTGCTGGCTTAGCACAAAAAGCGACACGAACCGACGCATGGGCAAACATCGAGCGATCATTCGCCCCATCGCCAACCGCCATCGTCTCCTCAGGCGTAATTCCCAAAAGTGTCTGAATCTTTTGAAGCATCACCCCTTTGGAGTGATCAAACATCATCTCACCACCAACAAGCCCCGTCAAGATGCCATCTTTGGCATGGAGGGTATTTGAAAAGTCCATATCATACCCCAGCACACGCCGCCCATGCGCTGTTGCGTCACGAAACCCCCCCGAAAAAACGACCACCTTCATTCCTCGTTTTTTCAACTCACTAATCGTCTCAGCTGCTCCGCTAACCCAAGGAAGATTGTGGCAGATTTCAACCATTCGCTCATACGACAAACCCTTTAAAAGCGCCACCCGCTGCGTCAAGGACTCAAAAAAATCGAGCTCCCCACTCATCGCCTTGTGGGTAATCATCGCCACCTCTTCACCCACACCATGCGCCTGCGCGAGAATATCGATGGTCTCGCCATCCACTAATGTTGAATCAAAATCAAATACTGCAAGTTTCAAGAAGGCACCTTATCAATTTTTGCTTATATAGTAACAAAAAATTGATTAAGGAAGAGTAGGACCTTGAGATTCATCTCAGCTACTTTTAAAATTAGTTCCGACCCCTTTTTAGAATTAGGGGGCAGCTCGCCTGCCCTCTTATTTGACATAGACCCAAAAGCCACTGCCACCTTGAATTATAATGTCCGCACTTTTTAAGACGATTTTTTTGACCTCTTCTTATTCCCACCACTATGCTGCCTGATTCATCTGGTTTTTATAGGCATTCTGGGGTGTATCATATCCCAGTGATGAATGAAGCCGTTTAGTATTGTAAAATTCGATATAGGCTTTGATTCCCTCTCTTGCCTCCTTGATGGTTTGGTATCGTT
>JAINCO010000044.1:0-17821 GCA_036574095.1 Campylobacterales bacterium | reverse complement strand
ATCACCTTGCAGATTCCAAGCTCATTAATCATACCAGCAACCAATCCCAAATGATCGATACTCTGTATAGATACTGCTGACATTCTTTAGCCTTTGTGGTGTTTGCGAATCAGTCAGCATATTGTGTGCCTTAATTTGGATTTGGGGGTGCGAAAAGGCGGTATTAATCTCCTTATAATCGAAAAGGGGTCGGATATAATTATTGGGTATCTTACATGCGGTTGACAGACTTAAGTCATCTCAAATAATCACTCCGACCCCTTTTGGTTTTAGTTTGGCATAGAATGATAGGGGATGGCAACTCTCTGGCGTGGGCTTGTGGTGCTACAGATAAGGGGTTAATGTGTCGTATGCTTGTAGTGGATTGTGACTTTTAATGATTCAATCAGTTGTCATTCAAATGAGTGGTATTGATGAAGATTTTGACACACGATGGTCGGGATGACTGGATTCGAACCAGCGGCCCCTACCCCCCCAGAGTAGTGCGCTAACCAGACTGCGCTACATCCCGACGCAGGGCGGAATTATAGCAGTGGTTTGCTTAAAGTCTCCTATGTTTGCCTGTGGCATGGCTGTTGGGAGTCAAAGTCGGGGTGTGCTATAATGGTGTTACTGAAATAGTTCTGTCATGATGATATGGCAGGATGATGGATTGTTTTATTACTTTGTTAGGAGAAGTGGTCATGAGTACAGTTTTGATTATCGGTGCTGGTGGTGTTGGTGGCGTCGTGGCACACAAGTGTGCGAAAAATCCACAAGTTTTTAGTCGCGTGATCTTGGCTAGCCGAACACTGTCAAAATGTGAAAAGATCCAAAAAGAGGTTGAATCAAAAGGATATAAGATCGAGATCGATCAGGTCGATGCTGATAATGTCGCTGAAACGGTGGCGCTCATTAAAAAATATGCTCCTTCTGTTGTCATTAATGTGGCGCTTCCCTATCAAGATTTGGCCATCATGCAAGCTTGTCTTGAGGGGGGTGCTGATTATCTTGATACGGCAAACTATGAGCATCCCGATACAGCGAAATTTGAGTACAAAGAGCAGTGGGCATTTGATGAGCGCTATCGAGCTGCTGGGCGTATGGCGTTGCTTGGAAGCGGTTTTGATCCGGGTGTGACCAATGTTTTTTGTGCCTATGCGCAAAAACACTATTTTGACGAGATCCACACGATCGATATTCTTGACTGTAACGCGGGTGATCACGGCTATCCATTTGCGACAAATTTCAATCCCGAGATCAACCTTCGTGAAGTTTCAGCTAAAGGGCGCTACTGGGAAAATGGTGAGTGGATCGAGACAGAGCCGATGCAGATCATGCAAGTGTGGGACTACCCTGAGATTGGCCCTAAAGATAGCTATCTGATTTATCATGAAGAACTTGAAAGCCTCGTTAAAAATATCAAAGGCCTTAAACGCATTCGCTTTTTTATGACCTTTAGTCAAAACTACCTTATGCATATGCGCTGCCTCCAAAATGTTGGTATGTTGGGTATCCATCCTGTGGAGCATAAGGGGATGAAGATTGTTCCTATCGAGTTTCTAAAGACTCTTCTGCCCGATCCTGCAAGCCTCGGTCCTCGCACAAAGGGTAAAACAAATATCGGCTGCTACATTACAGGTGTAAAAGATGGCAAAGAGAAGACGATCTATATCTACAATGTCTGTGATCATGAGGCATGTTATGCCGAGGTCTTTGCTCAAGCTGTCAGTTATACCACAGGTGTGCCAGCGATGATAGGCGCAATGATGATGATCCAGAGAAAATGGAAGAGAGCAGGTGTTTGGAATATGGAGCAGTTTGATCCTGATCCTTTTATGGAGGCGCTGAATGAACATGGCTTGCCGTGGAAGATTATTGAGTATTGAGAAAAGTTAGATTGTTGCATTAAATCTATTATCATGTAAGGAAATTTAAAGATTTTCTTTGGTAAAGTGGAGGTGATCTTCGGTAAAGGAGAGGGGATGCGTGCATCCTATGAGGGTGATTTATTACAGAATGTCATCAACGCCACCACCGATCCGATTTTTTATAAAGATCTGAAGTATCGTTATATCGGTTGTAACGACGCTTTTAGCGAATTTGTCGGGATAGCAAAAGAGAAGATCATCGGCCGCACCGATTATCAGCTATTTCCGAAAAAATATGCTGATAAATTCCGTGCTACCGACAAAGAGGTGATTGAAGCCGGTTTAACGAAGCATCATGAAAAATGGGTACGATATCCTGATGGGCGTGAGGTCTATCAACATACGACCAAATCTCCATTACGCGATGCCCAGGGGAAGATTTTTGGGCTCATGGGCATCTCCCGAGATATGACTGTCCAAAAAAGACTTAAAGATGAACTCAAGGATCAGCACGCTTATGTCAAAACAATTCTTGATTCGCTCGATAATCTGATCTTTATTACGAGTGATGGGGTTGAGGTAATTGACGCCAACAAGGCATTTCTATCTTTTTTTCAGAGTTCTACCTGTAAGATCATTGGTACAAAAAATGGTTCGATCGCTTTAAAGAAAAAGGGATTTATCGAGATTCTAACAAGTAAAAGCTGGCTATCCTTGATCATCAACAATCCTGAAACCCTCTTTAAAACGATTCTCATCCATCCTCAAAGTGGCGAAAACCGTATCTTTTCAATTAAAGTCACAGCGTTGGGGCAGATGCGTCATCATTGGCTTGTTGTCTTGAATGATGTGACAGATATTGAGAGTGAGCGGCTTTATTTTGAAGAAAAGTCGAAGATTGACGGCTTGACGCAAGCATATAACCGGGCAACCATTCTTGAATTTCTTCATCGTGAGATCGAGCTAGCTAAGATTGGAAAACATAAGCCGTGTGCGCTGATGATCGATATTGACCACTTTAAAACAATTAATGATGTCTATGGCCATCTGGCTGGAGATAAGATTCTCAAGGAAGTTGCCGCACTGATTCGTGCCAATATCCGCAAAGATGATCTGTTGGGTCGATATGGGGGTGAGGAGTTTTTAGCAATTTTAGGGTGTCATGGTATGCAAGCGGCTGAAAAGATTGCGGAAAAATTACGACGAGTGATCGAAAAGAATGTTTTTGAGTATGAGGGGATCACTATCCCTGTGACGGTTAGTATCGGAGTATCGATGTGGCATGAGAGCGACGATGAAAAAAGTTTACTTCAACGCGCGGATGACGCTCTCTATCACTCTAAGCGATCTGGCCGCAACCGCGTATCCGCCATCTCCCTCGCTATCTAAAAGGCCCCCAGCACATTGCTGGAAGGCAACATCATTAGACTTTAGCTAATCTTGCGCGCGCGCCAGTGACTCTCCAACTCTTTGTTGAAATGTTCAATGACAAGCTGTTTTTTGCTCTTACCAACCGGGGCTTGCTTATTTTTTGAATTGTCATAGGGATGACAAAGAAAACTGACGACATCATCAATCAACCATGTATTGGGCACGATTGAGGTCGAGTTGACAAGAGCAGGGTTGTCAAGGATCTCTTTTTGAACCTGGTCAAAGGAGAGGACGAGCTTTTGGTAGCGCTTGAAGAGCATATCTTTGAGCTTATACTTAGCTCTATTATCGATCATCTCCATGGTTCCTTTCCTCTTGCTTAAAGAGAAATTCAAAACGTATTATACCATTTTAGTATCTTTTAAGCAAGAGAAAGGTTAGAAATTTATGCTAAATTTTTTCATTAAGTCCATAGAACCGTATCAATGCCTGAGGATCCGGGTCTCGTCCAAGGATGGCTTTAAAGATCACCCCCATATCTTCTGATCCACCTTTTTCAAAAAGGTGGCGTTTGATTGATGGTGCCAACGAGGGATTGTCGGCTAACGCCATAAAAAGATCAGCGCTCATGACCTCCGCCCATTTGTAACTATAATATCCTGCCGCATAGCCACCAGCAAAGATATGAGAAAAGCTGTGCTGAAAACGGTTATAGGAGGGTGGTGGCAGCAAGGAGATCTCATCACGGACGCGATCTAAAAGCTCTTGTACCTCATCTTGTTGATAGAGGCGCTGATGGAGCATCAGATCAAAGAGTGCAAACTCGATTTGACGAAGAATACCAACTCCTGCTTGAAAGTTTTTCACAGCCTTGAGGCGTGTAATCATCTCATCAGGAAGGGCTTCACCACTTTCGTAATGGAAGGAAAAACGTCGTAAAACATCTGCCTCAAAAGCAAAATTCTCAAAAAACTGACTGGGAAACTCAACCGTATCCCATGCAACACCATTAACACCAGAAAAGCTGGCAACCAATACGCGTGAGAGCAGATGGTGTAGCGCGTGACCCATCTCATGAAAGAGCGTTTCGACATCGCTATGTTTAAGCAGTGATGGGCGTCCTTCAGTTGCCGGAGGAAAATTGGCGACGATGTGAACAACAGGGTAGAGTGTCATACCATGCTCATCGACACAGTAGCTACTCCAGCTATCCATCCATGCCCCGCTTCGCTTTGTTGGGCGATTTTCTAAGTCAAGATAGAGACGACCGACGATATTTTTGTGATCATGTAGATCAAAGACTTTGACTGAAGGGTGCCAGATGGGTGTTTTGAGTGGTTTGAAGTGGATGCCAAAAAGCTCTTGAACAAAGGCAAGAAGCCCCTCGATGACACGCTCTTTTTCAAAATAGGGACGATAGGCCTCTTCATCGATGTCCAATTTCTTTTTTTTGAGTTTTTCGGATAAGTAAGCTACATCGTAGGCTGCGATCTCATCAATTCCTTCTTGCTGCCCTATTTGGCGTAGCTCATCAAGCTCTTGCTTGGCATAGGGGCGTGCAGCTTGGGCAAGCTCTCGAAGAAAGGTGATAACACGCTCAGGTGAAGGAGCATCTTTGGTTGCAAAAGAGAGATCGGCAAAAGAGTTAAAGCCGAGGATCTTGGCCTGTTCGGCGCGTAGCTGTAGGATGCGATCGATAATAGGGCCATTATTGGGAGCGCGTGTTGAGTAGGCGCGATAGAGTTGTTCGCGTAGGGTTCTATTGGGTGAATGGGTCATGAAGGCAAGATAGCTTGGGGCTTGAAGGGTAAAACGCCAGGCCTGCTTACCATCTTGTTCGATCAAGGCCGCAAGACGATCGGCTTCTGGCATCGTCCCTAAATCGGCCTCATTGGTAACGATCATCTCATAACTATTTGTTGCCTCAAGGAGGTTTTGGCTAAAGCTACTCTCAAGCTGCGAAAGCTCCAATTGAATTGCTTGAAGCCTTTTTTTGAGACCCCCTCTTAAGCTGACACCACCGAGCTTAAACTCTTTGATGATTTTGTCAACACAACGGGCTTCAAAGGGGGTTAACGTTGCTGACTTTCTTAGTTGCACAAACTGTGAATAGAGTTGTTTATCCTGCCAAAGTTCACTTTGAAATTTGGTCATCGCCTCTAATGCCTTGATGTAGTAGCGATGGGTTTGCTCAGAGTTATTAACATGATCAAGGTGCGAAATGAGGCCAAAGGTCCAACCCAGCCTCTCTTGAATCATCGCAAAGGGGATAACAACTGTTTCAAAAGTGACTTTTTTTAAGGATGCGAGCTCATCAACGCGTGCGCGCGCCTGGGCAATCTCTTTGGGTAGTTTGCGAGCCGCCGTTACAAGTGCATTTTTTGTGTAGTTTAAAAGTTTCAATCTATAACCTCCCTGATTCCTTTAGCATTGGCTTCACTAAGAACACCCGTGGCTTCAAGCTGCTCAACGATGCGCGCCGCTCGGTTGTAACCAATTTGCAGGCGTCGTTGGATGTAGCTGATGGATGTTTTTCTCTCAGTTAAGACAATCTGTTTCGCCTCTTCATAAAGCTCATCAAGCTCTCCCTCGAGGGCACCTCCAGTTGAAAATCCTTCGGCACTACTTCCATCATCAAGGAAGCTGGTATCATAGGCCGCGGGTCGTTGCGCCTTGATAAATTCAACAATCTTCTCAATCTCTGCCTCAGTGCTCCATGGGGCATGCAGACGCACAAGCCCCACACTACCAGGTGGTGTAAAGAGCATATCACCCCGCCCAAGAAGACTCTCGGCCCCCATCTGATCAAGGATCACCTTTGAGTCGATCTTTTGACCAACACGAAAGCTAATGCGACTAGGGAGGTTGGCTTTAATCAGACCCGTAACAACATCGACACTGGGGCGCTGGGTGGCAACAATCAGATGAATACCCGCAGCCCTTGCCATTTGCGCAAGGCGCGCGATACTAATTTCAACATCTTTGCCGCTTGTCATCATCAAGTCAGCAAGCTCATCAATAATAACAACGATAAAAGGTAGAGGAGCAAACCCCTCTTTTTTGGCTTTTTCATTGTAGTTATCGATATTTTTTGTTCGTGTTTGTGTCATGAGCGTATAGCGGCGCTCCATTTCTCTGACCATATTTGCAAGTGCGATGATCGCCTGCTTAGGCTTAGTGATGACTGGGACAAGAAGGTGGGGGATATCGTTGTAGATGCTAAATTCAAGCATCTTAGGATCGATCATCAAAAGTTTTAGCTGATCTGGAGAGTTGCGATAAAGTAGTGAGAGGATCATCGCATTGACACCAACGCTCTTACCGCTACCCGTTGTTCCAGCGATCAGCAGATGAGGAAGCTTTTTAAGATCGGTGACAAAGGGGTTACCGACGATGTCTTTGCCTAACGCCATTGTTAAAGGTGAGGCGGAGTTTTTGAAAAGGTCACTCTCAAGAATCTCGCGTAGATAGATTGTTTCGGTTGTTGTATTGGGAATTTCGATGCCTACAACATCCTTGCCAGGAATGGGTGCTTGGATGCGCACGGTGGGAGCTTTGAGTGCCATCGCAATATCATCAGCAAGGGCAAGAATGCGCGAGACCTTCACATGGGGGGCGGGCTTGAATTCAAAGGTGGTGACCACAGGGCCTGTGTAGGTGCGCACAACATCACCTTCGATCTTAAAGCGCCCCAGCTTTTCGAGAAGCTCACCAATTTTGGCATCGATTTCGGCCTCATTGATCTCGTTTTTGCGCACTTTGGGGGGCTTACTAAGAAACTCAAGCGGGGGAAGCTTAAAATCACTCGGTTTTTCGCTGCGTCCTTGTTCGATCTGCGCTAAGAGCTCTTTGTTTTCTGAAAGTTCAGTGACAATTTCAACCTTTAGCTCATAGGGGGGTGTTGGTTCTTGTTGTGCGCTTGGTGTGCTACTTTCATGTTTGGAGGTTTTTTTGGAAGATTTGGAGATGGATGGGGACGGTGTCTGCTCTTTGTGTTTGCGCGCCTCTTGAGAGATAGCTTCAAGTTCAGCCAAAGAGTTTTTGAGCACTCCAATCTCGTCAGTTTTGCGCCACGCCTCTTCAAGCTGTACCATTGAAGGGGATGTGAGCTTATCAAGGGCTTGGGCGCTTTCAGGTGTTAATCCAGCAGCGGTGATTGGCTCATCATCGTCGATCGGAGGCGGTGTTTCATCCAATTGTTTGCTCTGTTCTCTTGCTCGGGCTTTAGCCTCTCGACGCTCTTCTTGTTTGGCTTGTAGCCATCGTCGTAGTGCGTGCCACTGCTCTTGTTCGACAATCATTGCCACCGACATGCCAGCAAGAGCCAACGCAACGATGACGATACCACCAACACCAATGATTGGCTCAAGTGTCTCAACAATAGCTGCTCCAAAAGCACCACGGAGCTCATTATCAACGATCAGGGCTTGGATTAAGAGAGTGGAGAGAAAACCTAGTAAGGCCCCAAAAAATTTGACGGCGCGTCCAGTGTCAAATTCAGGTCGGCGATGGAGGCGATAGAGAAGAAAGAAAAGAGGGATAAAATAGAGATAAGCTATATAACCAAAGAGCCAAAGATTGAGTCGAGCCGTCTGCACACCTGCCTCCCCGACGAGCGAGGGATTTAGTGAGAGGATCGAAAAATAGAGATAAGCGACAATTCCAGCTGCCGCAACTAGTAGAACATCCTTAAGAATAGGTAAACCTTTATGCTCTTTTTTTGGGGTGATTATAGCATATTGAAGCTTGTGATGGTCGCTCTTTTAGTGCATTTTATCTCTTCTAAGCCTCGCGTGGATGCAAGCTTATCAAAAGATCAAACGGGGTATGATTATTTTTTGAGATAAGCAAGTGGTGGCCTATATTAGCTGGTAGGTAAAAGAGGAGGCATCATTGATCAAGTTGCCATCTGAATATATAGTTTCTTTTGTAGCATTGGCGCTATTGCTGGTTGTGTGGGTGACGCCCGCAGCTGAGTTTTTAGGGGAACACTCTATGATATAATGTCCCAAAAAATTTCTACAGTTTTTCGGCCAACTCTTATTCCTCTTTTGGTACGATACGAATATCATAGGAGCCATTTTATAAAATCCCCCTTAACTAAGGAGGATTTTTATTCATGGCATAGCTTTATTGTATGTTTGATCGTTGAAGCGCTTCAAGGAGCGTTTCAATTGTAAAAGGGGTCGGAGTCGATTATTTCACACTTTAGTGATAATCAATAGACTTAAGGCATCTTAAATAATAACTCCGACCCCTTTTATATATTAGTAGTTAGTAAAGGTGGATGATTGGTGGCAAAGAGAGTAGGAGAGTAGAATTGACTCCGGCCCCTTTTATTTTTTATTTGACACCTTTATATGGATCGTATTTTTGAGCCCTATCTTACCACCAAAGCAGCCTCTGGGACTGGATTGGGACTGTATATGGCCAAAATGATTATCGAAAAGTATCAAAGGGGGCGTATCGGGGTCTTTAATACCGAGGAAGGGGCATGTTTTTGGGTGAGACTTTCGTTGGTGAAGCCTTCTTAAAAACTCTTTTTTTATGAATGAAACGGAAAAATCGTTCGAAACCAGGCCCCCTTTTCTTCGTTGCGTACCGTGATCTCGCCCTTCATTTGCTGTGCAAAGCGACGCGCTAATGCAAGACCGATACCACTTCCTTTTTCACCTTTGGTTGTGAAGCGGTAATCAAAGATCTTGCTGATAATCTCTTCGGGGATGCCCCCGGCATCGTCGCGGTAGTCTAAGAACGCATACTCCTCATTGCGAGATAACGTTACTAAGATCGTTCCACTTCGTATATCTCGTTCGGTGTAAGCATCGGCAGAGTTAGAGAGAAGTGTCAAAAGAATTTGTCGGACTTTATCTTTGTTGCCATAGATCATAATGCCAGAGGGAAGATCAGTTTTTAGCGTGATGCCACGAACAGAGAAGAATCGTGTAAAGAGTTCAATAACATCACCGACAAGCTCACCCAGATCAAACAGACCATCGTTTTTGTCCATTTTGGTTATTGATTTGAAAAGCTCGAGGGTGCGATCCATGAGCTGAACTTGACGCAAACCAGCAGCGACCACGGTCTCGAGACCCTCTATGTCGATAGGGTTTTCCTTAATCATCATTTCTATATTTTGGAAGCAGAGCCCGATAGCGTTAATAGGCTGCCTCCACTGATGAATCGCTTCCCCGATCATTTCAGACATGGCGGCAAGCTTGCCCTGTTGGATCAGGAGCTCCTCTTGCTGTGCTTCATAGCGAATACGCCAGCTGATATCTTTTTGGATCGAGATAAAAGCCGTTATCTCGTTGTTTTCATTACGAATGGGTGAGATGGTCCATTCGACATGATAGGGTTCGCGCGATTTGTTGTAGTTGACGATCTGACCAACAAATGGCTCTCCTCGCCGTAGGGTCTCTTTAAGGGCATCAAGGGTTGGGCGATGGGTTAACTCTCCTTGAAAAATCCTCGGCGTTTGGCCGATGAGCTCTTCGCGCGTATAGCCTGTCATGGCGCATGCGGCAGGATTGACATAGATAATGCGCGGACCCGGAAGATCCAACTGTGCGTCGGTTATAATCACAGGGGCGACAACCTGATCATAAAACGAGAAATCATGCCCCATGCACATCCTCCTTGCAGCCTTCACAAGATACTTTTATTCGCTTGCCATTACCTATCCGAAAAATTATAGCATAGAAAACAGACAATATCACCACATAGTTTTGACTTTTGCTCAAGGCGCCGAATGATCGCATCCACTGCTGCTTCAGAGCGTGCAACGCGCTGTTCAAGAGTGCTTTCGCTCTTTTTGTGTGCTCTGGTAGCTGGGAGAGTTGCTTTTGCCTCTTGGCAAAGAGAGATGAGTTTTGTAACGAGAGTCTCATAATCAATTGGTTTGGGGATATAGGCATTGGCGCCGTGGGGGTTAGCAGGGTAGAGCGCATCACTAAAATCGTAGGCAGAGATTATCAAAATCAATTGCCCAGGATGGCGCTTTCGAATTTCAGTAATCAACTCTGTTCTGTGCTATCCATCCAAGGCATCTGCATATCGGTAATCACAAGGTCATAATGGTGATGATCTAAAGCTCGAGCGCCTCTTTGCCATTGCGTGCCGTTGTGACTGAAAAGAAGAATTTCGAGAGAAGCTGTTCCAACTCAAGACGGATCCTTTCTTCATCCTCAACACACAGGAGTGTCATGTCAGAGGCAAGTTCTTTGAGCTGTGCGACATCAATCATCGAGGAGGCCTTAGGTGGTTAATTTTTCAAATTCTAACTCAAGTTCCCTGATGATTATCTCAGTTTTGCACTCTCCTTTTTTTGAACCATTCAAGGGCAAAGAGCAGACCAGGCGTTTTGGCTTTGGTCTCATCAAACATAAAGTCGTCTATATCTTGAGATGCAAGCTCCACAAGTTCGATTGCCTCAATATCGATACCACCTCCGCTGCCTCGTTTCATCGTGTCGTCCACTTCAGCGTAGTAGAGGATTTGGCGCGATCTGGCAAAACCAACCGAGGTGTAAAATGAGGTGATTTTGTGGATAGAGACGAGGGGAACATCATAGCCACACTCCTCCCAAATTTCTTCTTGAGCAATCTGTTCGGGAGGGAGATTTTTGTCGATAAGACCAGCGCAAAGTTCGTAAGTAAAACCATCTTGGTTATGAAGCCAGACTGCAGGGCGGAACTGCTTGACAAGGATGATGGAGTCGTTACGAGGATGATAAAGAAGGATCGCAACACTATCATGAACTTGAGCGATATCCCAAGTTTTAGTCATACCCTGTTGTGTGTAGTGAATACGCTTAAGTTTTAAGTAATGCGACTTAGTTATCTCTTCGATCCCTTCAATTGTGATATCATACATTACTACTTTCCTTCTATGCTTAAAGCTCTGAGTGATTGTAGCAGATCAATTCTGATAGCGTGGTAGCGTGATAAGAAATTGAGCCCCGTTGTCGTGATTTCTGGCAGTCAAACTCCCTTCCATTTTTTCGACAATCTGACGAGCAATATAGAGGCCTATGCCAGTTCCTTGGTCACCTTTTGTCGAGACGAATGGCTCAAATAACCGCTCAGGAAGGAGCTCTTGGGCAATACCGCCTGCATTGTCACTGATTGTAATTGTGATCGTTTTTGAGGTAACCTGCAAATCGATATCGATATGAGGCTCGGGGACATGCCGTTCGAGGAAGGCATCTTTCGCATTATTGATAATGTTAAGTAAGACATGTTTGAATTCGTTCGGATAGCCTAAGACATGACCATCATCGCCATCTGTAAAAACCACGGTGATATGGTGTCTATCAAGATCTGCTGTCATCAGCCGGCAAACATCGTCCGCGCATTTGCGAGCACTAAAGGGAACCATTTCGCGGCTTGGTTTGAAAAAGTTGCGAAAATCTTCGATGGTCTGGGAGAGAAAATTGACTTGTTCGAGAATTCTATCAACTGTCTCTTCGATCGACTCCTTGGTTAGGGTTCCAAAATAGAAATCCCCCTTGAGGTTTTGGGCCCAAAGACCGATGATATTGAGTGGTTGTTTCCACTGGTGTGCAATAGCAACAATCATGCTGCCCATTTCGGCCATCTTTGACTGCTGGATAAGAAGTTGGTGACTCCGCTCCTCTTCGCGCTGCAGCTGCATTCGGCGAGCAAGCTCCTCGTTGATGTGCCTGTCAAGAAAATCGTTGAGCTGCTGTAGTTGGCGCTCCATCTCTTTATGCTGCGTCACTTCATGGAAGTAACCGTTAAAAAGCACTGAACCATCGGCGTGTCTTTGGGGTAGTGCCTTGCCTTCAATCCAAATAGTTCGACCATTAGGGTGAGTGATACGGAAGGTCAACTGCCATGGAAGCAATGTTTGCGCACTGCTTAAAAGAGAATGCTCCACCCGCAAACGGTCTTCGGGATGGATAGTATCAAATAAAATAGTTGCATCTTCCGCCGCCTTTTCTGGTGTCAGGCCACACAGATCAGCTAAGCGGTTGCTAGCAAAGATAAAGAAGGGGTGGTCATCAGAACTTAGTTGAAGCTGAAATAAAGCTCCAGGAATATTGTCAACAAGGGTGCGAAGTCTTGTGATTTCATCGCTACGACCACCATTTGGTCGCTTTGTGATTGGAGGTACCATGTTAACTCCTTACCGCGCCACCAAGAGGAGGAGCAACTGGATCTTTAAGTTATTATCCTCCACTGATCCTTATGTGTACATAAAATTTAACAAACCTTTAATGGTCTTATCGATTCACGCCAATGGCCAGGGGTTATCCCCGGCGTTTTGCGCAGAAGTCGGCGATGCGGCTGATCCCTTGTTCGATGGTGGCCATATCGGTTGCGAAGCTAAAACGGAAGTAGCCCTCTGCACCAAAGGCAGCGCCTGGCACGACGGCAACACCTTTTTCTTCCAATAGCTCTTTACAGAATTTCATCGAATCTTGTTCGATCTCTTGGATATTGACAAAAAGATAAAAAGCACCATCAGGAGGAAGAACCGAGAGGCCTGGAATTGCGTTAATCAGTTCACAAGCTCGGTCACGGCGCTCTTTGAAGGCAAGGCGCATCGATTCAATCTCTTTGTCAGCATCTCCTCGAAGAGCAACAATCGAGGCCTTTTGTGTGATCGAGTTGATGTTGGATGTTGATTGGCTTTGGAGATTGATCATGTAGTTGATGAGCTCTTTGTTTGGGGATGCGAGATAGCCCATGCGCCAACCGGTCATGGCTACCGATTTTGAGAGGCCGTTGATGGTGATGGTGCGTTTAAACATATCATCACTGATGCTTGCAGCTGAAGTATAGCTCTCTCCTGTATAGAGGAGCTTTTCGTACATCTCATCAGCGCAAACGATAATGTTGGTTCCCTCTAACACCTTTGCAAGCGCTTCGAGTTCAGCGCGTGTATAGACTGAGCCAGTGGGATTGCTGGGACTTGTGAGAACAAGCATCTTTGTTTTTGGGGTGATGGCTGCTTGGAGCATCTCGGGGGTGATCTTGAAATTTGTCGCTTCACTTGTTGAAATCTCAACAGCCACGCCTCCAAAATAGCGCGCTAATTCAGGATAGGTTACCCAATAGGGTGCCGGGACGATGACCTCATCACCCTCATCAACAACACAAGCAAAGAGATTAAAGAGTGACTGCTTGGCACCATTAGAGACAATGATATCTTTGGGGCTGTAGTTTAGGTTATTTTCGCGCTTGAGTTTATCGGCAATCGCTTGTAGTAAATCGGGTATTCCCTCAACGGCTGTATACTTGGTAAAGCCTGCATCAAGCGCTTTTTTGGCTTCGTTTTTGATTACCTCAGGGGTATCAAAATCGGGCTCTCCAGCACCAAAACTAAGAATATCCTTGCCCTCAGCTTTGAGGCGACGGGCGAGACTCGTGATAGCGATGGTGACAGATTCTTGGAGGATGGTGGCGCGTTTGGCGAACATCATAATCCTTCGATGAAATTTTTAACATTATAACTCAGAGGCGATTAAGGAGGGATTATTGTTGGCTTTAACATCCAGATGATTTAATGATGTGAGGCTACACAATAATCGACACTTCAATCCAAAAGGAGCGATGCGCTTATCGTTATAGTAAGATTAGGCAAGTTTCTAATCTTGCTATGAAGTGACTATATCGCCGTGCCATTTTTAGGCTGCACTTTTGTTTCTCGATCAATAGTGTACGCTGCGAGGGGGACACAGACTAATGTGAGTAATGTTCCTACCAATAACCCACCAATAGCAACATCAGCCAAAGGACTAAGGCGCTCTAAGCCAACGGCCCACTCAAAGGCAATCGGAAGCATTCCAGCAATGGTTCCAAACGCTGTCATCATGACGGGTCTAAAACGGATCTTGATTGATTCTAAAGCACTTTCATAGGGAGGGTTGGTTGCTCGATGTGTTTGATAAAAATCGATCAACAAGACAGAGTTTTTGATAATGATACCAAACAAAAGCAAAACACCAAGCATCGAAGGCATACAGCTGGGTTTGTCAAATATAAGCATCCCCCATGCTGCTCCAATCAGTGAGAGGGGAAGAACGAGGATCATGACTCCTGCTAAGCGAAGAGAGCCGTAGATTGCTGTCAGGACGACAAAGAGCAAAAGGACACCCACGCCAATGGCTTTTGTCATCCGCTGAAACGAGTCGTCGAGTTGGACGATATCTCCTTGATGGGAGATTGTTGAGCCATTAAGCGAGAGTTGTTTGATGCGAGCATCAACATCATCGGTAAGATGAGTAATGGGGCGTTTGGCGCGGTAACCATTGATATCGATACTATAAAGTAGTCCATCGCGCTCAAGTTTGGCTGGTGTCATTTGGGTTGAGAGTGTTGCTACACTAATGTCCCCAAAAATTTCTACACTTTTTTCGGCCAACTTTTATTCCTCTTTTGGTACGATACGAACGGGTAAAAGCGGGTAAAAGGAGTCGGAGTCGATTATTTCACACTTTAGTGATAATCAATAGACTTAAGGCATCTTAAATAATCACTCTGACCCCTTTTATTTAGTATTATATTAGTAGTCAGTAAAGGTGGATGATTGGTGGCAAAGAGAGTAGGAGAGTATAATTGACTCCGACCCCTTTTATATATCTTAAACGCTATCAAACCATCAAGGAGGCAAGAGAGGGAATCATAGCCTATATCGAATTTTACAATACTAAACGGCTTCATTCATCACTGGGATATGATACACCCCAGAATGCCTATAAAAACCGGATGAACCAGGCAGCATAGTGGTGGGAATAAGAAGAGGTCAAAAAATCGTCTTAAAAAGTGGGGAATTATACTTTTCGGATTTATTGGCGCCGTTATCATTGTGTCCATCATGCATTTGCAAGAGCGTATGCGCAGAAGGAAGCAGGATGGCTGCAATATCAAATCACCATTACCGTTCGCTAACTTTTGCTTGTGCGATGCGCTACGATTGTACTGTGGCATTGATGCGAGAGTGAGGCGCGCTAAAAGAGATGGGCTTAGTAGTGTTCTGTAGAGTTCGTAGTGAGGTAGTGCTCAAATGCTGCCGTGATCGTTTCAGTATCAACGAGTCCTTCAATGAAAAGTTGACCATTGACAACAAGCGTAGGATCATGTGCTACTCCTGCCTCGATCGCCTTGGCGGTATCTGTGATGATAGAAAGACGAAGTCTTAGTGGTAGATGCTTGATGCCACAGACGAGGCGCTTTGAGAGTTTGTAGGCTAAGGTCGCATCTGCATAGATCACCCCCTCAAGTAGCGGCCACTGGGGATGAGAGCTATTGAGTATCTCTCCAGGCTTAAGGTCGTGACATTCGCTCATTAAATACCGTGCTTAGCCAAAAATTGTTTGAGCTCTTGCGCACTCATTCCCCCAACATGACGATCGATTTCGCGTCCTTGCCCATCATATACGATTTGTGTTGGGATCATGAGAACCTTCATCGCACGAGCTGCATCGCGCTCTTTCGCCACATCAATAAAAAAGATCTTTCGCTTAGGATTGCGCTGCATCTGGTAAGCAAGCAGCTCCCCCATCTCGCGACACGCACGACACATCGTTGAGCCCGCTTCGATCATCACCACTTGCCCTTTGCCAATCTCTTGCTTCACAAGCGCATAGGGACGAGCTGGTAATTCGGCGCCATGAAGGAAGGCGGATAAGAGGAAAAGCCATAATAACCGAAACATTACATCATCCTTTTAGAGTTGTTGATAAGCCAAGATCAAAAAATAGAGCCCGATTGCCATGATGGCAAACGCAAAAATTTTTGTTATCCATGAAGTGACGATGGCAATCTTTGCATTTGAGGCAACACGCTGGGCAAATCCTACTGAGACTCCAGCGGCCAAAAGAAGCAGAGAGTGGCCTAAGGCAAAGATCAGTACAAGTGCGTAGGCGTACCAATCGGGCGCGGCGGCAGCAACAGAGATAATCGCAATCAAGGGGGCCGAGGCGCAGGGGGTAGATACTAAACCAAAGAGCATTCCAATCAGTAAAGCGCCCACATAGCGAAGGGTGACAAGCCGCCTCATCCAGCGCTCTTTATCGATCACCTCAGGCAGGATCCCAAGTGAATAAAGCCCAATGGCAATAGCCACAACCCCGGCCACACCATAGGCCTCCATCGGGGCGATGGAGAAAAAGTAGCCCATCTTAGCGACCATGTAGGCAAGAATTGAGAAGCTTAACGCCACGCCTAAGGCAAACAAGGAAGCAAAGATATAGGTAAAACGAACTCGCTCTTTTTCTGAAAGATGCGCGCTCATTCCAAGCGCACTACCAACCAACAAAGGCACGGAGATAATCGAGCATGGCGCAAGTGATGTTAAGGCCCCGACGCTAAATGCTCCCAAAAAAACGAGTATGCCGTGTGATTGAAGAAGTTCTAAAAGAAAACTCTCCATTAGTGGTTGTTGAGTAAATCGATAATTTGATCGACACTGAGGAGTTTGCCAGTGCTCACAACCTTTCCATCGATTACAAGTCCTGGTGTGCTCATGACGCCATAGGCCATGATCTTTGTGATATCCTCAACTTTTTCAATTTGCGCAAAACGACCACTTTTGGCGACCGCTTGTTTGGTAGCCTCTTCGAGGGCTTTGCACTTAGCACACCCTGTTCCTAAAATTTCAATTTTCATAATTCTCCTCCTTATAAGATAGCATTAAAGAGATACCCAACCCCCATAATACCAAGGGTAACAATACCAAAGAAAATAGCAATGAGCTTGAGGCTCATGACCCGTTTAAGAATCATCGCTTCGGGTAGCGATAAAGCAGTAATAGCCATCATGAATGACAAGGCTGTTCCCATCTGCATTCCTTTGGATGTTAACACCTCGATCAGTGGCATCACACCCGCTGCATTAGAATACATCGGAACACCAAGTAGTGTGGCGATAGGGACGGCGAAAGGATTATCTTTTCCAGCAACCGAGGCGATAAACTCTGTTGGAACATAGCCATGGATGAAGGCGCCGGCTCCAACGCCGATGAGAACATAGAGCCAAATCTTTCGTAGAAGATCGAGGGTGTGGTGCCATGACTCATGAATTCTGGTTTGCAAGGCAATCTGTTGCTCTGTAGCGTGGATCTCTCCCTCGATGGGTTTAACTTCGATTAAAATCTCTTTCTCAAGCCCCATCTTACCAATAACTATCCCCCCAACGATCGCAACCAAAAGACCAAATCCCACATACAGTGCCGCTACTTGCCACCCAAACATCGATAGAAGCATGGCGATAGCAATCTCATTATTAAGAGGTGCCGAGATGAGATAACTAAGTGTCACGCCAAGAGGGATGCGCGCTTGAAGAAAACCCAAAAAAAGCGGAATGGCTGAGCATGAGCAAAAAGGTGTAATGATGCCAAAGAGTGCAGCAAGCACATTCCCTGTATACTCATGACGATGACTAAGATATTCGCGGACTTTCTCTGTTGAAAAATAGGAGCGAAGAAGGGTAACGATAAAAATAATCACGAGAAGCAAAAAATAGATTTTAACTGTATCGTAGATAAAAAAATGCAAAGCCTCAGTTAGCTGTGCGCCAGGAGGCAAAGCTAACCAGTTATAAATGATTTGATCAACGACTTCTTGCCACATA
>JAINCO010000043.1:0-28908 GCA_036574095.1 Campylobacterales bacterium | reverse complement strand
ACACGAGACGAGAAGAATTAAAAAGGAGGAGCTATGAGCGGATTTCTTGAGTCAGTAGGCTTTGGTACCGACCTGATTTCAACGCTGGGTGGATTGGGCTTTTTTGCTCTGGTATTAATCACAGCGTTTGTTGTCGGGAAATATGTGCGCGACATGAAAGATACCAGTGCTCCAAAAGGAGAGCTGGCAGAAGATAATTGGGATGGTATCGGCGAGTACAAAAATGACTTGCCTGTCGGTTATTTTCTTTCATTCTTGGCACTCACGATCTGGGCAGCATGGTATTACCTGTTGGGGTATCCACTAAATGCCTATTCGCAAATTGGTGAGTATAATGAAGAGGTAAAAGCTTATAATGCTAAATTTGAGCAAAAGTGGGCTAATATGGACGAAGAGACCCTTGTTAAAATGGGACAATCTGTCTTTGTTAGTCAGTGTGCTGCTTGCCATGGCGTTGATGGTTCAGGCATGGGCGGAAAAGCGGCTAATCTTAACGAGTATGGGCGCGAGGCACATGTTGTTCATGTTATCAAAAATGGCTCAAAAGGACTTGGCTACCCGCTTGGTGAGATGCCTGCAGGTCTTGTTGATGAGGTAACTGCACCCAAAGTTGCTGCTTATGTGATGACGCTGCATGGCGGCAAGCCCAGTAATGAAGCAGCTGCTGCCGAGGGAAAAGCTGCATTTGAAGCTAGTTGCGCTAGCTGCCACGGTTCTGATGGTAAAGGGATGGGTGGACAGGCTCCTGATCTAACTCAGTATGGTACACCTGCGATGATTGCAGATGTTGTGCTTCAAAGAGGCAAAAACGGCCATATCGGTATGATGCCTGCATTTGATGATTCGATTGGCATTCTCAATGCAAATCAGAGAAAAGCCGTTGCCCACTACATTCTCTCTGAGAATAAGTAAGGAGGAAGTGGATGTTTGGACTTAATGGAATTGGCGGTATGTTAATCGCGACGGCTCTATTGCTTAGTATTCTGGTGTTCCTTGGCGTCGAGGCGCATCGAATCCAAAAAGAAAATGCTACGAATTTCTATAAGATTGAGAACAAGGGTGAGATTCAAATGATCGCCACTGGCCAGCGCGAAAAACACATTGTCGATGTCAAATAAGGAGAAGATGCGATGAATATGAATCAAATCCTAACGGTAGCATTGATTGTGTTGGCTGCTATTACACTTTGGTCAGTGTTGACTCCTAATCACCTCTTTATAGGATAAGTGTGAAAGGCTTTGTGATGGGAGGGTTCATGAGAGCCCTCCTTTTTATGAATTTTTTTATAGCTTGCTCTTATGCTCAGAGTGCTGTTTTGCGTCATGATGGCCTCATGATGGAAAAAAGCATCCAAAAAATCGATGAAATGGCTACTGAGGTTCTTCAAAAAACCGGGATCCATCTTTATGTCATTGCCGTGAATGATCTTAATGGCTCAAATATCCATACATTGCATAAAATCTATGAAGCTAACATGACGTCTCCATATGTAGCTATTTTATTAGCCAAAAATGACCAGAAAGTAGATATCGTAGCAACACCAGATGTTGCTTCACTCATCGATAAAGATAAAATACTTGATGATTATATGATTCCAATTCTTGTCTCTCCTAACAAGGAAGATAAAGAGAAGAGCTATGGCGCTGCCATTTTTAACGGCATGAGTGAACTTGTCGATGAAATAGCTGCTGCTAAAGGAGTAACGTTCATAAGTTCACCAGGATCAGGGAGTCACGATTTTATCCAGATAGTACGTTTCGTTTTCTATTTTATGCTTTTCTTTACTCTCTATCTGTTTGTTGCCAAATCGTATGAGCGACGTAGGGTAAGGGTTGAGAAATGAAAAAACATAGTGTTCTTTTATGGTTCATAGTTTTCTCCTTTTTCCCTTTTGCTTGGGCTCTTTATCAAACAGTTGTCGTTGCTTTGGACAATCCCGTGGTGATGGATAGTAGCTATAATAGCTATTATCAAAAGGTCAATAAGGATATTAATGCGCTAATAGAATCTCAGCATCGTTTTGATTCTCGATACAATGTCGAGATTTTACTCGATGGTACATTGCTGCCGCAAAGAAAGCAGTCCTTTGTTCATTCGAGGCAGCCGTTGACTCACATCAATTCTTCCTTTCCTAAAAAGTTTACCATTACTCTTCTTAGCCGCGAGAATAATAGTACCGCTGAAGGAAATATCTCTATCAAACTTACGCGCCCAGAGACTGACCAGTTTGATCAAATGTTAGAAGTTGCACGCGAAGCTGAAGGAAATTATACAGCATTGCTTAATAAACTTCCTAAAGCTGGTCGTTGGATTGTACGTGTTGAAATTAATGCCTCTGGTGAAAGAGGTTTTTTTGAGCGCGAGTTTTTTCTCCAATAATCAATGGCTGAGCAAGTAAAATGTGATCATTGTGGATTGGCTTTTGATGCCTCCTCGATGATTAACGAGACGATTGATGGTAAAGAATACCATTTTTGTTGCAAAGGATGTCAGGGAGTCTATCACCTTCTACGAGAGGAGGGGTTAGATGGATTTTATGAACGGCGAGGCGAGACAACATTAACGCCTCCGATTGTGGGAAGGGAAGATTTAGAGCGTTTTGATCTTGAAAGTTTCAAAGAACGTTTTATTCGTGTTCATCCTGATGGGCTATGGGAGGTCTCGCTTATTCTCGAAGGTATTCACTGTGCGGCTTGTGTCTGGCTTAACGAAAAGGTTTTATCACGAACTGATGGTGTGATTGAGGCGAGCATTAATTTCACAACGAATAAGGCTCGCATCGTCTGGGATCCTAACATTATCAAGCTTTCTGGGATTATTGAAAAAATCCGCTCCATTGGCTACAATGCCTATCCTTATGATGCGAGGGTGCAAGAAGCTGCTGTTTCGCAAGCGCGACGCGACTACTACTATCGAATGGCCGTAGCAATTTTTGCTACAATGAATGTCATGTGGATCGCCATTGCCCAATATGCTGGATATTTTCAAGGCATTGAGGCTGATCATAAGCTGGTTCTGACAGTTGCTGAATTTTTTCTCGCTACTCCTACACTCTTTTATTCAGGTTGGATCTATTTTCGTGGTGGTTGGTATGGCCTTAGGAATGGTCTTATCAACATGGACCTACTTGTTGCTACTGGGGCGACATTAGCCTGGATCTATTCGACATGGGCAATGATCACCGGGCGTGGTGAGTCCTATTTTGAGTCGGTTACGATGATCGTAACCTTTGTGCTCGTTGGAAAGTTTCTTGAGGTGTTGGCGCGAAAATCGGCTGTTGATACCCTGGATCGTCTCTCGGCTGCTATCCCGAGCGAGGTGATGGTTTTGCGTGATGGGGTTCGAACCGCTGTTGCTCCTGAAAGTGTTGCTGTGGGAGAAGAGATCGAGGTGCGTCCGGGTGAGCGGATTGTTTTGGATGGCGAGGTCGTAGCAGGTGAGAGTAGTGTTGATGAATCGGCGTTGACTGGCGAGTCAATCCCGGTGTTTAAGAGTATAGGCTCGCGGGTTAGTGCTGGGACACAGGTGATTGATGGGCTTTTGCGCATACGTGTTATTAAACCATTTGCTGAATCAACTCTATCGGTCATCATACGACTTCTTGAGGAGTCCTTAGAGAAAAAACCAAAAATCGAAGAGCTTGCTAATCGTCTTTCGGGTCGTTTTTCTCAGGTGATTTTAACTATTGCATTAATAACATTTGCGGGTTGGTATTGGTGGGGTGGTACTCCTTTTGAAATAGCACTGATCAATGCTATATCAGTCATTATTATCGCTTGTCCATGTGCCCTCGCTTTAGCAACGCCGATTGCCACACTTGTGGGTTTGGGGCGAGCCGCCCGTAGTGGCATCATTTTTCGCGCAGCACAATATCTTGAGACCATGGCGCAAGCAAAGATCGTCTTGCTTGATAAAACCGGGACAATCACGGAAGGCAAACCTGTTGTGGTGGCCTATCGAGAGTTTGGAGAAGTTCCTTGGAGTCATTTGGCGGTTTTAGTAGCGACTTCAAACCATCCCGTGAGTGTTGGCCTGCTGAGGTGGCTTGAGGAGCGGGGTGTTGTCTGTGATGATCTTAAGGTTGAGCTTGTTAAAAATAGGCAGGCAAGGGGTGTAACGGCTCTCATTGGCGGTAAAAAAGTTGCGGGTGGAAATGCACGGCTGATGGAGGAGTTAGGCATTGCTATCCCGATGGAAGCAAGTGAGGGTAGGATTGCTTACTATTTTGCCGTTGAGGGCGAGGTTGTAGCTCTTTTTGAATTAGAAGATAGACTCAAGCCCGGTGTTGCTGAGGCTGTGGCAGCAATGAAAAAGATGGGGTTAAGGGTGATCTTACTTACAGGGGATAGGCAAACGGTTGCCTTGCGCATCGCACAGGAGGCGGGAATTGAGGATGTTCGTGCCGAGCTCTTACCGCAAGATAAGTTAGCCGTCGTTGAAGAGTTTCAAAAGCAAGGTGATCGTGTTGTGATGGCTGGAGATGGCATCAACGATGCGCTGGCACTCGCGCGGGCTGATGTTGGTATTGCGATGGGGGGTGGCGCTGAACTTGCTGTTGATGTCTCAGATGTTGTTATTCTCAATGACGCACCCCAAAATTTAACCGAAGCATTTACTGTTGCGCGACGTACCTATAGTTTTATCAAACAAAATCTTCTGCTCTCTCTCATATATAATACACTAACGATCCCTCTTGCTGTGGCGGGCTATGTGATTCCACTCATTGCTGCAGCGTCGATGTCGCTTAGTTCGCTGTTGGTTGTAGGGAATTCGATGCGTATTAATCAAGGAGCCAAACGATGATGGATAGTGGGATGCTTGCGGTGATGTTAGGAGTCTCTCTTTTTTTAGGGACAGTTGCGCTGGGGGCGTTTTTATGGGGATTGCGTAGCGGGCAGTTCGATGATGCTAAGAAGTTTACCCATGGGGCACTTTTTGATAGTGAAGAAGAGCTCAATGACGCTGCATTAAAGGATCAAAAAAGAAGGTTGAGGGGTCAAGCCCCTCAAGAAAAAGAGAATTAAAGAGTCTCGATAAATTTGGCGAGATCTTTGATATTAGCATCAGAGAGACCAGCAGCTTGACCCTTCATAACACCACCCATACCATTTTTGTTGAGCGTGCCAGCTTTGTAGCCTTTGAGTGACTTCTCAACATCGGCAGCTTTGAGGCCTTTGAGGGGGGCACTTTTGCCAAGGGCCTTCATCTCGCCTTTTTGTCCGTGACAGCTAGCGCATTTGCTTTTGTAGATAGCGGCACCATCAGCAAAAAGCGACGTCACGCAAGCAACGAGGGTAGCAACAACGACTTTTTTCATTAGTATCTCTCCTTATGAGGAATTTTAAACGCAAGATTATATCATAGCTTCGATGAAATGTCGCATCTGATTTTGAAAAATTTAGCATTACTACGCTACGAAAGGAAACGAGATGGATCATAAGGCACTATTTCTTGATCGCGATGGGGTGATTAATATCGAAAAAAACTACCTCTATAAGAGCGAGGATTTTGAATTTATCGATGGTGTCTTTGAGGCACTGCGCATGGCGAGCGAGGCCGGTTTTTTGTTGGTTGTCATCACCAACCAATCAGGTATTGGGCGCGGTTACTATACACAAGAGGATTTTGATCGTTTGACAGATTGGATGAGAGGGAGGTTGGCGCATGAGGGGATTGTCTTAAGTGGGGTTTATTTTTGCCCTCATGCACCAGAAGTTGGGTGTGATTGTCGTAAGCCTGCTCCTGGGATGATTGTGCGTGCGATTAAAGAGCTTGGGATCGATCCCAAATCATCATGGTTTGTGGGTGACAAAGAGATTGATATTAAGGCGGCAAATGCGGCTGGTGTTAATCATACGATCCTCGTACGTAGTGGTCATGTTATTGATGAGAGGGCCACAAAAGCAACCTGGGTTAAAGATGATCTTCTTGAAGCGGTTCGTTCGATTCTCAACACCGATATGGTATAATAGCTAAAAATTGAGAGATGGAGTTCGTGATGGTTCGTAAATGCCTCTTTCCGGCTGCCGGATATGGAACACGGTTCCTTCCTGCAACAAAGGCGATGCCTAAAGAGATGTTGCCTATTTTAACAAAGCCGCTTATTCAGTATGGGGTCGAAGAGGCTATTGAAGCAGGGATGACTGAGATCGCTATTGTAACAGGCCGGGGAAAACGTGCCATTGAGGATCATTTCGATATTAGCTATGAACTAGAACATCAGATCAAAGGGACAGAGAAAGAGAAATATCTTGCCGATATCCGTAATATTATTGACCTTTGTAGTTTTAGCTACACAAGACAGGTAGAGATGAAGGGGTTGGGTCATGCGATCTTAACCGGGGAGACATTAATAGGTAATGAGCCCTTTGGCGTTATCCTGGCTGATGATCTATGTGTTGGTCATGGTGAGGGGGTTTTGACGCAGATGGTACGGCTTTATCAGAAATACCGCTGCTCGATTGTGGCGATCGAAGAGATTGATCCTTCTGAAACGAACAAGTATGGGATTATTGCTGGCAAAGAGATAGAGCCGGGCATTTATATGGTTGAGACAATGGTTGAAAAACCCGATCCCCAAGAGGCACCCAGTAATTTAGCGATTATTGGGCGCTACCTTTTGACGCCCGCAATTTTTGATATCCTTAGATCAACGCCGCCAGGTAAAAATGGAGAGATTCAGCTCACTGATGCTCTCATGACACAGGCGAAAGAGGGGATGGTGCTTGCCTATAAGTTCAATGGCAAACGCTATGATTGTGGGAGTGTCGAGGGGTTTGTTGAGGCGACGATCGCCTTTTATGAAAAAAGCAAGGAGCAATAATGGCATGTTATACCGATTTGAATCTCAATGATAAAAGAGTTCTTATCACCGGTGGTGCCGGATTTATTGGCTCCGCGTTAGCGCACCATATTCAGCATTGCTGGCCCCAGGCGCGTATAACAGTTTTTGATGCTTTTGTTTTGGGCCATTTTAAAAATCTCATTGGTTTCAAAGGAGAAGTAATCAGTGGCGATATTGCCAATCCTGCTGATATGGCAAGGTTAGCCGAGCGGGAGTTTGACTACATTTTTCATCAAGCTGCGATCTCTGATACCACAGTGCAGGATCAGAGATTGGTGATGGCGGTCAATACGAATACCTTCACCGATATTCTTGAGATGGCAGTCAAGATGGGGGCGGGGGTTGTCTATGCAAGTAGCGCTGGTACCTATGGAAACTCGCCAGCACCCAATCGCGTCGGAGAGGGGGAGAGGCCTGAAAATGTTTATGGGTTTTCAAAACTGATGATGGATATGATCGCGTATGATTATATTAAGCGTTATCCTCATATGAATATCGTAGGGCTGCGCTATTTTAATGTCTATGGACCAGGGGAGTTTTATAAAGGGCGCACCGCATCGATGATCCTCCAATTAGGCCTGCAGATGCTTGCAGGTAAACGGCCCAAGCTCTTTAAGTGGGGTGAGCAAAAACGCGATTTTGTCTATATTGAGGATGTGATTCAGGCCAACATCAAAGCACTTGAGCCCGAAGAGTCTGGGGTCTATAATGTTGGTAGTGGGGAGGCAAGGCAATTTAATGAAATCTATGGCCTGCTGACGCAAGAGCTTGGAATCGAGATTCCTGTTGAGTACATCGATAATCCCTGGAACTTTTACCAAAACCACACCGAGGCTGATATCGAATCAACCAAGGCGATGTTAGGTTATGCACCACGCTTTAGGCTCGAAGATGGGATTAAAGCCTATGTCCCAGAAATTAGACGCATCTATGAGCGAGAAGCAGCAAAATGATTAACCGCTACCAAAATCTGATCGGTCGCACTCCGCGTGTTTTGGTGGTGGGGGATCTGATGATTGACCATTATCTGTGGGGGAGTGCGGAGCGCGTTTCACCAGAGGCGCCAGTTGTTGTTGTCGATGTTAGCCGTGAGAGTAGTACGCTGGGTGGGGCAGGCAATGTCGTGAGTAACCTCTTGGCCTTAGGGGCCAAGGTTGAGGTAGCCTCAGTTATTGGCGAGGATGAGAATGGAGAGATCATCGCATCGATGTTGGCTCATCAAGGAGTTGGCAGGGCATCATTAATTCGCCAGCCAGGAAGAACAACGAGTCGCAAAAGCCGTGTCATGGCATCCCATCATCAGGTGATGCGGTTTGATCGCGAGAGTAAAGAGGCGATCGATGCGGCAAGCGAAGAGAGGCTCGAGAAGGCGATTACTTCACTGTTAGAGCGCGTCGATATGATCTTGCTTTCTGATTATGGCAAGGGGGTACTAACACCAACGCTCACACAACGAGTGATTGCCTTGGCGCGAGCACGCGGGATCAAGGTACTTGTCGATCCCAAAGGCTCAGACTATTCAAAATACCGTGGCGCGACCTTAGTCACTCCTAATCGTAAAGAGGCGCAGATGGCAACGGGGATTACCATCAACTCGGAGGCTTCACTCGCTGAGGCTATTCGTTGGCTTTATCGTGAGGTAGAGCTTGAGTATGCGATGATCACCCTCTCTGAAGATGGGATGGCGCTCTATGATGGGACGAAGTTGACGAAGATCCCAACGGTTGCAAGAGAGGTCTATGATGTGACGGGGGCTGGGGATACTGTTTTAGCGGCACTTGGCTTTGCGCTTGCGTGCGGGGCGCCGATCATTGAAGCGGCTCACTTTGCCAATTCAGCAGCAGCGGTTGTTGTTGGAAAATTAGGAAGCGCAACGGCAACGATTGATGAGGTGCTAGCCTACGAAAACAGCAGCGTGGGAACAGTTGAGAGTCGCATCTTAAATCGAGATGAGCTTGCCAAAAAACTTGAGAACGAGCGTGCCAAGGGGCGTAAAATTGTCTTTACCAATGGCTGCTTTGATATTTTGCATGCAGGCCACGTTCGTTATTTAGAGCAGGCAAAGGCACTTGGAGATATTCTTGTTGTTGCCCTCAATAGCGACGCGTCAGTGCGTGCTCTTAAAGGGGAGAGTCGCCCAGTGATTCCTGAGGGTGATCGTGCCTATTTGGTGGCAGCGCTTTCGGCGGTTGATTATGTGACGATTTTTGATGAGGAGACCCCTTATGAGCTGATCAAGCTTTTGCAGCCAGATCTCTTGGTGAAGGGGGGAGATTATGAGCCCGAGAAGATCGTTGGCTATGATATCGTTACAGCACGAGGTGGCGAGGTGAAGGTGATGCCTTTTGTGGAGGGGCGCTCGACGACATCCATTATTCAAAGAATCTGTGCACGATGATGAGGTGGTTGATCTGGATTATTGGGCTACTCCTTGTTGGTAGTGCGCTCATTCCTTTGTTTGTTGGGTTGTTTGAAGAGCGATACACAGCCTCAACGCCTCCTCCATCAAAGCAGATTTTATCACCCCAAGAGATCTACCAGAGTCGTTGCGGTGTCTGTCATGGTATGCAAGGAGATGGTAGTGATGGCTATCCGAGGCTCAATAACCAAAGTGCTGCCGAGCTTGCCTATAAGCTAAAAGGTTACAAGCAGGGTAGCTATGGAAAAGGGACGGGTGCGAAGTCGATGGGGCTACAGGTGGCCGATTTGGATGATGCAACCCTCGAGGCACTTGCTCATTATATTTCGCAGCTAAAGCCTAATGAAATGCGCCATCGCAAGAGTGCTGATGAAGATGACAAAAAACTTGAGATGAAGTTATTGGATGCAGGAGGAAATAGTTGATGCATGAGACGATACGGCGCGAATGGGCAACTCATCTTGAGGTTGCAAAGGCGATGGAAACGCTGCTTGGGGCAATCGAGGAGGCAGCAGCAATCTGTATAAAGAGATTAGAGCATGGTGGCAAAATTCTACTTTTTGGAAATGGTGGAAGTGCTGCTGATGCGCAGCATATCGCCGCCGAACTAACAGGTCGTTATAAAACCGAACGCCGAGCGCTTCCAGCGATCGCCCTCACAACCGATACATCGGCTTTGACGGCGATTGGAAATGATTATGGCTATGAGAGGGTGTTTGATCGACAGCTTGAGGCGTTGGCGCGCAACGGCGATGTGGCGATTGGTATAAGCACGAGTGGCAATAGCGCCAATGTCGTAAGGGCGCTGCGATTGGCGCGACAATTAGGATGTGTGACGCTAGGGCTCTCAGGGCGCGGTGGGGGAGAGATGATGCAGGTATGCGATATTAACCTTGTTGTGCCCTCTAATGATACACCGCGTATCCAAGAGATGCATATCTGGATGGGCCATACCCTATGTCAACTCATCGATGAGGCTTTGAGCAGCTAAAAGAACCATATCGGCTGTTACACCCTTCATACACTCATGATGGCCGAGAGGGCAGATGCGTTTTTTGCATGGGGCGCAGTCGATCTTGTGGCGTACGATGCGTGAACGCGCCATCCAAGGCGAGGTTTCGGTATCATCCGTGGGGCCAAAGATAGCTACAGTTGGCACACCATAGGCGGCGGCAACATGCATCGGTCCTGAGTCGTTGGTAATGAAGAGCGATAGTCCGGCTACTCGTTCAATCATGCCTTTGACCGTTGTTTTGCCTGCTAAATTGACACTAAGGAGACCTTCTTGATGAAGGCGCCAAGCGATTTCATCAGCAATCTTCTCTTCCCCAGGACCTCCAAAGATGACGATGTCATATTGGCGACTAAGCTGTGTGGCAACAGCGGCAAAGCGCTCAGGATACCATCGTTTGGCACTTCCATAGGTTGCGCCGGGATTAAGGCCTAGCGTGGGGCGAGGATAGGTGTAGGGGGTATGATGAAGCTTGAGTGGCGCAGGATCGGCAGGTATGCCTAGCGGAGCGAGAAGTTGAAGATACTTAAGAACCTGGTGAGTCGGTGTGATGGTAACTGGATCGCTGAGCAAGATTCGATCCAAGAATGAACGCTTACTGGCAATTGTTCGTCTAGAAGAGCTCATCCAAAGAAAGAACTTTGAGGCTAATGAGGCGCGAAATGAAAGGGCAAGATCGTGGGGCCCTGCGTCATGGGCTAATTTTTTTAAATGGCTAAGGCGTCCTCGTTGCTGTCGGCTCGTGTCAATCAAAATCCTGCTAACTTGGGGATGTGCACCAAGGGCGGCTGTTGCCACAGGTGAGCCGACGATCGTAAATTTAGCGTCGGGATAGGCTTTGGCTAATGCTTCAAATGCTGGTGTGGCCATCACAGCATCACCCAGCCATGTGGGAAGTTCGATGAGAATACTCTTCATGGTTATCTGTTGGTTAGGTATTGGTCTATGCCACGGTCGCAGCGCACCAATTTCTTTTCAATTGTAGCACGCAGCAAAAGATCATTCTGCTCGAGTGCGTCTCGTTTGTTCTCTTTATGCCAAAGGTGATAAGCGATGGCTGAGAATTTTAGGTTAATGCGCTTGATACCGGCATGCATCAGGCGGGCAACGAATTCGGTATCTTCGCGTCCCCACCCTTCAAATGCTTCATTAAAGCCATTAACAAGGATGCAATCTTCTCTCCAAAATGCCATATTGCAAGTTTTTGTTCCTCGTAGATTTTGCCGTGAAGGGATAAGCCGAGATAACAATGGGCTTCTTAAAGCGTGGAGGCGGTTGCCGATACCAGGTGTTCTCCAGTGGATGGGAGAAGGAGTTGCGGAAGTTAAAAGTTTTTCAGTCAAAGGCTGAGTCAAGATTACACGCGATCCTTGGACGAAGCATTTGGGCTTAGCACGATGAGAGTGGTCGCGAATAAAGTCAGGGTGAAGAATCATGTCTCCGTCAATCAGTACAATGTAATCTGATGTTGCGCGTGCGATGGCTTTATTACGGGACATGGCAGCCCTAAACCCCCGATCTTCTTGCCACGAGTGAATGATAGCCGCTGGTGATATAGATGAAATTTTTTTGATGAGGCTGACTGTGCGCTCATCCGAGCCGTCGTCGGCAATAATAATCTCATCAGGCAACTTGCTTTGGGTCAAAGCGCTTTTGAGTACAATGTCTAACGCCTCAGGCCAGTTGTAGGTTGTAACAATCAGGGCGACTTTCACATACCCCTCCTCAAATTCTCCTCGTAGAGTTTCATGTATTTATAAAAAACGCCACAGGCATTACTCACACTAATAAGAAGACCTTGCCAGCCATAGAGGCATCCACGCTGGAGGATATAATTTCTAAAAAATGAGAAAATAGTTTTGATCACAGCCATCGTTGGGGTGATCTTTTTGCGCCCAGCATGCTCTTGGGCATAGAGTGTTGAGTAGTGCTGGAGTTTTGTTAGAAGTCCTTCGACATTGTCAAATGAGTAGTGTCGCAAATTTCCCTTGAGAATTTTCACCTCAACTCCTTGAAGATTGAGGCTCTCATGAACAAGTTTATCGCCATAAGAGGTCATCGCGCGATGATAGAGCCGTAAAATAACATCAGGATACCATCCGCAGCATTTGATGGGCTTGCCAGCGTAGTGATTTAGGCGCGAAAAACCATAGACACATCGAGGATCAAGGGTTAGCGAGGAAATGCTACTGAGAAGCTCGTCGGTCATCACCTCGTCGCTATCAATACTAAGAATCCAGTCATGTTTGGCCAGCGAAGCACCAAGATTTTTCATCGGGCCAAAACCGATAAAGTCATGGCGATGAATAGTTGTGTTGGGATAGGATGATGCAATTGAGAGTGTTGCATCGGTTGAGCCATTATCAAGAATAATAACCTCATCAAACTCACGCAACGCATCAAGGCAGGCTGATAGATAGCACTCGCTATTTTTTGTTAGGATAACAACAGAGATCGATCTCATATTTTCTTGAGGCCGTTTTTGCACACATACTCTCCACGACTTTGTTTGGCGCACATCATATCAAGATTAGCCTGAAAACCTTGGAAGCGAAGGGGGTGGCGAAAATGGTAGATGATTGCCATATTACGAACTGATCGAATCGAGACTCCAAAGTGGGCAAATCGCCATACTGACATATTAAACCTTTGGTGCTATGAGACTTCGATGATAGAGCAATGACGAAAAGAGCACAAAGAATAGCTGCGTGGCATGTCCATAAATATAGCTATCACTTAAACAAATAATCATAAACATAACTGGTAGCGCTAATTGAAAAATACGCCACTCTGATTCGGGGGCCTTGAGAAAGAGTCTCATTTGTTGAATAAAAATATTCAAAAAGAGGATAACCCCAATCAGACCGTTTTGGACAGCAATGAGAAGATATTGATTGTGGGGTTGAGCGCATGTGCGTACAGTCAGAAAGGGTGAATTGGAGGATAGACGAGCATATTCTCCAGGAAAGCTCCCCTGACCATGGCCGAAGATAGGAGCCTCTTTGATCAGCTTAAGACTTTGTTGGGCAAAAAAGATGCGTCGCCCAACGCTGGTTTCGGGGTCGTGAGGAAATTTTTGAATATCTTCAAAGACAAGATTAACCCGCTGATGAAAAAGATTACTAGTCTGATAAGCAGTAATGAAAACTATTGGAAGAAGTATTAGAAAGGCCATAAGCTTTAAGAAGTGTTTTCTCAAAAAATAGAGAGCCGCAAGTGTCATCAAAATGAAGAAAACAACTTGCCCGGCTCTTCCACCTGTGATAAACATATTGATTGTCATAGTTGTAGCAAAAAAAGCGTAGTAGATTTTTGCTCGCATGGATTGATGCTCTTGAAAAAACATGACGATAAGCAAGAGGATCGAGAAGGCCAGAAGTGGGTTATACTGGATGTGGGTCATAAAGGGTGTTGGATCATCTGGTGTTCTATCTTTAAAATTAAAAAGCTCAAAGAAGATGCCATAACTAATGATTTCACTGATGGTCATAGCCATGACAAAAGAGAGTAGCGCAGGTCGAATTGTCTCTTTTTTGATGGTTGTTAGTAGAAATGGGATCAAAAGTAGATAGCTATTTTTAAAAACATTAACATAGCCGCTTGTCCACAATATGGTTACCATCTGCCACCCAACAAAGATCCAGATAGCTAATCCAAGAGGATGATGAAATGAATCAATGATTCTTTGTTTAATGTTGCCTTCAATCAGTAGATACAGGATGATGAAGCCCACAAAAATATTACTTATCGCGACAGAAATAGGAATTGAAAAACTTAACGCAATGATGAGCCAATGGAGGTATTGATAGTGGGTACTGATGATGGACACTTTAGGACTCCTATTCCTTAAGATCAGGTCGATGTTTCCATCGATTATGCATCCACATCCATGCTCCAGGGTTTGCGCAAATTCCTTCTGAAAGGGCATCGGCTTGCGCCTGTGCAAGAGATAAAATCGGGTCAGGGTTTTTTTTGTATGCAACTGCATCAATTGGTCGGCGAAAGTCAACGATATAGCGTCCATCCTCTTGATACGAGCAAAAAACAGGCACAACGAGAGCATCATTTTTGAGAGCTAAAAGTGCTGCAGCCGGGGTCTGGTAGGAGCGAACACCCAGAAAATTAACAACAACACCATCATATCTATCGACACTCTGATCAATGAGAAGCCCGATCGCGCGACCTGAGGAGATAGCCTTGACCATCCCTCGCATGGCACCAAATTTACTGATTACCTCAACACCAAAGCGTTCACGATTGCGTTTAAAAAGCTCTTCTAGTGCAGCAACATCTAAAGGCCTCGCAACAACACTAATCGGGCCAAAAGTAAGGGCGTAGGCGATCGAAGTAAGCTCCCAGTTGCCAAAATGGGGGGTGATACAGATGATCTTGCGATCTTGACTTAGGGCATCATGGATCACATCGCTACCTGTGATGATGAAGCTTTGTTTAATCTCATCTGCCTCAAGTTTTTCTCGACGAATAAAGTCTACAAGCGTATCGCTGACAGAAAGAAATGAGGCTTTGGCGATCTGCTCTTTTTTCTCCTGGCTCTTGGTATCCCCATAGACGAGGTTAAGATTCGAAAGGGCAATCTTGCGGCGCCGAGGGTCAAGATGCCACCACAAAGTTGAAATCAAACGGGCAAGACGGCGACGACCACGGTAGCTAAGAGGCTTGATGATGAGCGACAAAAGCTTGTAGAGAAAAATCAACAGTCGTTCGGTCATGATTGTTCTTTGTCTAAAAGAGTTTGTGCTACTTGTGCAACAGTCGCAACAGGAATTGATCGGATAGAAAAGTTGTTTTTATTGATACGCTTTTCATCAATTTCGCTCTCTGATGTGATCGCGATGTTAATAGGAGTTTGTAGAGTTGCCATCATAGAAGTAGCACCCCAAAGAACGATGGAGGGGCGATTAAGTGCCCAGGCCATGTGGGTTGGCCCTGTGTCGCCACCAATGACAAGGCGTACATGGCCAATCAGCCAAATGAGTTCGTCAAGCCTTAGTTTCGGAGCTATCTTTATCCCAACACCAGTGCACGCGATTGCTTCGGCAACAGCTCGCTCACGCTCATTACCCCAAAGGATCAAGTAGCGCCCAGGTAGCTCATGGGTTAGCTTGGCATAGTTTTCGGCAGGCCAGTTTTTGGCCTCCCAATTGCTGCCTGGAATGAGAAGGATGGGTGGTTCCTGGGCGATATAAGAAGATAGGGCATGGTAATTACCAGTAGGATTGTGATGCAAGAGAGGTTGCTTGTTGAAAGCTACATTGTTATCAAAGTTCCAGCCAAACAATCCTCGTAAAAGATCAAAATATCTAAAAACGATACTTTGGTTACGAGGTGATTCGATTGTACGATCATAAAGTAAGGCTGCCAAAGGTTCTCGTGTTGATAAGGCTCCAAATCCACCAACGGGTGCATGAAGTATGCGTGCGATCAGTGAGGATTTGAGTAGCCCTTGCAGATCGATGACAAGATCAAAGGCTCCAAGATGACGCAGACGCTGCCACGAAGTTATGATCATCGAAGGATGTCGAAGTGCTCCTTTGAGGGAGAGTGAGACCACCTTATCAATTAAGGGATGGTAGCGTATGAGATCATAAAACCGCTCATCCACGATCCAGGTAATGTGGGCATGAGGCTGGTGGGCTTTGATGATCTCTAACACGATAAGACTATGAATAATATCACCAAGCGAAGAGAGGCGAACGATAGCAATCTTCACAGCTTTCTCCTAAGCATCTTCATCATAGTCTGGGCGACAATTTCAGGGGCGATAGCAGCTGGTGAGATCGTTGGGATGGCTTTAGGTGGTGGGCGCAGCAGCTCATGATCATCTGTGGGGGTGTAGCTGTCGTTACGGTAGCGTCGACTTCTGATAACATGACCCATGAGAGTGATGGTTGGTGTGCCACACCCCCAGGCGATATGGGTTGGGCCACTATCAACCCCAACAACTAGATCAGCTTGGCTCATCAGAGCCTTAAGCTCATCAAGCGAGAGGCGAGGGATCATATAGGCTAAGGGTGTTGATGAGGCAATAGTTTTGGCCAATTGCTCTTCGCGCTCATTGCCGTGGATAAGAAAAACAGGCAACCCACACTTCTTGATCACTTGAATCCACAAGTGGGTTGGGTACTCTTTCTCCTGCATGGAGGAGCCAATCACGATAACAATTTTTGGGTGGCTATCAAGCCAAAGGGAGGATGTTTTTCGTTGGGCTGTGGGTGAAGCAAAGAGAAAAGGTTGATGGTGTAAGGGTTCGCCCATTCCAGGATCCAAACCTAACGCCAAAAAGGCAAGATGCCTGAAACGCTCGGTATAGGTTGTGGCGCCTACCAAAAAACGCTTCTTATATAAGAGCGAGGCTAATGGCTCAGCTGCCTCAGCTACTCCAAAGCCTACGGTAGGTCCTAGTAATTTAGCCACGATTGCCGATTTAATCATACCGTGTAGATCGATGACAAGATCGAAGTTGCCAGACTCTTTGAGTGTGCGATAGGCTGATGCGACTCGCTCCCATGACAAGTTTGTTGATAGCCCCTTCAGATCAAGAGAGATAACAGTGTCGATATAAGGAGAGTTGTGTAAAATCGGGGCGAAGCGCTGATCAACAACCCAACTTATCGAGATATTGAGGCGCTGCGCCTTGAGAAATTGAAGCATGCGGGCAGCTAACACAATATCACCCAGCGCCGATAGCCTCACCAGAGCTAAGCGCATGGGGGTGTTTCCTCTCTCCCTCCTCGTATAAACTCTAAGAAAAAGACGCCAAAGATTGAGAGAATCATGGAAGTGACAAAACTAACAACAACAATCAAGGCGCGTTTGGGTCCTGATTTATCTTTCTCATTAGGAACTTGTGGCAATACTAACGGTTTGACATTATAATACTCGCTTGCTTTGGCGAGAACCTCTTTTTGGATCAGGGCTGAGATGAGCAGGCTAAGCTGCTGCTTGATGATGATGTCGTTGGTTTTGGCGAGTTCTTCGTTATAGAAGGCGATCTTTTTCGTCATATCCTGAAGTTCGTTCTCGCGTAGGGCGGCAGAGGCTTCTTTAAGAAATGAAGCCACGATATCCCGAGCTAAGAATCGATCCGGGTCTTCGTAAGAGATTGTAATCATAGAGGTTTTCTTGTCAGCGGAGATAGAGAGTTTTTCTTTAAGAGTTTTATAGATGTTAAAAATCTCCTTTTCGGGATCACTACGGTCTTGTTGTGTTTGGGGTGAGCCTTTGAGCATCCGATAAAGACCATCATATCCTAGTGCAAAGCGGTAGTTTTTGTCGGCATCAGGGGCATTGAGACGCGCAACAAGATGATATTTGTTGATAAAGTTTTTCATAAACTCATAGTCATTTAATAAAGCCTGATACGCTTGATCAGGTTGCATGGTGCCACCATCAAGTACTACACCAGCCATTGCTGCCAGTGCACCCAGTCCGCCTGATACCACCTTGGGTTGCTCTTGGGGGATGAGAATCGTAGAAGATTTGTAGGTGTTGGGCTTGGCTAAGACAAAAAGCACTGCCAGTAGCGTTATTGTTAGTGTTGTTGTGATGATTTTGCCTTTATGTCGCCAGATGGTGCGACCAAGTTCTCGTAAATCAATCTCATCTTCATCGATATAATTTACATTGGGCGTATAGACCTGGCTCATTAGATCGATCCTATTGTTTTGATCGCAGCGACAGAGACGGCAAGCTGGTAGATGATTGCCGTGATATCTTTAGCAAACTGCATCCCGCTGTAGGTGCGAATCTTCATTGGAACAACGATCGTATCTCCCGGACCTATGTTAGTGCCTGAGGCAAAGAAGAAGCTTTGACTGACCCGTTCGGCTTCGCCGTTAGCGTGGATGACGAAGATGGCACCCTCGTCAGTACTCTCTTTGAGGCCGCCGGCTTTGTTGATATAGTCGTTAAAGGTGAGACCCGGTGTATGGATAATGGCGCTGGGGTTCATTATCTCGCCCATGACGACAACTGAATTTTCAAGTTCGGGGACATAGAGGGCATCGCCATCCTTGAGGGTGATGTCGTAGGGGCTGTTTTCGATCCGGCTAAGATTGTGGTCGAGCTTCATCGTGATGCGCCCGGGAATGTCGATGTTTTCAGCTTGGGCTTTAAGATTTGCAAGCAGGGTGCTTAGTTCAGCTTTAGCTTGTTGTGTCTCTCCAGCTTGGACTGGAGTAGCAGCGATTGTGATAATGCGCTGTTCAAGCTCCTTAAGTTGGCGTTTAAGACCTTCTTCTTGAAGTTTTTTGACATCCTTGCGTGTAAAGACAGCGCCCTCGATAAACGCCTCGGGCGTAAAACCACCAGCTCGTTTTAAAAGATCATTAAGGGTATCGCCATCTTCGATCGTATATTCGCCAGGATAGCGAACTTTACCATAGAGTTTCACTGTTTTTCGCTCATTCCATCTAGGAATTCTAAAGAGGGTAACCTCGTCATAGTTTTGCAGCACAGGAGAGTTTTCGCCTAATGCCTGATCAAGGGTGTAGGTTTGGATAGTTCGGACGTGTTGACCATTCTTGACGACATAGCGGACAAGTTCTACCTTTTCAGGGCTTGCCTTGTCGGTTGGTCCTCCGGCGGCAAGGATCAGCTCGCGCATCGTTGTCGCCTGGCCGATGGGAAAAGTGCCAGGTTTGTAAACCTCGCCACTAATTGTGACATTACGCTCCGGATTGGTTGTCAGAATGCTTATGGTTTGAATTTCGTCGCGCTCGTTTAACGGATGAAAAGGATTTTTCTTAAAATTAACAACCCGTATTGACGGGGTAAATGTTAGGGGCTCGTGAGAGATGATCGTCACTGAGTCTTCATCAATAGGGCAACTAAGCCCCGCAGCATTGATCGCATCGATTAGTGTCATCTGGGGTATATAGCGCAACTTTCCTGGTTTGGCGATACACTCGCCCCCGATTTTGACATAGGGGGTCGGATAGACGGCGTTGCGGTTGAAGATGTAGATTTCGTCGCGGCTGTAGAGGGGCAGCGGGGTTTTTCCGCTTAGCGCCTCTTCGAGGTTGAAGCTGATAAGTTTTTCCTGTAGATCGGGCGTTATCCGGCGGATAAGGGCGTAGTCAAAGAGGGTCTCTTCGAGAAAAACACCCCGCATTGTCTTCTCTTTGATCAGCGGGGCGAGGAGGGCCTGCAGCGTCATTCCCTCCTTAGGCAGCTCCATGGCGCCCGGGCGGATGATATTGCCATAGAGGGTGACGCTTTTTAGGTTCGCTTCGTCGAGGTTGTAGACATAGACTTCGTCCCCGTCATAGAGGGTGGTTTTTTTGGCTTCGTCAAGTGTTACCGAGATAATCTCAATGTTTCTATTTTTATTATACCGCTTGATTTTAAGATCATATCGGCTCGCATCAGCTGTGATTCCACCTGCATAATAGAGAATGTCCGCAAGAGTTTCACCTTTTTTGGGTTCAAAAATGGCTGGGCGTTTGACAAAACCGTCCAGCTTGACGAACGCATCGGCCGTCTGGACGACGATTGTGTCGCTCGCTTCGAGCAGAAGCTCCTGTCTGCGGTCGCCGTCGCGGATAATCCGATAAAGGTCGATATGTTTGAGGATACGGTTGCCGCGCTTGACGATGACATCACGCATAGAACCGTTTTTGCCTACACCACCGGCAGCTATCAAGGCATCTTTGACTGTTGAAAAAGAGCTAACATTATAGACACCCGGAGCTTCTACCTCGCCAGCAAGGACAACTTGAATGGTTGAAAATTGAGTGATATTGACCGCCACACCAACATTGGGGTAGGCCTGAGCCAGAGCATTTGTAATCACCCGCTTAGCCTCTTTAAAGGTGAGTCCTGCAACCCGTAGTGGCCCAAAGGCTGGAATGATGATCGTACCGTCTTTATCGACGGTCAACGAGAGGTTGTCGCTACGAGGGCCATAGAGAACAATCGAGAGTGTATCCTTGGGGGTAATCTTGTAGTGATCAGGAACGGGCAGGGCGGCAAGGTCAATTTTGTTTTTGTTAGAAAAGAACTCTTCGCCATAGCGGGTGAGGGGTTGTTTAGATTCTTTAATTTGTCGGGTAACAAGATCTTTAAAAAGATCAGCTGAGCACTTCATGTGAAGGGGATTTTTAAGTAACTCATCAATGGATCGAGTCTTTTTTGGAGTGGTATCCGCAAATTCTTCTGTGCTGTTGATATCTTCCGTCCTATTGAAATCCATGGAATTTCTAGCTGAAAACTTCTTTGTCGTGTTGATATCATTGAATGGCTGCTCACTTACCGCTGTTGGTGTGGTGGCTGTCGTACCTTTTTGCTGCTTGATAAACTGTTTGGCCTCTGGGCTATCAAGAAGCGCTGGATTTGCTTTAATCGCCTCCATCAGCTGAGCTTTTGTGGCGGGATCGATGTCGGCACCAAGAAGTGTCGTAACGATCGCACATAGGAGAAACAGGAGAAATTTTTTCGGCATAGATTCCCTTTGAGATTACTCAATGTTGTGATGATTAGGCTAATTGTACCCTAAAAGGGCATAAACTTCCTTTAGGGCTTCTTTGCGGGCAAGCTTGGGTTGCATGCCAGCAGCGATTTTGGCGTTCGTGCGCAAGCGTATTTCGTGTTTGGCGAACTTGGTGCGCAGATTCTGGTGTGTGGACGCGGGTGGTAAGGATGAGGTTGATACGCGTGCAAGGCGCGCTAACCATGCCTTTTTGTGAGCTGGTGTGGCAGAGTGGTAGCGCCCGATAGCATCAAGGTTATAACCATATTTTCGTGTATGAGAAGAGAGCAGCATCGCACCAATATAAATATTGATTTCAGGATCCATTAACGCCTCTGGGGTGATTCCGATACGAGAGAGGCGTTTTAGATGAATTGAATTAATTTGCATTAAGCCATAGTCGAGTGTTCCATTGGGGTTGCGGTTGATGGCATGAGGGTTGAGGCCACTTTCGATGCGAGCAATATTTTCTAAAAGTTGTGGTTCGATGCCAAACAGTTTGCCTGCCTCGTGAAAGTAGAGGTCGTATGGTGTAGCGGCCGATAATGATAGACCGACAAATATAGAAAAGAGAATTTTCATAGTAAACAAGTATACCATTTAGAGATTTAAAAATACCCTTTTTGCTTCCCTTTAAGGATATCCCTGATAGAATTCAGACTATGAACAGATCTTTTGCTGATATAGAACTAAGTTTGCACATCCTGCGCTATGCCGAAAGTGCACCCAACCAGCGCACGCTTGCCCAAAAGGTTGGCTATAGTGTCGGTAAGGTTAATTATGTCCTCTCGGCTCTTATCGACAAAGGGCTGATAAAGGCTGAACGCTTTATTGCCAGCAATAACAAAATCAAATACCGCTATATCCTCACCCCCGAGGGGCTTCGTGAGAAGATTGCCCTGACTGAAGCGTTCATTGAGCGTAAAAAGCGCGAGTACGAAGAGCTTGTTGAGGAATTAGAAATAACACGCACCAAAGGTGTATCATGAAAATTGCCATCGCTGGTACCGGTTATGTCGGACTCTCAAACGGCATCCTCCTTGCGCAGCACAATGAGGTTGTTGCTTTGGATATCGTCCCTGAAAAAGTTGAGATGATTAATCGTAAAATCTCTCCGATTGAGGATAAGGAGATCGAGGAGTATCTTGTACATAAGCCTCTCAATTTTCGTGCTACTCTTGACAAGGTTGAGGCCTACACAGGGGCCGATTTTGTGATTATTGCTACCCCAACCGACTACGATCCACAGACTAACTACTTCAATACCAAAAGTATCGAAGCGGTCATTAGTGATGTTTTGGCGATTAACCCTCGTGCGGTGATGGTGATTAAATCGACGATTCCTGTGGGTTATGTTTTGAAGGTGCGCGAGCAGTTTGGTGTTGATAACATTATCTTTTCTCCTGAGTTTTTGCGCGAGGGGCATGCTTTGTATGACAATCTCTATCCATCGCGCATTATCGTTGGTGAGGTCAGTGTGCGCGCGCGTCTATTTGCTCAGCTTCTTGCGCAAGGGGCAATTAAACAAGATATCCCCATCCTCTTTACCAATCCAACAGAGGCTGAGGCGATTAAACTTTTTGCCAATACCTACTTGGCGATGCGTGTGGCCTATTTCAATGAGCTTGACACCTACGCTGCGATGCATGGGCTTGATAGCCGCCAGATTATAGAGGGAGTCTGCCTTGATCCTCGCATCGGCAACTTCTATAACAACCCAAGTTTTGGGTATGGCGGGTATTGTCTACCTAAGGATACAAAGCAGCTTTTAGCTAACTATCGCGATGTTCCCAATAATCTTATTCGTGCGATTGTTGAAGCAAATACTACCCGAAAAGATTTTATCGCCGATGAGATTATCCGACGACAGCCTAAGGTTGTTGGTGTCTATCGACTCGTGATGAAGGCAGGCTCAGATAACTTCCGCTCGTCGGCGATCCAAGGGATCATGAAGCGCATCAAAGCCAAAGGGATCGAAGTTGTTGTTTATGAGCCGGTTCTCAAAGAGGAGAGTTTTTTTAACTCTCGTGTCATCCGTGATCTGGATGAGTTTAAGCGCGTCAGCGATATTATTATCGCCAATCGCCGCACCTCTTCCCTTGATGATGTTGCAGACAAAGTCTATACGCGTGATCTTTTTGGGGGCGATAGCTAAAGGAGTCGAAAATGACAGTCATACGAGAATTTGTGAAGGTTCATAATCACCAGTTGTCCATTACTCTTCCTGCTGACTTTGATTACGATGAAGTTGAAGTTGTGATTTTGCCTCGAATTGTATGCGATGATCTGTCATCGTTGACTCATGAGGTCGAGAAGGGATTTAGCTCGCCTCTTAGTAATAAGTCACACAATGAGATTTTTGAAGCGATAAGAGCGGAGTATGACAATTGAGTATTCACAAAAAGCAGTCGAAGATTTAGAGCAGATTATAGAGTACATCGCTAGGGATGGTGTCCGAAGAACTTTGTCGTTTGCTGATTTTTTGAAAACTTAAATCGAACTTCTATCATCCTCTCCTTGCAGAGGACTCGAGTGTCGTCATAAAGGAATATCGTTAGATTGTCGGGTTTATATCAATTATTCTTATTTGATTTTTTATTCAATTCACAAGAACGGAATTCTTATTAGAAGAATTCTTAATGGCTCAGTAGATTACAAAGGGAAAATGCTATGAAAATCCTAATCACAGGTACAGCTGGTTTTATCGGCTTTCATCTTACCAAGCGACTTCTTGCTAGGGGTGATGAGGTTGTAGGGCTTGATAATATTAATGACTATTATGATCTTCGCGTGAAGTATGGTCGCTTGCGCGATACGGGTATCGATGAAAGTGCCATAGCGTATGGTCGGCTGATCCCTTCTTCTACTCATCCAAATTACCGTTTTATTAAGCTTAACCTCGAGGATAAAGTGGCGTTGATGAAGTTGTTTGAGGATGAGCGCTTTGATGCGGTCTGTAACCTGGCCGCTCAAGCGGGTGTTCGCTATAGCCTCACCAACCCCGATGCCTACATCCAAAGTAACATTGTAGGCTTTGCCAATATCCTCGAAGCGTGTCGCCACCATGGTGTAACCAACCTCTCGTATGCCTCAAGCTCCTCTGTCTATGGTCTCAATACTGAGCTTCCCTTTAGCACCGATCACAATGTTGATCACCCCATTAGCCTCTATGCTGCGAGCAAAAAATCAAATGAGCTGATGGCTCACACTTACAGCCATCTTTTTGGCATCGCCACAACAGGCCTGCGCTTCTTTACCGTCTATGGCCCCTGGGGACGGCCTGACATGGCTCTTTTTCTCTTTGTGAAGGCGGCTCTTGAAGATAGAGCTATTGATGTCTTTAATAACGGCGAGATGATGCGCGATTTTACCTATATCGATGATATTATTGAGGGGGTTGTTCGCGTTATCGATAACCCTGCCAAACCCGACCCCCAGTGGGATACCAAACGCCCGAGCACCTCAAGTGCCCCCTACAAAGTCTATAATATCGGCAATAACGCCCCTGTGCGCTTGATGGATTTTATTACCGCAATCGAAAACAGACTGGGTCGAACCATCAAGAAAAACTTCCTTCCTATGCAACCAGGCGATGTTCCGGCTACCTATGCCGATGTGAGCGATCTTGTTCATGATTTAGGGTATAAGCCGGAGACCCCCATCCAAGAAGGGATTAATCGTTTTATTGATTGGTATCTTGAGTTTTATAATATAAAACTTTAAGCCCAATGTTATCAACAACAAGAGCATGCCATGGAATGCGAGAGCTTATGCGCTCTCTTTTGGGGTAAAAAAGGCTTCGATCAGGTTGCGAACCTCCTCGGGGTCATCCATATGATTGATCGCTTGGCGAAAGTCGCTTCCCCCATTCATTCCTTTGGAGTAGGTGTGCAGATGTTTACGAAAGAGGGCGACACCATGGGTATCGTACCATGAGATCATCGCATCAAAATGTTCAAGCACAATGGCCTTGCGAATCTCTGGGGTAAGAGCCGATTGGCCATGCTTTAGCTGATAAAAGATCCACGGAGCCCCAATAGCGCCACGCCCAATCATCACCCCATCGCATCCAGTATGCTCTAAAACCCACTGTGCTTTTTCATAGCTTGTAATATCACCATTGGCGATGACGGGTATGCCAACCGCCTCTTTGGCCGCTTTAATTTCATCATAATCAACTGGAGCTTCAAACTTTCCAGCACGCGTTCGACCATGAACGGTAATAAAATCTGCCCCGGCAGCTTCACAAACGCGGGCAATCTGGGCAGCATGGCGGCTCTCATAGCCGATGCGAATCTTCACTGAGGTAAGCTTGTTACCTGCGCGCTTTTTGATGGTAGCAACAATCTTTTCAAGCTTAACGAGATCTTTGAGTAACGCAGAGCCTGAACCATGATTTACGATCTTGGGTGCGGGACAACCGCTATTAAGATCAATAATATCAATTCCCTCCATCTGGCAAAGAAGTTCAACAGCGCGTGCGATTACCGTGGGGTCGTTGCCAGCGATTTGTACAGCGTAGGGGTCTTCGGCGGGGTCTTTTTGGGCAAGTTTGCGGGTTTTATCGGGATTGTGAACTAGGGCGTTTGAGCTAATCATTTCACTAACAGTCAGATCCGCGCCAAATTTTTTGACAACGCGGCGAAATGGCAAGTCGGTATAGCCAGCTAATGGGGCTAAGACAAAGAGAGGTTGACTAAAAAGATCACGCACCGTAAGCGCCAAAGAAATCCTCCAATGAGATCGTCACACCCTCTTGACGAACTTTTAAGAAGTGGCGATAGGCCAGGAATTCATTAGTTGGGTACTGCGCAAGCAACCCTGCCGCCTCCTCAAGAAGCTCAAATTCAAATAATAGATAAAGGAGTGCCCCTGTAGCCGCGTCAAAGTTGCGCGCAAGAAGTCGGAAGGTCTCTAAAAGTTCTTCAGGGGGTAGGCGCCTAAGCCAAAGTTTAGCTAATGCCATAAAATCAGCCTTCTCCAGTTTAGCTTCATCGGCTAATCGCGAGATCGTTGCCTTGTCCAAAGAGAGGGCGTTGGTTGGAGCTCCGATGCGTCTAAGGATAACCATCGCGACATCCCGGTTGATTTTTTGTGGGAGTTTTGAAAGGCGCTCCCATGAGGCATAGCCAGCATAAACAAGGTGGGCTTGGCGGCAGAGTGGTGTATCTTGCTGGCATTTTTTAAGGATTGTTTCAGCATAGGTGCCATCACCAGCCAGTCTATTTGCCTGGTTGCGCTCAAAAAGATCACTTCCTTCGGCAAGTTTTACTTTAGCAGCATCGACCCAGCCACCCTCGTCAATCGTTAAGCGTGTCGCAACGGCATCATCTATTTTTTTGATGCCACTAATCAAGCGTGCTTTCGGGATCAGGCGCATCGCCCTGAGGATGCGAGCCAATTGAGCTAAATCACGGTTGGTGTAATCACGCTCGTTGGTGGCTTCAAGAATCAGATGGGCAATCTCATCAAGCAAGGCATCAAACTCTCGTTTGCCTGAGGCCTCTTTAAAGTAGGCTGACATACTATAGTAGGTCATGTGGGCAAGTGAAGCAACAAAGATCAAAAAGGCAGGCAAAACGATCCAGGCAACGATAGGCATCGTGATCGTCCATCCAAAAAATGGAAGTGTATAGTTACCGTGAAGATCATTCAGAAGGATAATTGTTGCAACAATCGCGAGAAAAAAGAGCGAAAAAAGGCTATATCGTCTTAGCTCCATACCGGTTCCTGTTGTGATGTTGGTTCATCTGTGCTTCAGCAAGGGGGCGGCAGACGATGCAGTATTTGGCATGGGGTTTGACTTTGAGCCGTTCAATATCGATCTCTTCCTCGCACATTTCACAGATGCCGTATTGGTTATTGCGGAATTTGGCGAGGGCATGATCAATCTCAGCTAACTCTTGCTGCTGCTGCTGGCTGATCGCTTCGTTGATCATGCCATCCATGCTCGCCGAGATCACATCACCTTCATCATTGAGTTCTTGATCACGTAGGCCATTAATCTCTTTAGCGCACTCAGTGATGTTCCGTATAATCTGTTCTTTGCGCTCCTTGAGAATTTTTTCAAAATAGGCTAACTCATCTGGTGTCATGGGAATCCTTATTTATGGTAGGGATGATGATTGAGTATTGTTAGAGCTCGATAGATCTGCTCAAGTAAGACGACTTTGGCGATACGGTGGCTCATTGTCATCTTGCTTAAACTGACGATTTTATCCATTTCACCAAGAAACGAGCGTTCAAATCCATAAGCCCCTCCGATAAAAAAGGTGATCTGCCCCGCACTTTTTTCAAGCATCTGGGCAAACGCATGAGAATCAAGTTCTTGGCCAGCTGGATCAAGGGCGATATTCATTCCGGCCATTTTGGGTCGTAGTAACTTCGTGTAGGCTGCGCGTGCCTCTTGCTCGCCACTTTGCTGGGCTAAAGCAACCTCCTTAGGAAAGAGATCATTTGCTTCAAAACGGGCAAAGCGACCGATCATCTTTGAAAGATCGGCAGCTATCTCGCTATAAAAAGGCTCTTTTTTGCCGATGCACCAAAGAGAGATCCTCAATGACTCTTCCCTTAGTCAGCCTCAGCCATCAGGGTTAATAGATCGGCTAGTGTTTTTTTGAGCTGGTCGCGCCGTACAATCATATCAATAAGGCCATGCTCAAGATGAAATTCAGAACGCTGAAACCCTTCAGGCAGGTCGGCACCAATTGTCTGCTTGATGACGCGCTGACCCGCAAAGCCAATCAAAGCTCCAGGTTCAGCGATGATAATGTCACCCAAAAAGGCAAAACTGGCAGAGACACCTCCCATCGTTGGGTCTGTTAAAACAGAAATATAGGGGAGTTTGGCATCTGAGAGTTTAGCTAACGCAGCACTTGTTTTGGCCATCTGCATCAAGCTAAAGGTGCTCTCTTGCATTCGTGCTCCACCACTTGCGCTCACAATAACAAGCCCCTGTCGGTTGGCGATCGCGCGATTGACTGCACGGACGATCTTCTCACCCTCGACAGAACCGAGGCTTCCCCCCATAAAATTAAAGTCAAAGACGACCAGTTGCGTGGGAACGCCATTGATGCGACACTCTCCTGAGATAACCGCTGAGGTTCGACCTGTCTTTGCTTTGGCCTCTTCAATGCGTTTTTTGTATGATTTTTTATCGACAAATCCTAATGGATCAACAGGATGTAAAGAGGCATCAAGTTCAACAAAACTTCCCTCATCGGTAAGGATCGCGATGCGCTCTTGTGCGCCGATGCGCATATGAAAGCCACATTTGGGGCAGACATATTGTTTAGCGATGACCTCTTTGATATACATCAACGCTTGGCACCCCTCGCACTTAATCCAGTGCGTTGGAGCCTCTTGCTTCGTTGGCTGCTGACGGCGTAGTCCTGTAAAAAAACTACCTAAACCCATTCTCTATCCTTTAAGCTCATGATAGAGCTTATCAAAGATTTCGCGGTTGCTTGAGACAAGTAGTAGCTCCTCATCGCGATAACAAAAGAGTTCTTCATTGATATGCCATCCTGCCGCGATATCATACTCGCGCATTGAACCTGCAAAGAGAACAAAGGTAACTTCGCGTGCCATGGCAAGTGAGAGGGCGAGAGCGCCGGGGGTTCGAAACTTAAGCCCACAGCGATGAACTTTTTCAACAAGATCGGGGCGTGCATAGCTTTTTTCAAAGATGCCAACACTCGCATGGGGGTTGGGTTCATAGGGGATTACTTGTCTCGTGATGACAGAGCCTTTCATTTCATTGGGGCCACTTTTGCGGTAGTAGGTTCCTGTGACGAGGTTGCAGACAAATGACTCTCGAATGCGCCCATCGATCTCAAGTGCAACAGAGGTACCATAGAAGGGAATATCCGAGGCAAAATTATCGCTACCATCCAAGGGATCAACGATCACACGACAATCCCCCTCGCCACTTTCGCCACTCTCTTCGGAGTCAAAACGACCAAAGGCCTCAAGATGGTAGCGAAAAATCTCTTCGGCAACAAGGTCGATTTTTTTGGAGATATCCCCGCCAAACCCTTTGCCCTGAGGCTCTTTGAGTGTAGGATCTGCTTCTTTGAGAATGTCGTAAATTTCGCGATTGGCGTTGATGCAAGAGCTAATAAAATCCATCCCCACCCCTTTTT
>JAINCO010000042.1:0-2155 GCA_036574095.1 Campylobacterales bacterium | reverse complement strand
CATCCTTACCCATCTCAACGCGTCGTTTTGCGCGCTCAATTACAAGCTCGGCAACCCGCACATGGTTATGGGCTGGAAGATCAAATGTTGAGCTATAGACCTCACCACGAACACTGCGCTCCATATCAGTTACCTCTTCGGGGCGCTCATCAACAAGAAGAACGATCAGCTCAATTTCAGGATGGTTGTGAGCGATGCCATGGGCGATCTCTTTCATTAGCTCTGTTTTACCGCTTCTGGGCGGGGCAACGATCAGGCCGCGTTGCCCTTTGCCGATGGGAGTAAAAAGATCGATGACACGGCCTGTTAGTTTGGTTCGCTCATACTCAAGCTTAATCTGCTCACAAGGATAGAGAGGCGTGAGGTTGTCAAAGAGGGGACGGCGTTTGGACTCTTCGGTTGGAAGATAGTTAATCGCTTCAATTTTAAGGAGGGCATAGTACTTTTCAAGATCCTTAGGTGGGCGCACTTGGCCAGTGACGATATCGCCTGGGCGCAGGGCAAAGCGTTTAATTTGCGTGGCTGAGACATAGGCGTCGTGCTGGCTATCAGAGAGAGTTGTATCGGATGCGCGCAAAAAGCCGTAGCCTTCATGGCTCATCTCCAAGATACCAGTAAAGAGGAGAAAGCCGCCTCGCGCAATCTGAGTTTTGAGAATCTCAAAGATCAGATCCTGGCGTTTAAATTCGGTTGGATTTTCAACACCAAGCTCATTGGCAATGGCAACGAGTTCGTCAGTTGTTTTGGTGCGCAGATCTTCGACGGTATATCCTTCGACAGGAACATGGGTGCGCTTTTTTGGCCCTTTGGAATAGCCGTTTTGGGCGATTGGTTGGTCAGACATAGAAACCTCTATTTCGGAAGAATAGCGCGCAGATGACGCAGGATAGGATGTGAGTACCTTCTACAAAATATTTTAATACAAAAGGGCTTAAATCCTACTTGCATCAGCTAATATTAAATCAAACCCAATACCAGGGCGCCTTTATAGAGAGCAGCCGCCAAAATTCCACCAAAAAGACCAGCCAGTAGATCATCTGCCATGACGGCGATACCTCCATGGTAACGAATCTCCGCCCTAGCAATAATCGATGGCTTCCAAATATCAAAAAGACGAAAAGCTAAAAAGGCTAATGATGCTTGCATTACAAGAGGCATATGGCCTGTTAGTGCAAGAGCTACCCACATACCTGCCAACTCGTCAATAACAATTTCACTTGGATCTTGATTCTCTTGCCCTTCAAGATAACGGTCAATCTCTTTGATAGCGACAACACTGACCAAAAGAGTTGCCAAGAGGAGAGTTGCTGTGCCAATATAGTGCTGAACAAGAAGGCCTAATGGAAGGGCGACAAGTGATCCAACGGTGCCTGGTGCAATAGGAGAGAGGCCACTGCCTCCGACGGTAAGAAAGAGTTTGCGTATCATGTGAGCGAGGTCGTTTGATAAAGTTTGGCAAGTTCGATGTAAAAATCACGCTCGTTATGAGCTTCAATGAGGCCAGTTCCAGGGATCATGTCAGCATAGATCTTTTCAAGGTTTTTAAACCGCCTAGGAAATAGATATGAGAGGTAGATGGCGGCTATCTCTTTGCGCACAAGCATGGGCGGTGGAAGAAGGCCTGCCTCAAGAAGCTCCAGGATCGAACTTGAATGATAAGAGATGTGGTGGTGTTGTCCATGGGGGCAGGTTTGGGTACTAACAAGTGTTTTACAACTATCGCAATAGACGAAGTTGCTCGAAATTTCGATGGAGATCGAAAGCCCCTTAAGGGTATCAAAGATACTTTTGGTCTGTTGGTGTTCGTAGTACATTCCCAGACCCGTATGTTCGCGTCCAATGACAAATTTAGTACACCCAAAATTTTGCAAAAGAAGGGCATCAAGAATGAGCTCATTGATGCCGGCAAAGATATAGGTTTTTTCTAAAGGAACAACAAGGACTCTCTTTTTTGGTAAATAGTTATCAACCAACAGATTCAGCGCCTCAAGTCGTACCTCAAAAGGTAAAGACTCTTCTTTGACATAGGGTTTTTGTAAAAATAGAATGACTAAATCGCTTTTATCGAGCACCAATCGAATCAGTCGCTCATGGGCGCGGTTGAGTGGTTTGGCGCTCATGACAATGCCTGTAATCTTATCTGCCCCTAATTCAG
>JAINCO010000041.1:0-10776 GCA_036574095.1 Campylobacterales bacterium | reverse complement strand
AGAGCTTAACGCCCAGGCAATGGCGATGGTTGAATCGGTCAAGGGACTTGCAGCGATTGTAGGATTAACAATTGATGAGTCAGCACTACACCAGAGAGCCGCTACCAAACCCAAAAAAGAGCATCTTCTTGCGAGTCAACCCAAAAGACAATCTCCCACTCCCAAGCCAAGAATCGCTCCCAAACCCCAATCTAAACCTCAAGGGGAGGATATCTTTCCGCTTGATGAGGGTGATTTGAAGGAGTTTTAATGCAATTTGACGGAGATACGCTCAATCTCTCCCCTAAGATGACAATTGATGAAGTTGCTGCTGCTGCACTTTTTATCAGGGATCGGCTCGATTATATTGAAGCGATTGGTTTTGAAGAGAAGCCCAATGGCTTTGTGACAACATCAGCACTTCTTGCACTATTAGCGTCCGTCAAAAAGAGTAAACCGGGGATTCGTATTCCGCTCTTGGATGAGGGGGCGGCTGAATTTGGACGGTATGGAAAGGCTTACTGGAGCTTCACATGAGCAGGGAACAGCTTAAAGCCATCTTTATTGAAGAGGCGACTGAAATTATCGAGAAGCTTGATGCTGATATCATCAACTATGAAGAGGATCCTACGAATCGAGAATTGCTCAATGAAATTTTCCGTGGTGTACATACGCTAAAAGGTAATGCTAATGCTTTTGGTTTCACGAGACTTGGAGAGTTTGTCCACCATTTTGAAGATCTGCTTGACTACTACCGTAGTAGCAATGAAGAAGTTCCGACAAACAGCGTCGATATCTTTCTTGCGGGTGTTGACTTAATTAAAGAGACGATACGCTATGAAATCAACCAGGAGCCTGGAGTACCTGAAGGATATGAGAAGATCCTAACAGCTATCAAGGAGGTAATTGCCCGCAGTCGCAATAAAACGGTGGAGCAAGGGGATACATCAATACCACCAAGTCAGGCCGATTTGGCGAGCGAGTTTCGTGATTTTGCCGAAGAGGGAGAGGGTAGCAATACCTTTGAATCACGCGTTAAAGCACTATGTGCAGCTCCTACTGAGGTTGGGGCAACGCTTTATCGTGTTGATCTTACCTTTGACCGTGATATCTATTTTCGCGGCTATGATCACTCGCAGTTCCTGACTCTGTTGGCTGAGATCGGGACAATTCGAGGTAGCGTCTGGGATCTATCAGCTGTTTCTGACCTCTCCTCTTTTGTTGCTGATGAGATGGCTATTCCACGCGTTACTGTTATTGTTGAGAGTAAAAAACCGATTGATGCTATCATGGAAGTTTTTGAGTTTCTTTTTGACCATGAATACAAGGTGACCCAAATTGATGTAGCTAAAGAGAGTTTGGACGAACATAACATAGCTGCAAATCCTCCTGAGCCATCCGCCCAAAACAATCTCTCTAACGTAACAGAGTCGCTTGGATCTGATGCGCTACACCCGATGAGCCATCAAGAAGATCATGAAAAGAGCGGTTTTGATGAAGTGAACCATCCCATGCGTCGGCGAGAGGATAGAGAGGCGCTTGCCGGCCAGAAATCAACGATCAAGATTGACACACATAAATTAGATGAACTCTTTGATACCGTTGGGGAGCTTGTCATTGCTCAGAATTTTATCGCTCAAAATGAGATCATCCGTTCAATTGATGATGAGCATATCAACCGTACGATTGAAACACTATCAAAGATTACGAAGCTGATCCAAGATCGTGTGATGAGCTTGCGGATGGTTGCTATTCGCGATACTTTTGAAAAGATGAAACGCGTTGTGCGTGATACCTCCAAAAAAACAGGCAAAGAGGTTAGGCTTCAGATCTTTGGAGAGGAGACAGAGATTGATAAGACAATGATCGACTCTCTCTCGGATCCCTTGGTTCATATTATTCGAAATGCGATCGATCATGGTCTTGAGGCAACACGAGAAGAGCGTATTGCTGCTGGAAAAGAGCCAGAAGGGACTGTGACGCTGCGTGCATATCACAAGAGCGGTAGCATTATTATCTCAATCTCCGATGATGGGCGTGGTATCAACCGTGAGAAGGTTTTGGCCAAAGCTATAGAGCGGGGTCTTGTCTCTCCTGATGAGCAGTTGACCGATCAGCAGATCTATGCCTTGATCATGCAGCCAGGCTTTTCGACAGCAGAAGTGGTTAGTGATGTCTCAGGTCGAGGTGTTGGACTTGATGTTGTGCGTGCCTCGATTGAACAGTTAAGAGGTCGCATCGAGATCGATTCTGTTCCCGGTAAAGGTACGACATTCTCAATGATATTGCCGCTTACCCTTGCAATCATAGATGGCATGTTGGTCAAAAGTGCTGGGGAGATCTACATTATTCCGACATTAACCGTCGTTGAGTCATTCCGACCCGATAAGAATATCGTTCACTTCTTCAAAGGAAAAGGGGAGTTTGTCACAATGCGTGGCGAGCATATCCCTGTTATTCGCCTGGCCGATTTCTTTGGTCTTAAGGGAGAGAAGGTACCTATTTGGGAATCGACGCTCATTTGTGTTGAGACTGATCGCGGGCGCTATGCCATTTTGGTTGATGAGCTTGTCGGTCGACAGCAAGTTGTCATTAAATCCTTAGGCAAATCGCTCGCCTCGATCAGAGAGTTTGCTGGTGGGGCGATTCTCGGCAATGGGCAAATTGCCCTTATTCTCAATGTCGAAGCTCTTTGCGGGGCCGAAGCTAATAAGCAATGATGGAGCTGACACTTACTAACGAGGAGTTTGAGCTCTTTAGGCGCTATATTTACCAAAAGGTGGGTATTGCCCTTTCAAGCCACAAGAGTGCTCTGGTTCAAGGTCGTCTTGGAAAACGGGTCTCTCAATTGGGGTTAGGATCGTTTCGTGCCTATTATGACTATCTTCAAAAAGATCGTAGTGGCGAGGAGTTGGCTTATTTTGTCAGTGCTATTTCGACAAATGTCACCTCCTTTTTCCGAGAGCCCGCTCAATGGGTTTGGCTTGAGAAGCATTTTTCGGAGCTTTTTCTCAAAAAGCGAGATAAGAAAATACGCATCTGGTCAGCGGGATGTAGTAGCGGTGAGGAGCCCTATTCGCTAGCGATTTTTTTGCACAAACACCTTCCGTCGCCATCAACGTGGGATATCAAAATTCTTGCAACCGATATTTCCCGGAAGGTTTTGCGCAAAGCCATCGATGGAATTTATCGTGAAAAAGAGGTGGCTGACCTCTCTCCCGAGATCATTAAGTTTGGATTTCAACAGATCAAGAAGCAAGATGAAATTCTCTTTCAGGTTCGAGATGAGTTGCGCGAACGGGTGATGTTTCGGCTTTATAATCTTGTTTCAGACCCCTTTATTTTCGGGCCACAACACAAGTTTGATCTTGTTTTTTGTCGTAATGTGATGATCTATTTCGATAATGTGACGCGTCATCAGGTTCTACAACGCTTTGCGCGCGTCCTTAATCCTGGTGGATACCTCTTTTTGGGTAGTTCGGAAACAATTACAACTTCCAGAGAGCATTTTGAGCTTGTTGGATCATCGATCTACAGGCGGGTATAAGTGGAGAGATAAAATTTTAAGTAACGGGGGAGAATTAATGAATATGCAGATGATAGGTGATGCCGATTTGGTTCGAGAAATAGGCAGGAGGCTTGATGAAAAAAATGCCTCACTTAGAGAATTAGAGTTTATGACCAAAAAGCTAACCGATCTTAATCAGCGTCTTATTGAGATGGATTCGGTCAAGACCCGTTTTCTTTCTCTGATCAAAAATGAATTTAACAATCCCATCTCCTCTGTCTTAAATCTGTGCAATCTTTTGCTTTCAAAAAAACATCCAGAGAAGCATGATGAGATTGTTAAAATGGCTCATATGGAGCTACTAAGACTCGATTTTCAAGTCAAAAACATCATTGCCGCGAGTGAAATTGAAGCGGGACACACAGAAAACTACTTTTCGCGTATCACACTAACATCGATTCTCGATGAGGTTCTCCTCTCTTTTGGATATCTGATGGCCGATAAGAATCTCTCCCTTGAGGTGAAGGATGAGATCGGTGAACCCATTGTGAGTGATTCACAAAAACTCTATCTTATCCTTCTGAATCTTATCTCGAATGCGTGCGAGTTTTCCTTTCGTGACCAGAAGATCGTTGTGCGCTTTGCACGAGAGGGGGAGATGTTGGTATTAGAGGTTCAAGATACTGGTGAATCGATTGATGTTGTACACAAGCTCTCTGTCTATAACCGTTTCACACAATACTCCAAAGGGCTGACACGCCCCCATACGGGATTAGGGCTTGGCTTGTCGGTCGCCAAAGGAATGGTTGAGGCGTTAAATGGAGCGATCGATTTTGAAAGCCAGGAAGGTGGTGTGACGACATTTGTCGTTCATCTTCCCTTGGTCGATCCTGCGATGTGTGCGAGCAGCTCGGAGAGCTCGGGCGAATTCCTGTTTGATGATTTTGACAGTGCGGTTGAAATGTAGCCATGTATGCCCAAGTCTTTTTGAATGTGGGCCAGCTTTTTGTTGGTGTTAAGCCAACCGAGATCTCAACAGTTCTTGGCTCATGCGTGGCAGTTTGTCTTTATGATAAGGTGAATAAGATTGGCGGGATGAACCACTACCTTTTGCCGCTATGGAATGGTAACGGGTTGCAAAGTCCCAAATTTGGAAATATCGCCATACCTCGCCTGATCCAGACAATGATTGATGTTGGATGCCAACCCTCTAATATGGAGGCGAAGGTGTTTGGGGGTGCTAATATCAATTTTTCAAGTTCAGAAGAGATGATGATTGGCCGTAAAAATATCATTGTAGCCCATGAAATCCTAAGCGAATACCGCATTCGCATTGTTGCCGAAGATACGGCCGGTAACAATGGACGGCGTATTCTGATGCGTAGCGATACGGGAAAGGTTCTTTTGAAATATTCTGGACCCGTGAAAGGATAGTAACATGGCCATCCGTGTTTTGATTGTCGATGATAGTGCTACAGCGCGCGCTGTATTAAAGGAGATTTTACAGTCAGATCCAGATATAGAAGTTGTCGGGGTAGCTCCTGATGCTTACATCGCCAGAGATAAGATTGTTGAGCTCCGTCCTGATGTGATCTGTCTTGATGTTGAAATGCCGAGAATGGATGGAATTACTTTTTTGCGCAAACTGATGCACTATATGCCCACCCCTGTCATCATGGTCTCATCACTCACGCAAAAAGGAGCTCAAACAACGCTCGATGCCCTCAGTGCGGGGGCAGTTGACTTTGTTGCCAAGCCTCATTCGAATATCTATGATGGCAAAGATCAAATTGCTGCTGAATTGATCGAAAAGATTAAGGTCGCCGCCCGTGTACGCGTTAAGGCCAGAGAGCGCCAGATTGTTAGTGAGCCAATTAACTATACTCCTCTATCAGAAACGACACAAAAAGTTGTTGCCATCGGGGCTTCAACGGGTGGGACGGTCGCGCTTGAAGAGTTGTTAGTGAAACTTCCACCCAACGCTCCAGGTATTGTTGTTGTGCAACATATGCCCCCGACATTTACCGGACCATTTGCGCAGCGTTTAAATTCGCTATGTAAGGTTGAGGTTAAAGAGGCAAGAAATGGTGACTTTGTCGGCATGGGGCAAGTTCTTATTGCGCCAGGTGATTACCATATGGTTTTGCGCCGCTCTGGTGCGCGTTATTATGTGGAGATTGGGGGTGGTGAGAAAGTTTCAGGACATCGCCCAAGCGTTGATGTTCTTTTTAACTCGGTCGCTAAAATAGCTGGAGCCAATGCTATTGGTGTGATTCTCACAGGCATGGGGTCTGATGGTGCGAAGGGACTGTTAGCGATGCGTAAAACCGGTGCACGAACGATTGGGCAAGATGAGGCAAGCTGTGTTGTGTATGGAATGCCAAAAGTTGCCTATGAGATTGGAGCTGTCGAATTTCAGCTTCCTCTTGATCTGATTCCTAACAAAATCCTCTCGTTAGCGTAACATCGCATCCTAAGAGTGCTGCGGGGTACCTGTGACCCCGATGTTTGCATCCTCGCTGCTTCTAAAATAGCTCCAGATCCTCGCCTTCGCTGGTCTCCTCTTGTGAGGCCAATGTCTCAAAGAGCATTTTAGCTTGCAAACAAGAGGAGAGAAGAGAGCTATCAAGGTAGTGGATATCGTTCGCTTCCTGTTTGATAAAGATCATCGTCCTCCAGTTGGCCAGATCCGAGAGAATTCCTCGCAAGATGAGTGAGAGTTTGCTCTTTTGCGAATCTGTCACAGAAAGAGTAGGTAGTTGGAGAAGAAAGTCCCCCAGAGAGGAGATTGCATAGGCAAGATGCTGAAATTCGATTAAAAGTTCGATGACTGCCGCATACTCTTTAAAGCCCTCGCCCATCTGGTTAAGATGGCTCATATCATGGTCATGCTCAAAGTCAAAAAGTTGCTGATCGATCTGTTCTTCAAGAGCATCAAGCATCTCAAGCTTATCAAGGAATTCAAGAGCCATCTCCGTGACATATTCATTGGCGCTGACCTTTTGGGTATGGGAGTAACGCAGGATCTCTAAGGTTTTGCTATCGACAGGATGGCGGGATGGCGTAGGAATCGAGGGTCGTTTTTGGCTATTTTTCGCGACCTTAAGCGAAAAGCCGTAATTATCGATCTTCCAGCCCCCTGACGAGATTTCATTGTGTAGTATTGGCTGAATTCTCTCTATCGGCGCCTCTTTAGTACTTCTAAGCGTAAAATAGTAATACTCTTTATCCTCTTCGACAATAAGTTCAAAGGGTAGATTGATAGATAACATCAATTCACCAATCTGATAAAGAGCGCGCAGGGCATCGGCTGCTTCAGCACCTGTCAGAGCTGATTCTAAGCTAAAATACTCCCAAATGGCCGGCAGAGAGCTTGCTTGATAGATGCGAAACAAGATAGCCTTAGGAAAAACATCGCGATAGAAGAGATTGACACTCTGTGTTGTTGCTTCTGAGGCGGCCTTGCGCCATTGAATAATTTTTAGGTAGTTGGAAAAGCGATGCCGGAAGAGCTCGTCATTGATCGGCTTGGTAATATAGTCATCAGCACCCGCGCGAAGGATGGCCTCTTTTTTGCTCTCCTCTCCCAAGGCAGAGACAGCAACAATCAAGACAATTTGATCAAAACTCTTGATATGTCGTGTTGCTTCGATGCCGTCCATCTCGGGCATCATAATATCCATGAAGACGAGATCAAATGCTTCATCAATGCAGGCCTGAACCGCCTCTTTGCCATTGGTTGCTTCCGAAATCGTGCATTCTGGGAACTCTTTGAGTAAGATCTTGATTGCAAGCCTGTTGCTCAGGTTATCGTCAACGATGAGAATTTTAGGCACGAGTAACTCTCCTTAAGATAATCGGGGGCCGCTTAGACAGAAGAGTGCGCCGCCAAGTGTGGGTGATCGGTCGATATGAATTTTCAAACCAAGCTCCTCGCAAAAGAGTTTGACAAAATGGAGGCCAACGCCGGTTCCTTTAACGCTTCGGGTGAGCTGACTGTCTTGATCTTGCTCAAAAAGATCGAAAATCTTCTCTTGATTGCGTATCCCCGGCCCATTATCCTCAACACAAAGCAAAAACCCCTCCACATCAGCTGATAACGAGAGCTTGACTCTACCATGTCCATATTTGAATGCATTGGAGACAAGGTTGCCAACGATCTGACGGACACGCAAAGGATCGCTATTGATGATAATTCCATCGGCAATGTCGCTTTCGATCATCGCGTTATGTTGCTCTGCTAGGCGCGTAAAATAGGGCATTGCGTCACGCAGGAGTGCACTTAGATTAAAGTCGGAGCGGTGAAGATCAATCTTGTGTGCTTTGAGTTTACCAAGCTCTAAGAGCGTTGTTACAGTTTCAAGCATCTCTTCGCCGTTGGTATGAATTAGATCAGCAAGCTGCACCAACTCCTCTTTATCTGGAAGAGATGATGTGCGTAGTGTATTGGCAAGATAGGCTGAGAAGTTAATAATGGCATTAAGAGGGGTTTTGAGCTCATGGGTAAAGACCATGAGAAATGAATCTTTGGCCTTATCAATTTTGATGGACGCCTCGCGCTCTTTTTCGGCAGCCAATGCAATTTTAGCTTGCTCTTCGAGCATCACTTCGTGTGTGATATCCTGCCTGATAGCGATAAACTCCTGTATTTCACCCGTTTCATCAGTAATCGGGACGATTGTGGTTTCAACGATATAAAACCCACCCGATTTGGTTTTGTTTTTAGTCCGCCCGCGCCAAATATGACCAGCCGTGATCGTCTCCCATAGCTCTTTAAAGAGTTGGTTAGGGGTATCAGGATGGCGGACAATGTTGTGCGAATGGCCAATTAACTCTTCTCGCGTGTATTCAGAGATGGCACAGAATTGATCATTAGCATAGGTGATGATCCCTTGCCTGTCGGTCTTAGAGACAATCGTTCCTGCATCCAAGGCAAACTTGTACTCTTCTAATAACTTTTTTTGACGCAGAAACTCATGACGCTGTGTGATTTGTGTTGCTGCTTCATCAAGAATCTCTTCGAGTTTGGGTAGGGTGATGGGTTTAATGAGGTAGTGGCGGATGCCAATCTCGATCGCTATGAGAATTTTTTGAACATCACTGTGGGAGCTGATGATAATGATCGTCAGATCAGGCTGGTGGGTTTTGGCTTCCTTGAGAATCTCAAGTGGGTCGCCTCCTTCAAGATCGAGGTTAGTGATGATCAGGTCGGGTTTGGTGAGAGCAATGGAGCGCCGCATATCGTCAAGTGTATGGCATTGGGTGTAGGAGCGAACACGTTTTTGGAGGAAGGTTGCAATCACACTACCTGCTGGCCCAGCTTCTCTCGCATAAAGGAGCTTGATCGGATAAGGGGTGGCGATCATTGCGTTGAAGACTCCTGGGGAAGGTATGAGGCATACTGTTCGGGCTTAAGCTCTTTTTGGGCGTAAAGGAGTGGCAAGCCATGTTCATAAAAAAAGTTGACAAGGTCTGGATCAAGTTCGTAATTTTTGACCATAAAGCTTAAAATTTTATAGACTTCATCAAGAGTTTTGGCTTTTTTATAGGGGCGATCAGCTGCCGTAAGAGCTTCGAAGATGTCGGCGAGGGCAAGGATGCGCCCTTCTAAGGAGATCTGATCTGCCGTTAACCCCAAAGGATAACCCTTACCGTTAAGTTTTTCGTGGTGGGCGGCAGCGATCTCTGGGACGCGGCGTAACTTTTTAGGGAAGGGGAGGGCGTTGAGCATTTTGTAGCTCATCATGGCATGGTCATTGATCTTTTGCCGCTCTTCATCGGTTAAAGTCCCCTTGCGAATTGAGAGATTGTAGAGTTCGTCGGCATCAAGCAAGGGGCGCTCTTTGCCATCGATGATGATGCGTCTTGAGGCAATCTCTTGCAGCCGTGCGATTTTGTCATCACTCATAAACTCTCCACCGATATTCACCCCCTTGATAAATTCAATTTCGTCACTGAGTGAAGCGAGTGAGGCTTTATAGGCTTCTTGTGTGATCTTGCCCTCAAGGAAGGCGATATAGGCATCTCGCTTAAGAACTTCATAGCGCGTTTCAATGGTGTGGATGCGATCGTAGACCGTCTTAAGCTTGGTCGCTTTATCAATAATATGCTCAGGCGTGGTGATCTTGCCTACATCATGCATCCATGCTGAAAAGTAGATCTCTTTAAGCTGGGCTTCGGTGTAGTGAACATCTTTATAGATGCCATCATCGTCATTGACTGCCTGAGCGATCATCATCGCAAGCTCAGCAACGCGACGAATATGGCCACCTGTGTAGGGAGATTTTTCATCGATAGCGGCAGCAATTGCGCGGATAAAAGAGTCAAGTAGGGTTTCAAGATCGTGGACAAGCTGGGTGTTGGTGATAGCAACAGCAGCCTGACTTGCTAGTGACATCGTTGTTTTTTCATCATCAGTCGAGAAGCTGATCACTTCACCACGTTCATTGAGACGATTAAGCAGCTGAAGGACACCAATGATCTCGCCTTCATGGTTGCGCATCGGGATAACAAGCATCGATTTGGAGCGATAACCCGTTCCGGCATCAAATTTCTTTGTTCCTTCAAAGTTGAATCCTTCGGCGTTGTAAACATCGTCGATGTTTATAAGGCGACCCTCCAAAGCACAAAGAGCTGCAACCATCTGACGGTTAGGTTGGCCATCCTCGCTGTAAAGGGGAAGAGGAGGCCATGTAATCTCTCCATGTGTTCCCCCCATTTGAATTCCTAAGGAGTCTGTCTGGACAACACTAAAATGGAGTTTTTTCCCGTCGGGTGAAGTAAGATAGAGCGTTCCTGCGTCGGCATTCGTAAATTTTTTAGCTTGGATAAGGATCATTTCGAGAAGCTTCGAGAGGTTATGTTCGGCAGAGAGTGCAGCGCCAATCTCATTGAGTCTTGTGATATGCTCAAGCTGAGCTTCGGTAAACTCTTTGATGTCAGCAATGATTGTATGAAGATGATCAATGCAACCACTATCTACTCCATCCTTAGCCTCCCCTACTCTGGCGACAATGCGTTCAATCAAAGCATTAATTGCTGCATTCATAGAGTGGAGTTCGGCCATCGATCGCCTACCTTTGCTTGCAAATATAATAAACTATAACGCATCGAAGCTAAAAGTTCAACTATTTTTTGAAGATTGCAGTGTAGATGGAGGTAATGGCGGAACGGACGGGGCTCGAACCCGCGACCTCCTGCGTGACAGGCAGGCATTCTAACCAGCTGAACTACCGCTCCAACTATAGCAGAAGATGAGAGAGTCATTAAGTGGTGGGTCCTGACGGACT
>JAINCO010000040.1:0-8967 GCA_036574095.1 Campylobacterales bacterium | reverse complement strand
TGTGGGATTACTATGCACACGATATTTTAAATGCGATCTATGCGCAAGCCGATGTCACATGGTCTTGCCTTTTAAATCCCGATATCAAAATGACTGGCTCAGCGCAACTGATTAGCGAGAGTGATGTTGGTGATTCGTTGGCAGGTAAGGTTGATAGCCTCTATTGGGGTCTTCAATTAGCGGCTAAATATGGTGGATTCAATGTTGCCGCAGCCTACTCACAAAACGATGAATCGGTTGGTTCTGCGGTCAATGGTGGTACGATTACCCCCTGGGGTGGTATGCCTGCCTTTACACAGGGAATGGTGACACGCCATCAATTCTTGGCCGATACGACCGCATGGAAGATTAGCGGAGGGTATAACTTTAAAGAGATGACAGGGGCTGATGTTACAGCCAGTGCCTACTATGCTGAGTTTGATGTTGGTATCAATAACGGCTATATTCCCAACACCTACAAAGTAACAACCGCAGAGCCCGGTTTTGATATTATCTGGAATAATGCGATGACCAAAAACCTTCAGCTGCGCCTAAGAGGTAACTTTCCTGATAAGTTCAATGCGACAACCAGTTGGTCTGAGTATCGGCTGATCGCTAACTACAACTTTTAATAAGGATCGGTTGTGAAAGAGAATCTTGTTGAGATTGTGAAAAACAATCCGCACTATCAGGAGCTTGTGACGAAACGAACCAGTTTTAGCCTGATGCTCACGATTGTGATGCTGGTAATCTACTATGCGTTTATCTTGATTATTGCCTTTAATAAGGAGCTTTTTGGGGCAACTCTTTTTGGCGGGGTGACGACCGTGGGGATTCCTGTGGGTATCGGGATTATCGTCATTAGTTTTATCCTAACGGGGATCTATGTCAAGCGCGCAAATAGTGAATTTGATGAGCTTACGAAAAAAATCATCGATGATGTCAAAAAAAGGAGTGCCCAGTGACAAGAGTTTGGTTGGCACTTATGAGTGCCGTAATACTCACACCCGCCTTGTTGGCAGCAGGTGGGGTTGATGGAGCAGTAGAAAAACAGGGAGTCAATGTCAATGCCATTGTGATGTTTTTAGCCTTTGTCGCATTGACCCTCTTTATTACCTACTGGGCGGCTAAGCGCACCAAAAGCGCGAAAGATTTCTACGCTGCTGGTGGTGGCATCACCGGTCTTCAAAATGGTTTGGCGATTGCTGGTGACTATATGTCAGCGGCTTCGTTTTTGGGTATTTCGGCGCTCGTTTATACGAGTGGTTTTGATGGGTTGATCTACTCGATTGGCTTTTTAGTTGGTTGGCCAATCATCCTCTTTTTGATTGCTGAGCCACTTCGTAACCTCGGTAAATATACCTTTGCCGATGTTGCGAGTTTTCGCCTGCAACAAAAAGATATCCGTGTCCTAGCCGCATTAGGTACGATTGTGACTGCCACGCTCTATCTGATCGCGCAGATGGTCGGTGCTGGTAAGCTGATCCAGCTTCTGTTTGGCATGGATTATATCACGGCTGTTGTGATGGTGGGCGCATTGATGATCCTGTATGTCGCCTTTGGTGGTATGCTTGCCACGACATGGATTCAGATCATTAAGGCGATCTTGCTTCTTTCAGGTGCGACCTTCATTGCCTTAATGGTATTGAATTATGTTGGCTTTAGCTTTGAGACGATGTTTGCCAAAGCAACAGCGGTTCATGCCAAAGGTGATGCGATTATGGAGCCAGGCGGACTTGTCTCTGATCCAATCAATGCCATTTCGCTTGGTATCGCGCTGATGTTTGGTACAGCAGGATTGCCCCATATCTTGATGCGCTTCTTTACTGTTGGCGATGCCAAAGAGGCGCGTAAATCGGTCTTTTATGCAACAGGATTTATCGGTTACTTCTATATCCTCACCTTCATCATCGGTTTTGGTGCGATCGTGCTTCTTTCACAAGATCCCCACTACTTTAAAGATGGCGTCTTGGCGATGGTTAATGGCGTTCAGACGGTTGTTTCTGATGCCAATGCCAGCCAGATTCTTGTTGGTGACAAAAAGGCGATGGTTGGTGGTGAGAACATGACAGCCATTCACCTATCAGCAGCAGTAGGTGGCGATCTCTTTTTGGGCTTTATTTCGGCTGTTGCTTTTGCGACGATCTTGGCGGTTGTGGCTGGTTTGACACTCTCAGGTGCGTCAGCTATCAGCCATGACCTTTATGCGACACTTGTCTTGAAAGGGAAAAACGACGAGCAAGCTGAGGTTCGTGTTAGCCGTATTGCGACGATTATCATCGGTATCGTTGCGATTTTGTTGGGTATTGCCTTTGAGAAACAAAATATCGCCTTCATGGTTGGATTGGCCTTTGCTGTAGCGGCGAGTGTTAACTTCCCGATTCTTCTTCTCTCTATCTATTGGAGGAAGCTCACAACACGCGGTGCAGTGTGGGGTGGTACACTTGGTCTTGTAACAGCAGTTGTGTTGGTGGTGATGAGTCCGACTGTTTGGGGTGATGTCTTAGGGCATAAAGATGCTGCTGGTAAAGCGGTTGGTCTTATTGGTCTTAAAAACCCTGCGATCTTCTCAGTCACCATCGCCTTCCTTGGTGCTTGGTTCTTCTCGATTACCGATCGAAGCGAGCGTGCCAAAGAGGATGAGGCAGGGTTTGAGCCTCAATATATTCGGGCTCAAACAGGTATTGGTGCTGAAGGGGCGGTATCCCACTAAGCTTAAGCCCCTTCGGGGGCTTTTGATGATTAAACTTTATCGTAAAGGCGGCCATGAGTACCCTTGATCTTCGATCCTCTCTCTCCTCCATCCCCCCGTTTAATCTCTTGCACCCTGAAGAGCTTGATGCACTCTTGCAAAATGCTGATATTGTCTATTTTCCAAAAAACGCGATTATCCAGTCACCAACAACAGAGCTTGCCTACTATCTGATTGTCAAGGGGGTTGTTGCTGAGCGGGGTGCCGATGGGGGTGTGATTGTTTATGGGGCACACGAGGGGTTTGATGCCAACTCGCTGCTACAAGGTCGTTGTCAAGCTGAGTTTATCGCTGAAGAAGAGACGATCTGTTATAAAATTCCTGCCGACTCATTTCTCTCTCTTGTACGCACCAATGCTCAATTTGGTAACTACTATCTCCAATCAACCGCCCAAAAGCTCTCCTCACTTTCAGAGCATCGCGCGACATCGGCATTGGCGATGCGCATCCGTGATATTGAATGCGCGAAACCATTGATCGTTGATGGCTCACTCTCGATCTATGAAGCGGTACGGGCGATGGATGAGGCGAGAGTGATGGCGATTTTGGTGCGCGATGGCGAGAACTATGGTATAGTTACCGATAGTGATTTACGTCGCAAAGTTCTTTTGGCGCGTGGCAATGTCGATGATCCTATCGCCTCGATTGCCAATTTTCGATTAATTGGCATTGAAGAGGATGATTTTCTCTTTAATGCGGTGTTGCTGATGACGCGTCATCATATCAAGCGATTGGTGGTGATGAGAGGCGGGGAGCCTGTTGCGGTTGTTAATGAGATGGATATCTTGGGGGCTTTTAGCAACCAAACGCAATTTTTATCGATCAAGATCGATCGGGCGATGAGTATTGAGGAGTTGGCTGTTAGCGCGCGCGCTATTCCAGCCGTAGCGCGTACCCTTCAGGCTGAAGGGATCAAGGCACGCTATATTATGCGTCTTTTAACAGAGCTGAATACAAAACTTTTTGCCAAGCTTCTTTCATTGATCGCGCCAGCAGATATGATTGCTAACATTGCCCTTGTTGTTATGGGAAGCGAGGGGCGCAAAGAGCAGATCCTTCGGACAGATCAAGATAATGCCTTCATTATTCGTGATGGCTATGATGATCCAAGACTTCCCGGTGTTGCCGAGGCTTTTGTCCAGGCGTTGGAGAGTTTTGGTTATCCGTTGTGTGATGGTGGGGTGATGGTGAGCAATTCTTATTGGCGCGCCTCATTAAAAGAGTGGAAGGAGAGGGTCTTTGAGATGATCAATGAGCCCACGCCCGAGCGGCTGATGAATTTTGCCATTCTTGCTGACATGCGTTGCGTGGCGGGAGATGATGAGCTTGTGAATAAGTTGCGTCGCTATATCACCGAGCATGTGAAACTTGCGCCAAAATTCCTATCCCATTTCGCGCGACCCATACTTTCGTTTGAAACGCCACTCTCAATTTTTCGCACCTTTGTCCTTGAGAAAGGGGCTCATCAAGGGGAGTTCGATCTTAAAAAAGGGGCGATCTTTCCTATCGTCCATGGTATTCGCACCCTTGCCCTTGAGTTTGAGATTACCTCGACCAACAACACCTTTGGTCGTATCAAAGAGCTCAATAATCAAGGGTTTTTCGATCGAGAGTTTGCCGCTTCACTGATTGAGGCGCTCGAGTTTCTTTTTGCATTAAGACTTCGCGAGCGACTTTGGAAGAGTGAGCATGGAATGGCGCCAGATAACTATGTCGCACCCGAGCGTCTAAGTAACTTTGATCGAGATCTGCTCAAAGAGGCGCTTAAGGTTGCTGAAAAATTTAAAAAAGTGGTTGTAAGTCACTATCGATTGGACTATTTTTGATGGAGTGGTTTAGACGACTACGCAATCACTGGATCAAGCGGCGTGTCACAGATGCGCGATATCTTAAGCTATTTGATGAGAATAGTGATGAGATTGTCGTTTTTGATACGGAAACGACAAGTTTAGACCCTAAAACAGCCGAGCTTTTATCGATAGGAGCTGTTAAGGTCAAAAAGAGTACGATAAAACTTAGTGATCGGTTTGAGGTTGTTGTTCGCCCTGAAGGCGAGATCGATGCAGAGAGTATTAAGATACATCATCTAAGGCATTGTGATGTTGAGCATGGCCTATCAGCCAAAGAAGCGATCGAGCAATTTGTCGATTTTATCGGCGGTAGGTGCTTGGCGGGATATTACCTTGAGTTTGATCGCGCGATGATTGATAAATACCTTCTAAAGTTAGCAGGCATTCGCTTGCCCAATCGCGGCATCGAGGTCTCGGCTCTCTATTATGACTACAAGATCGGGCGGATTCCTCAAGGGTATGTTGATCTGCGTTTTGATACAATCATGGAGGATTTAAAACTCCCCCGCCTGGGTAAGCACGATGCTTTAAATGATGCTATCATGACAGCATTAATTTTAATCAAATTAAGGAGAGATGATGAGTGAGCTTCATGGTAAAATTTTTGCCCCCAATCGCGCCCTTGCTAAAAAAGCGCGTATCAAGAATATGTGCGAGTACAATGAGTTGGTCGCATGGGCCATGGAGGATTATGAGGGATTCTGGGATCACTTTGCCCGAACGAAAATTGATTGGATGAAGCCTTATGATAAGGTGCTTGATGAGAGCAATGCCCCTTTTTATAAGTGGTTTGTCGGTGGTAAGTTAAATGTTACCACGCAGTGTATCGATCGTCATCTTGAGGTGCGCAAAAATAAAGCAGCGATTATCTTTGAAGGTGAGCTTGGTGATAAGCGCGTCATCACCTACCGCGAGCTGGCCTATGAGGTGAATAAGACGGCTAACTTACTTAAAAATAAATTTGGTATCAAAAAAGGGGATCGTGTCATTATTTATATGCCCATGATCCCCGAAGCAGCTTTTGCGATGCTTGCCTGTGCGCGCATTGGTGCGATTCATTCGGTCGTTTTTGGTGGTTTCTCGGCTGAGGCGTTGCGCGATCGTATCGAGGATGCCAAAGCAAAGATGGTGATCACCGCCGATGGTGCCTATCGTCGTGGTAAACCCTATATGTTAAAACCAGTTGTTGATGAGGCTCTCTCCAAAGGGTGTGACTCTGTTGAGTCGGTTCTTGTTGTTTTGCGTAACAACGAAGAGATTAACTATGTTTCTGGCCGAGACTATGTCTATAACGAGCTTGTTGAGTTAGAAAGCCCTGTATGTGATCCTGAGCCTATGGAGAGTGAGGATCCATTGTTTTTGCTTTATACATCTGGTTCAACAGGCAAACCCAAGGGTGTTCAGCATGCGCAGGCCGGATATATTCTTTGGGCTCAGATGACGATGGAGTGGGTCTTTGATGTCCAAGAGAATGATACCTACTGGTGTACGGCAGATGTTGGCTGGATTACCGGACATACCTATATTATCTATGGACCACTCGCTATTGGCGCTACCTCGATTATGTATGAAGGAGTACCTGTCTATCCTGATGCGGGTCGCTGGTGGCGTATGGTTGAAGAGTATCGCGTCAATCAATTCTATACAGCACCCACAGCGATTCGTCTTCTGAATAAAGTTGGTGCTGATGAACCTCGCAAGTATGATCTTTCAAGTCTTAAGGTATTGGGTACGGTGGGTGAGCCAATCAATCCCGAAGCATGGCTATGGTATTATGAAGAGGTTGGCGGCAAGAGGTGCGCGATTGTTGATACTTGGTGGCAGACAGAGACAGGTGGCCATATGATCGCCCCACTCCCCTTTGCAACAACGACCAAACCAGGCTCGGCTACCTTCCCCTTGCCTGGTATTATGGCACAAGTTGTGAACCAAGATGGCGCTCCTGTTAAGAGAGGTGAAGATGGCCTGTTGTGTATCATGAAGCCGTGGCCTAGCATGATTCGTACGATCTGGGGTGATCCAGAGCGCTTTGAGAAGAGCTATTTTGGTTATGTCAAGGGAGTTTACTTCTCTGGCGATGGCGCACGACTTGATGAGGATGGCTATATCTGGATCACCGGACGCGTTGATGATGTCATCAATGTCTCCGGCCATCGTTTGGGTACGGCCGAGATCGAGTCGGCAGCTGCTAAGTGCGATAAGGTTGCTGAGTGTGCCGTTGTTGGTAAAGCTGATGAGCTTAAAGGTGAAAGCGTCTTTATCTTTGTGGTACCCAAAGTCGTTCCTGAAAATGCTGCACAAGAGGCTGAGCTCTTTAAAGAGATTAATAATGTCATCGCAAAAGAGATTGGCGCTATCGCCAAAGCTGACACGATTAAGATCGCACCGGGTCTGCCCAAAACTCGTTCAGGCAAGATCATGCGCCGCATCCTACGCGCCATTGCGAATGGTAAGGAGGTTACTCAGGATACGAGCACGCTTGAAGATCCTTCAATTGTTGAAAAACTTCAAGCCTGCGTTCTCTAACTTGCTTCATCGACCCCATCGGGGGTCGGATGGTTCTAAGTCTTCTTTGGTGATTTTTTGCTACAATTGCTTGAAATAAGGAGAAGAGATGACCAAAGATGAGATTCTGTCGATCATGCAGATGCGCCATGCGTGTAAATTATTCGATGAAGGGCGCTTAATTTCTGATGAGGATCGGGCAACGCTCTTGGAGGTGATTCGCCTCTCGCCTTCAAGTTTTGGGATGGAGCCGTGGCGGGTGATTGTGGTGCGTAGCCGTGAGTTGAAAGAAAAGCTACGCCCATTGTGTTGGAATCAGCCACAGATTACCACCTGTTCGGATCTGGTGATTTTTACTGTTGATGCTAAGATCCTTAAGCCCGGAAGCGATTATGTCAAAAGACTCTTTGCTCGCCGAGGCTTTGCGCCTGAGATGGAGGCTGCTTATTTAGAGCGCTATGCCAATTTTCATCAGGCCTTTGCCGAAGGATATGATGAAAGGCGCGAGAGATTTCAGTGGGCGGCAAGGCAGTGTTATATCGCAGCAGCTAATCTGATGAGTATGGCGGCGGCTCTTGGAATCGATAGTTGCCCGATTGAGGGATTTGATAAGGGTGGGGTCGAGCAGTTATTAGAACTGAAGAGTCCAGGACGAGAGGTGGTGCTACTGGTTGCCCTTGGCTATCGCGTCAATCCTGTGACACCAAAACTACGACTATCACTTGATGAGATTGTTGAGATAAGATAGGAGAGGAAGAACCTCCCTCGCCTACTTACTCAGTGACAGTTACCTCTTTTGGATCGCTCTCCCATACCCCATGTTTGGTGCAGTATGAATGGGCAACAAGTTTGAGTTTGTTTTTGGTAGGAACGATGTTGAAGGTAACTTCAAGCTGTCCTGGCATATTACCTTGTGTTCCTGGGACAGTTGTTGCTTGAGCTAAGAAAGTCTCACCATCATAGAGCTGAACCCATGCGATGTAGTGGTCAAAATCATCAGGATGTTTGTACTCGTTACCAACTTTGACGGTGACAGCAAATTTCTCACCTTTTTTGGCCTCACTGGCACAGTGGATAAAGGGTGAATGGCGGTCGATATAGTCTTTGCGTGCTTCGCGCTCGATTGTGTCGATATCAACATAACGGTTAATGGTTGGCATGAAATCCTCCTTATTTAGATATAAGATGATCCTAAAAGTGATTATGGCACAAATAAGATAAAAATAGTCTTAATTTAACAACGAATCTGATAGAGGATGTGAGGATGGAAACAAAATCTTTCTGGGAGAAGATAGCCGATCACTATCCAAACTACAACGATCCCTCACTGATTGCCGATGCTCGTAAGCTCCTTGATTTCGCCCGCGAGGCAGGGGTTGTGTGGGAAGAGGAGAGGGTGATTGATATTGGTTGTGGGAGTGGGGCGATGGCGCTTGAGTTGGCTCGCGAGGCGCGCGAGGTGGTTGCCCTCGATACTGCCCAAGGGATGTTAGCAAAGCTTGAGGCAGGTATTCGTGCTACGGGCGCGCGGGGAATTATTCCAGTGTTGGGGTCGTGGGATTCGTTTGCTCCCATTCAGCCTTCGGGAAGTTTTAAGATGGGGGTTGCGTCGATGACACCTGCTATTTCGTCGCATGAAGGGCTTAGTCAGATGGTGCGTGTCTGTCGGCATGGGATCATTGCGGCGTGGGGGAGCTATCGGCGCAATAGCTTTGCCGAAGCGCTTTTTGCCAAGCTTGGGATGGTCTATGATCCACCTGTGAATGGGATCAGGCGTATTGAGCTTGGGTTAAAAAAGCTAGGAGTTGTAGCGGCTGGTCCTTTTTATTTCGAGACAGCATGGGAGCGAGAGCTTGATCAGGTTACAGCACTCAACGAAGC
>JAINCO010000039.1:0-11648 GCA_036574095.1 Campylobacterales bacterium | reverse complement strand
TGATACTCTATCGCTGACAGGGGTAGGTTTATAGTAGTAGGTTGAACGGGTAATATGGAGTAGTTCGCATTGCCTGATGATGGGTAGATCATGCTCGGTCTTAATCATCTGACGACGATCATTTAATAAGACCGAGCTTACGAGCTTTCCCTCCAAAAAATCCCTCTCTAAGGGTAATTGTCCAGCCTTCTTGGGATATTCAGCATGCTTGTTTTTAAGCTCTTCAATCTGATCTTGGTACTCCTTGACGGCTTGAGCAGGATCAAAGGGAAGATTGGCAACCACCTGATTGAGTATCTGGTCTGCTCGTAACAGTTCAAGCACAACTTGGGTCTTGAACTCTGCTGTATAGTGTGTTCGCTTCTTGTTCATATCAACCTCTTTGAGATTTGTTTTATTGGTGATTCGATAAAGGAATATCGGCTATAGGTTTTTCTGTCTGAATTGTTGGGGGCGTTATATCATGTGATTCGGTCATCTTATTGTTATCAATGATGATGAGGATGGTTTTGGCCAAGAGCCCATGAGAGTCCTTCTAAGAGTGCCTGGTGAAGTGCTAAGCGCAGCGCGTTAACAGTCGAAGAAGTTTTGTCTGGTTGATCGATTGGGTGTCGAACAGTGAAAGTTTTTTGACTAAATTGCCCATCTTTTTGCTTTAGAGTAATTTCAATAGTAACAATAGCCTCCTCTTTCTCGCCCCCTTGGCGGTGGATGTTGATGAGTCGTAGCATCAGCTTATCAGATGTGGCCATTTCCATCTGTGGAGCGATGATCGTTGAGGATGGGCAGGCTTGGCGTAACATCAAGAGGGCAAACTCATCAACCATCTGTGGTAGTGGAGCGGCCCAGCGACTGTAGGTATAGGAAATAATTTTGCCATCAGCATCTCGATAGATCAGTCGATCGCTGTTGTATGGTGGAGCAGCTGTTGTGTAAGCAAGTTTCAAAGGCGCCGATTGGCAGGTGAAGCGGGGTTGCTGATCGATCGTGCCCAGATCATAGCGTGCGGTTGGTGGTGTTTTTGTCCAGCAGCCAGATAGCAGTAGTGCTCCAAGTATCAACAAGGTTGTGTAGATAGCTTTCATGGCTCTTCTCCTGGTACATAAGATTCTCTTTTTTCATCGAAAAACAGTTGTTGGGGATTTTCTTCGATCTTTTTAGCAAGCTGGTGAAGCGTAGCTGCCAGATCGCGCATCTGCAAAAGAAGCTCATGAGTCTGAGGGAGAGTTTCGCCATGGATGCGATGGGTGGCAGTAATGGCCTCATTAAGCAGATGCTCGGCTTTTTGGATCAGAGGATCGGCCTTTTCAAGGCGATCGCGCAGCTGTTTCATGGTTAAATGGGTTTCGTCAAAAGCGTCACGAGCACTCTTGAGGGTTGCGACCCCATTCTCCTCAAAATCCACACTCTTGGTAGCCAATCGTCGTAGATCCTGGGTTAAAAGACGCAATTCTTGCGAAAGTTTGGCAACATTAACAAGTGTTGTGTGGATATGCTGGCTATTGTCATGTGAGAGGAGTTTATTGATGTTGTCAAGTAGTTGTGAAGTTCGTCCTGCCAGTCTCGTAATCGTCTCTTCGGCTTTGGAGAGCATGGAAGGGGCCGTGGTGATGACTGGAGGCTCACCATTAGATGATGTTAGCCTTGGGGCATCCTTTCTTTTGTTTTTCAGCTCAATAAAGGTTAAGCCAGTGACGCCAAAGACTTTGAGGCTAGCCTCTGTTGCAGTGGTGATAGGGGTGTCGCGCGCAACAAGGATAATCACCTCAATCTCATCGGGATTGGAAGGATGGATGCGCATCTCATCAACGCGTCCGACAGCAACACCCATATAGCGTACGGCTGAATTTTTTTGCAGCCCCGCAACAGATTCCTTAAAGTGTAGGGTATAGCGAACATAATCTCCTTCTTTGCCGTATCGCCCCATCCAAAGGACGAAGAGGGCAAGAGCAACCGTTAGCACAACCGTAAAAAGGCCGATAAGGAGAGTATTATTTTTGGGTTCCATACATTTCTCCGAGTTTTCCGCGTTGAAGTTTGAAGAAATCGGCAAGGGCAGGGTGAGGGCAGCGGATGACTTCGTTAAGATCTCCTTCAACGATCACGCGACCCTCCGAAAGAATCGCCATGCGATCAAGGACTGTTGCGATTGAGTCAAGATCGTGTGTAACCATCACAACTGTGAGCCCAAGCATCTCACGTAGCCTAAGGATAAGGTTATCAAAAGCGCGCGCACTGATAGGGTCAAGGCCACTGGTTGGCTCGTCCAGAAAAAGAAGTTTCGGGTCGAGGGCAAGTGCGCGTGCAAGGGCTGCTCTTTTGACCATGCCACCTGAGAGTTCCCTGGGGTAGAGTTTGGCAGCGTGTGGCGGAAGGCCTACAGCAGCAAGCTTGAGCGAGATAATTTCGTTGATGACATCTTCGGATAAGGGGGTTGATTCGCGAAGAACAATAGCTACATTTTCAGCAACAGTTAATGAGGTAAAGAGGGCCCCAGATTGGAAGAGTACACCCCATTGTCGTCGCAGTTGCTCTGCCTCTTCGGGGATATTAGGATGGAGCCCCATGATTGTAATCTCTCCTTCTTGAGGGGTTAGAAGGGCGATCATCTGGTGTAGAAGTGTCGTTTTACCGCTACCGCTACCTCCGAGAATGCCATAAATTTCTCCTTCGTTGACAACAAACGAGACGCCATCATGGATAACCCTTCCCCCCAGCACCGTCTTGACGCCACTAACCCTGATCATGGCTATACCTTGATAAGCGTGAAGAGAATTGAGAAAAGAGCGTCGGCACAAATGACGGCAAAAATGGCAATAACAACACTCATAGTAGTGAAGCGTCCAACGCTACGCGAGTCACCTGTGACTTGAAATCCGCAATAGCAACCCGTTAGGGCGATAATCAAGGCGAAAAAGGGGGATTTGATAAGGCCAACCCAAAAATGGTGCATATCAAAGACTTCATAAAATCGCTCGATGAAGCTTGAAAAGGTAACACCCAGTTGTAAATTAGCAATTAGTGCGCCTCCAGCCAAAGCAACAATATCGGCATAAAAGACGAGTAGTGGCATTGCCAGAGCAAGTCCTAAAAGTCGAGGAACAACAAGAAAGGCGATAGGAGGAAAACCGAGCGTACGCATTGCGTCAAGTTCTTGGGTAATTTTCATGGTGCCAATCTGTGCTGTATAGGCTGAACCACTCCGTCCTGCGACAATGATTGCGACAACAAGGGGGACAAGTTCTCTGGTGGTTGAAATGGCAATCATATCCACCACAAAGATATTCGCGCCTATTTTTTCGATTTGTGCGCCTACCTGATAGGCGATGACTACCCCCACAAGAAAAGCCGAAAGGCCGATGATCGCAAGGGCTTTGGCGCCACCTTCTTCAATTTGTTTGCCAATTTCTCGGATTCTTAGTGTTGAAGGATAGCGTAGGTGACCAGCAAGAGTTAATAGTATCTCACCGAGAAAATGAAAGAACAAAGTCGCGCAACCAAAAAGGGAGTGGCGACTTGGAGGGTGTTGAGTAGGGGGTTGTTGGGTGTTGGATTCTTTGGTGGGATGAAGCGTATCGTAAAAATTAGCTAACCGTGTAAAGACGGGGCTGGGGTTGAGAGGCTGATGTAGACCAATAATCCTGCGACAAAGAACAAAACCCACAGTGTCGATGCGCTCGATTCCTGAGAGATCGCAAACCGGGGTATTGGCAAAAGAGGCCGCCAGCGCACTCAACTTGGCAGCATGGCCAATCGTCCAGTCTCCGCGAAGAAAGAGCTTCTTTTGTTCACTATCCCAGTAGTGCCAGCGTGACTCGTGTTGGTTTTGCATAAAGAGATTCTATCTTATCAGACCTTTAAATTTTTGATACTAAGTTTCCTGCGATATGACAAAAAGTGTCACACAAAAAGGTGGCAACTGACCCCTTTTTTTGTTTTTGTCATCAGCTTGGGTTTAAATCGTTATGTTATAATCTAAGCAGTTTAGCAGTTTGATAGCTGGAGTTTTTGATGAAACGGTCGATGAGTGTGGCAGGTATGTTTTATCCTGATAGCTGTGGGGAGATTGCCCATTTTATCGAGGAGTGGAACCGTATTCTTGATGCGGCTGGTGTGCAACTTGGGGGTGATGGTAAAAAGCCAAGAGCGGCGATTGTTCCGCATGCGGGCTATATCTATAGCGGATTTACAGCCAATGTCGCCTACTGCGCCTTAGCAAAGAGAGACTTTTCGACGCTTGTTGTCATTGGGCCATCGCATCGTGTGGGATTTTCGGGAGTGAGTGTTGGTTTGTTTGAGAGTTATTTAACGCCGTGCGGGGAGATTCAGGGCAATAAAGAGCTTGCTGAGGATCTTATTAACAACGGTTTTGGGCGATTTTTGCCTCAAGCGCATCAAGAGCATAGCACAGAGGTGCAATTTCCATTCATTCGCTACTACTTTCCCGATGCCTTGCTTGTTGAGTGTGTCTATTCGGATGCCGATCCGGCACTTCTTGAGCGACTTGTGAGCTATTTGTTGCAAGATAGAGAGAATGGTGTGATCATCAGTACAGATCTATCGCACTACTATCCGTTAAAAAAGGCTGAAACACTTGATTATCATTGCTTAGAAGCCATTGCCGATTTGGATGAAACAAAACTTGATGCGGGATGTGAGGCATGTGGGGCGCTTGGGTTGCGTGGTGTGATCAGGGCTGGGCGCGCAATGGGATTAAAGCCTCAGTTGCTTGATTATCGCACAAGCGCCGACGCATCTGGAGATCGCTCTCATGTTGTGGGGTATATGAGTGGCTTATTGATCTAAATCAATGAATTTCGTTGATTGTTTGGCTATACTACTGAAAAAAGGGTGATCATGCGGTGGTATAGTGCGCCATCATGGTGGCAGCGGTTTTCCAGCCAGCCTCACCAGCTCTTTTTTGTCGCGGCATTGGTCTGGTCGTTGGTGGCGATGGTTGGTATGCTCAGATGGCTGAGTGTCGGTTCGGGATTGTTGTGGCTTAATCATGGTTGGGCGTTGCTGTATGCTCTCTTTACCAACGCCTTTCTGGGGTTTTTGCTGACGGTGATTCCCAGATATCAAGGGGTTTCGGCCTATAGAACTCGCGCCTATACTCCTATTTGGGTGTTGATGCAAGTAGGAGTTGCTGTTGGTCTGATGGGTTGGTGGCCTGGATTGGTGATGGTGGCGATTGCAATGGGGTTGGCGTGTCGGTTATTTATCGGATTAATCAGGCAAAGCAATCGCGATACCTTCGAGAGTGGGGTGTTGACTCTGCTTGTGGGTGTTGGCGCCCTTGGATCGGCAGTAGCGGCTGTTGCTGATGCGTTGGGCTGGTCGGTTGATCGTGTCGTGCTAACGCTTGTTTGGGTCTATCTTTTGCCATTAATCTTTGTGGTTGCCAACAAGATGGTCCCCTCCTTTTATGCTGTCTATTTTGGTGAGATGATCCCCTCAAGAAAAGGGTGGGTGATCGTGGTTGGCATTGGCGGATGGTGGCTGATGGGGCTAATGGAGGCGATTGGATACGAAAAGGTGCAAGGGGTTGCGGCGCTATTGATGGCACTTTTTGTGATGGGGATGATCTCTCGCTGGAAGATTTGGCGTAAAGCACCACCAATTCTTTGGGTCAAGCCTCTTGGGATGATCTGGTTGCCTGTAGGATTACTTTTGGTGACAGTAGAGACGCTTGGAGAATTGAATATCTCTAAGGCAGGATTGCATGCGCTTCTTGTTGGCTTTGCGACAACACTGTTGATTGGTTTTGGAACAAGGGTGATTCTTGGCCATTCGGGCCAAAAAATCGAGGCTGATCGGTTGAGTGTGGGGCTTTTTATCTGGACGCAGGTGGTTGTTGGGATGCGGCTGTTGGCCTCGTTTGTGCCACTGGCCTATCCTAAAATGTGGGGAGTGCTGATGGAGAGTGCTGCGATCTTATGGCTTGTGCTCTTTATGCTATGGGGTGTGCGGCATGGACGCACGCTCCTTCGGATTAATCAGTAAAAGCGTGATTTCGTTGTGACTTGCCATGCGCAGATGAGGACCCCAAAAGGCGGTTCCTTGGTTGACATAGAGGGTTGTTTGGCTAAGGTGGCATAGCCCCTTAAGGCATGGTTGATCAAGAAGGACAAAAAGACCAAAAGGAAAGATTTGGCCGCCATGGGTGTGGCCACTAAGGGTTAGCGCGACGCGCTTGGGTGGAAGAAGGTGGATGGCCTTAGGCTGATGAGCCATCAAGATCACAGGAATATTAGGATCGATGGCACTTAGAGTGCGATTGATATCGGGTGCTTCGTAGCCAAATCTGGAGGCAACAAGATCAGGGATGCCAGCAAGAGCCAAAGGCTTTGTGGCGGGGCCTAAAAGCTGATGGGTGTTGGTAAGAAGGGTGGCGTTATAGCGTTTGAGTGCTTGTTGAAAGGCGTTGTAGTCGTGAAAGTATTCGTGGTTGCCACTGACGACATAAACGGGAGTGCGAAGGGTGGCTAATGGGGCGAGGGTGGCAGAGATATTGTTAGGTGGCCCGTCGTAAAGATCGCCCGTGATGAGAATCGCGTCGGGAGCGAGGCTTTTGGATGTTGCTAAAATCTTGGCAAAAAAGTTGGCATCCCGCTCGCGACCAAGGTGAAGATCACTAAGTTGTACCAAACGAAGCGAGGGGGCATTGGGAATGGTCACAGGAACAACAACAATCTGAGGAGCGCGTACGGCATTGAGGTAGGCATAGAGAAGATAGAGAACAATTCCTGTTAATAGCGCCCCATCGACAAAGGTCATCAGTCTCTCTTGCCTGGGAATAAATCGACGCATCAGAAGGTGAATTAGATCATAGATCACGGCGCTAACAAAGAGAATAAAGGCGGTGCCAATGAGAATTGAGAGTAGCATAAGAGCTTGAGGACCAATCAGATCAAGGCGCGAGAGGATCATATAGCTCATCGCACCAAGGAAGATCAGCGTTGTGAACCAAGCTAGCCTGTGGCGCGTGGTCTGCTTGAAATGAAGCCGCAGGATAAAGCGCTTGAGTGTATAAAGATAGAGCGCAAGCCAGATGAGGGTGGCGATGATAAAAAAGAGTGTTACAGACGCCATGCTAGGCTTGCGATGAAGGTCGTTTTGGTTTTTTGGTCAACTAAGGGGGAGTTGTATTGCTCTTTAGCGAGCCACTGGTGGCTTGCTTGAGCAAAGAGGGAGAGTCTTGGGGTGATGACATAGGGTAGACGCAGGCCAACTGAGGGGGTCAGTGCCGCCGAAGGGGTATAGGCTGTGCGGTTTGGCCTAACTTCGTGTGAATGAATGCCAAAGTAATAATTCACAAGATCGCTACTTTCATAGGTGAGTGCAGCAAAGCCTACAAGGGGGCCTTGATGAATGCCTCCTTCGATCATAGCGCGCCATCCATTGTGAACACCAAGAGCATCATGATCGATGGAGGCTCTGATGTGCCAAGGTTTTTGGGTCTCTTCAAGAGAGGTGCCGATCTCAAGGGTGTCATTGCGTTTCATCCCGGCTAAGATGGGGGCATCGTCTGCTTCATAGCCAGAAAAGTTTGCTTTGATATAGAGCCTTAGGCGTGTGGTGTCACGAATGGTTGTGCGATAGCCAGCTTGGATGCCTTGCCAGTACCATGCGCCATAGGTGGCCTCGATCCAGGGGATGATTATTGTACGGGGATTGGCATCGCGATAGACGGGGGTTGAGGAGATGACACCACCTCCTATGATCAAGCGACTCTCTTGACTAAGTAGCGGGAGGGCGAGGAGCGCGGAGAGTGTTATGATCTTAAGTGCGCGCATTAGCGATCCTTGTGATGAGTATTGTTTGTTATTTTGGTGACTTGATAGGTGTAAAGATCGGGGTGAAAGAGTAGGCAATTGGCCGGAAGACCTGCTTTTTGACATAGATGGCCAAAAAAATGATCAAAATCGGGCAGCTCATCCCAAACTTGAGGTAAAAAGGTAGCCTGGTGACCTCGATAGTGTAGAATCACCCCATCAACTCCTGGGCGGATTGTGGTTTTAAGATCCTCGATACTCTCATACGAGAGGGGTTGGGGTTGATTGAGGAGTGAGACCTCGATCTCGATCTGTGGCCACTCAGAAAGATCAAGGGGTGCAAATCTTGGATCCTCGAATGCGGCGGCACGGGCGTTGTTGATTAGATCATCAAGAAGTGGACGATGGGCGATGAGTGAGCCTATGCAGCCTCGTAATTGCCCTTGACGCGTCAGGGTAACAAATGTTGCGCCCGGGGAGGCCAATTCGGGGTGGTTTTTTAAAAGTGTTTCGTGATCGATAAGATTTTTGTGTGTTAGCCGTTCAAGAATAGCATCACGGGCGATGGCAAGATAGGGGTGCATGAGTCGCCTCCTTGAGACTTAGAGTAGATGTGTTATAATAGGTTAAAAACCTGTAAAGGACGCTGAATGGCTAAAAGCGCGGTTGAGTGGGAGGTTGGTGCTGATGTCAGTTTTGACGAGCCCAAGCGCTATAGCGTGGTGATGCTCAATGACGACTACACGACGATGGAGTTTGTTGTTGAGGTTTTGATGCGAGTTTTTCACAAGTCGCAAGAGCAGGCGATGGCGCTTATGCAGACAATTCATCAGAAGGGGCGAGCGGTGTGTGGAATCTTTCCCTATGAAATTGCCGAAACCAAAGCGTTGCAAGTTCGCAAAATGGCCAAAGCCAATAGCTTTCCTCTGCGCTGTATTGTGGAAGAGGCATAAGGTATGATTACTCGTGAATTAAATAATATTTTTATTGCTGCGATTAATGATGCCAAAAGAAGGCGCCACGAATATCTAACAACAGAACATCTGCTCGTTGTGCTTCTTTCGGATGGGAGGTTTATCGAACTCCTCTCTGATTTGGGGGTCGATGTTGTGCGGGTGCGGATGATGATTGAGCGCCACTTAGAGCACGATTTTGAAAAGCTTCCTGAGGGAACAATCATCGATCCGATTCAAACAGTTGCCCTTCAGCGCGTGATCGAGTCGATGATGCGCCATGTCCAGGCTGCTGGAAAAGAGCAGGCGACGCCAGCCGATCTTTTTGTCGCTATTTTTGATGAAAAAAAGAGCTATGGCATCCACCTGATCCAAGGGTATGGTGTGACGAGGGGTGATATTTTAGAGGCGATCACCGAATTGGCTGAGCCTGAGATCAAGGGTGCAGAAAAGGGACGCGAGTCGCTGTTGGCTCGATTTACAACAGAGTTGGTGGCATTGGCCAAGGCGGGCAAGATCGATCCTGTGATCGGGCGCGAGGAGGAGATAAGGCGATTGATGCAAATTCTTTGCCGACGCCGCAAGAATAATCCTCTGATGGTCGGAGAGCCCGGCGTGGGCAAGACGGCTGTGGCCGAGGGGTTGGCGCTTTTGTTAGCCGAAGGAAAGGTCCCCCCTATTTTGGAGGGGTATCGACTCTTCTCTCTGGATATGGGAGGGTTGGTTGCTGGAACAAAGTATCGAGGAGAGTTTGAGAAGCGCCTCAAAGGGGTTCTTTCGGAGCTTGAAAAGATCGATAAGGCGATTTTGTTTATTGATGAGATCCATATGATCGTCGGGGCGGGGGCTGTTTCGGGCGGATCAATGGATGCCTCAAATCTTCTCAAGCCTGCATTGGCGGCTGGTAAGTTGCGTTGTATTGGTGCAACAACCCATCAAGAGTATAAAAATTTTATCGAGCGTGATAAGGCTTTGTTGCGCCGCTTCCAGCGTGTTGATATTGGCGAGCCAGATCAAGAGACGGCTATTAAGATCCTCAAAGGACTCAAAGGGTACTATGAGCGCTATCATGGTGTGAAATTTTCTGATAAAGCGATTGTCGCGGCAGTTGATTTGTCGGTGAAGTATCTGCCTGAAAAGCACCTTCCTGATAAGGCGATCGATTTGTTGGATGAGACGGCGGCAGCAACCCACCTTATGGCGCGTAAGCGCCATCGCATCGAGGCAGCGGATATTGAAGAGACTTTGTCAAAAATCGTCAAGATCCCCCGTCAGCAGATTAGTAGTAGCGAAGGGGAGCGGCTTGCTGGTCTTGAAATGAGACTTAAAGAGGAGGTTTTCGCGCAAGATGAGGCGGTAGATGCACTCGTGAAAGCGATCAAACGCTCCTATGCGGGCCTAACGAGGCGTGATCGTCCTATCGGCTCGTTTTTGTTTGTGGGGCCAACGGGTGTGGGTAAGACAGAGCTGGCCAAACAGACGGCTCAGCTACTTGGGATTGGTTTTGAGCGATTTGATATGAGTGAATTTATGGAGGCTCATGCAGTTAGTCGCCTTGTAGGGGCACCTCCGGGGTATGTGGGGTTTGAACAGGGGGGATTATTGGTGGAGGCGATTCGTAAGAACCCCTCTTGTTTGTTACTTTTAGATGAGATTGAAAAGGCGCATCCGCAGGTTTTGAATGTGTTGTTGCAGGTGATGGATAGGGCTACATTAACCGATCATACGGGTAATCGCGCCGATTTTCGTAATGTTATCTTGGTGATGACAAGTAATCTTGGTAGCCATGATGCCCCGGTGATGGGGTTTGGTACGGGGGTGGCACCCCGCAGCGATGAGGCGATCAAACGATTTTTTGCACCCGAGTTTATCAATAGGATCGATCGAATTATCACCTTTAGGGGATTGGATCCTGAGGTAATGAGGCGCATTGCGCGAAAAGGGGTGGCTGAGTTGGCGGCTCAACTCAGTGAGCGACATATTCAACTAAAGGCAACAGAGGCGGCTGAAGGTTGGCTGGCTGAGCGTGGATATGATCCGCAGTTTGGCGCCCGCCCGATGGCTCGCTTGATTCAACAAGAGATTGCCGATAAACTTACTGATGAGATCCTCTTCGGTCGGCTTAAGTCCGGTGGATTAGTGACAGTTGATGTGGCGGACGGGCAGCTTGTGTTGCATCTTGAGGGGCGTGAAAAATGCTCTTCTATGACTGTAAAAGCAGGATGGGGTTCATAGAGTTATTTGATCGCAGTATTTTTGCTCCCTAAGGGGTGTGATGGATGGCCAGAAAGTTCAAAATTTGAAACCTAATGAAGTTAAGATACTGTATGATCAAACACAGGGAGCAAGGTTATAATGATTCGAAAATTCGGAGAGGAAAAGAAAATTGAGTCAAAATAACAAAGAGAAGAGGAAATCAAATGCCAACAATTAGTATGTTTATTTGGGATAGTGATTAGAATGTATTGTGCACCAGATGAACACAATCCGCAACATATTCATGTGTACTACAATGATTGTGTTGGTATTCTTGATCTAAATAATTGTGAATTTACTGAAGGTAATCTGCCAAGAAAACAAAGGAAATTAGTAGAAGCATGGGCGGAACTACACAAAGATGAACTTCTCGCTGATTGGAACTTAGCTCAAAATGGTGAGTTGCCATTCCCGATAGATCCACTAAAGTAGGAGGATAATAATGTATTTAGCTGTCAAGGATGTCAAACCACAGGATGATTATAAGCTGTTGCTAACTTTTTCAAATGACGAGGTTAAGATTTTTGATGTATCGAAGTATCTTCAAATAGGAAAATTCAAAGAGCTTCAAGACAAAACGCTCTTCAAGAGTGTCAGAGTTCATTTTGACTCTATAGAGTGGGCAAATAAATTGGACTTGGATCCTGAGCTTTTATATAAT
>JAINCO010000038.1:0-3221 GCA_036574095.1 Campylobacterales bacterium | reverse complement strand
CGCTTCTTGAGAGCATTAAGAATGCCACAAAAGGTAACTTTACATTCAATGTTCAGACGCATCTTAAAGATGAAGCTGGCGATGTTGCCCATTGGTTTAATTCACTCTTAGGCAAACTTCACGATACTTTTGGAAGCATAGAGACGAAGCTAGGAAGCTTTATTGCCCATCCTCACCGCCTGGATGACCCATTGGCTGAATCCTCTAACACCATTAATGAACTCTCAAATATCTATAAGTTCAAGAAGGCAATCGAGAATGATGGCAGCAAAGATGATATCTATCAACGCATCATCTACCTATTTGAGAAACATTTTGGTATCACAAATTACATCATCAAAGAGGTTTCCGAAGATGGTATGGTGGAAAAAATAGTCCATACGGCAGGAGAAGGGTTTTGCGACAGAATAAGCAATGGCAGTGATCATGATAGCTGCCGCGCACGACGAACGGGCAATATGATCTCTTCGGATCAGTTCCCTGGCATCTGTCTAGGCTACACAGGAACTGCTCCTTACTTCTATTGTTTGCCGATTAGCTTTGGTGGCAAGGTTAGGCTTGTAGCTAACATCACCTGCGCCGATGAAGAAGAGTTTAAACGCGTCTCTAAAATTGCGCCACACCTCGAAAACTATCTATCAGAAGCTGCACCTATTCTTGAAAGCAAGATGCTGATGGAGAAGCTGCGCGAATCATCATTGCGCGATAGTTTAACGGGTCTATATAACCGTAAATTTTTGGATGAGTATATCGAAAAAGCGGCTGCACAAACACTACGTGACAAAAGTCGTCTTGGTATTTTGATGATTGATATCGATCACTTTAAGATGGTTAATGACACCTATGGCCACGATGTAGGTGACCTTGTCCTTAAAACAGTAGCCAAGACAATTCGAGAGAATTTAAGAGAAAGTGATCTTGTTGTTCGTTATGGCGGCGAGGAGATGATGGTTATTTTGCATGCTGTAAGCGATGAAGTATCGATGATGCAAGTAGCCGAAAAAATTCGCCTCAAAGTCGCTGAGAACAAAATTAAAGTCGGTAGCGAAACACTCATCAAAACAATTAGTATAGGTGGGGCGCTCTTTCCTATACAGGCTAACACCATCTGGAAAGCCGTCAAATATGCCGATGTTGCGCTCTATAATGCGAAACACAGTGGAAGAAACAAGGTTGTCCTCTTTGATTCTACAATGTGGAGCGGAGATAAATACTAAAAAATAAGCAAAGCCCTCTTTCAGGCTCTGGTCATGATGACACTCTAAGAAGAAGGTGGGGGTAAAAACTACCCCTTTTTTGTGGTTAGTGGTTGCAACCGCAGCTGTGATGATGCTCTTGTTTTACACTACCTGATGAGCAAGCAGAACCCTCGCCATTGAGTCCAATCGTAGGCTGGATTGCCTCATTGCTCACGCCACCTGACTTGTTGATCTCGTCGATTTTTGCAATTAAAGCTCGTGCTGCCTCAAGGTAACGCTGTGCTGTCACACTTTCTGGATGCGCAATGCTAACGGGCACACCTGCATCACCACCTTCACGCGTAATTATCTCAAGAGGAATTTGAGCAAGAAGAGATGAGCCATGTGCTTTGGCTGCAGCTTCAGCCGTTCCCTTGCCAAAAATCGGATACTCTTTGCCACTTTCTGGACAAATAAATCCGCTCATATTTTCAATGACACCGGCGATAGGAATATGAAGTTTTTCAAACATATCAAGACTTCTTACTGTATCATCCATTGCCACCATTTGTGGTGTCGTCACAACAACACCACACGTCACAGGAACACTTTGGGCAAGTGTCAATTGCGCATCACCAGTTCCTGGAGGCATATCGATGATAAGAATATCGAGTTTGCCCCAGGCAATGTCGCGAAGAAACTGCTGAATGACTTTCATAATCATCGCGCCACGCCATATCAGTGACTGTCCTTCGTCAATCAATAGGCCCATACTCATCACAGCTACACCATGAGCTTCAATTGGCTTGACTTGATTGCCTACAACTTCAGGTTTGGCATCAGCAATACCCATCATCCTGGGAACATTAGGGCCATAGACATCAGCATCCAAAAGACCAACCCTCTTCCCAAGTTTTGCTAATGAAACAGCAAGGTTAACCGAGCTTGTCGTTTTACCAACACCCCCTTTTCCGGAGCTTACCATGACAAAGTTTTCAATATTCGGTGCCATATTCTTGCCACGGGAGGAGGTTTCGCGGGGCATCTGTGGCTGATTAATGGTTAAGTAAATATTATTTGCCCCAGCTGCTGATAATTTAGCAGTGATTTCATCTCGTAGTATCTGCGCCACCTCAGCGGCACTTGATGTTATATCTAATGTCAAGGCAACATCAGATCCTTCTATCCGAAGATCCTTGATAAAGTTAAACGTCACGATATCTTTTGTAAAACCTGGATAAAGAACGGTTTTTAGCTCTTCCAAAATGCGCTCTTGCGTTATCATCGATTCTTCCTTTCTTTTAGAGTAGAGAGTCGATTATACTACACGCGGCTTAAAATAGGATAAAATAACTCCTATTTTTCTCTACTCTCATCCAAGAGCCGATCAAGTGATGCAATCAGCTCATCACTCACTTCTTCCATGGCGACGAAATTATCATAAATTTCATCCATATGATCGATGACAACATCCTTAGGCACAACATAGCGGATATTCTTATTAACATACTCGTGAACCTTGTTATGCGTTTGATCAATAGATGCATATGTAGGAAGCCCGCCAAACTTCTCTTTGCAAATCGTGTGATACCATCGTCCAAATTCACATGAATTCTCATCACCAAAATTTCTCTTTGCTTTGCCCTGGAATACCGATGAGTAGGCATCAGATTTAAAGATAATATGATCAATCTTTGCCCAGATCACATGGGCTGTGTTTTCAATCATTTGCGATGACTTGGCAGTCTGAATCGCATCTTCATTGAACTCTGCTAAAGTCTTTTTAAAATGATCAATTGTTTCATTGGAGGCATAGGCTAACTGCGTCATCTTCTCAGAGTTTTGCTGAATATCGCCAGCATCTTGCTGTAGTGTCTGGATAGAAATCGAAATCTCACTTGTCGCCTTTTGTGTTCTCTCGGCCAGTTTACGCACCTCATCAGCTACAACAGCAAATCCGCGCCCATGCTCACCAGCCCTGGCTGCCTCAATCGCAGCATTGAGGGCAAGAAGGTTGGTTTGATCAGCAATATCCTTAATCAA
>JAINCO010000037.1:0-5935 GCA_036574095.1 Campylobacterales bacterium | reverse complement strand
CTAAGAGGATCGTCGGAAGAGGAATAGCATTAATTAAGCGTGTTGTCGTCATCTCAAAAGCACGCATCACTCGCTGAATTTGCTCTTTTTTACGCAGCTTCTCAAGCTCCCTGCTTTCATTGATGCGCCGGCATACACGAGTAAGAATATCGATCATCTTTTAACTTTCGATAGGTTTGACGATAAAATGCTCTACACCAATCTCGATTGCATCAAGAAGATTGGCAACGTCATTGTGAGCTGAGAGAAAGATGATGGGCAACTCAGGCCACTCTTTTCTTATTGCTCTTGCCATCGCAAACCCATCTAACTTAGGCATCCTAATATCAGAGAGTACAAGATCAACTGAGTCTCCCTCGTGCAGATGCTTAAGTCCCTCTTGACCATCTTCACTGACTAAGACACTTCTAAAATAGCGCCTTAAAAGTTTTGCTAACGACTGCCTTATGGGCTCCTCGTCCTCAACAATCGAAAAGGTTAAGGCTTTTGGCCTCCTTTTTTAGTTCCTCTGACATTGAATCTCCTTAGCTGGGCTTACCAAGCGCAACAGGCTCCCCAGTATAATAGCCTTGAATATAATCAACGCCCAATTGCACCACAATATCATAGACCTCTTTAGAGTGGACGAATTCGGCAATTGTCGCTATACCAAGACGCTTAGCAAACATGACAATCATTTCGACGGTGATCCTTGTACTTGGATCGGTATCGATATTTTTTACTAACGATGCGTCGATCTTCAAAAAGTCAACCTCCATCCTCACAAGATGGACAAAGTTAGAGTAGCCACTACCAAAATCATCGATCGAAATGGCACACCCTTGCTCTCTGATTCTCGTAATAAAACGATTAACCTCATCGTAATCCTCAATGCCATCGGATTCAAGGATCTCAAAAGCAATCCGCTCCCCGACACCATAATGACTCAATCGTTCAATGATAAAATCGACCGTTTCAGGATTTTGAATATCCTCAATTGAGATGTTAATCGAGAAGAATTCGCTGCGCTCTTTGGCTAACTTCAGTGTCTTTTCAACAACAATGCGTGTTAGTGTCGGATAGAGGCGAGTCCGTTTGGCAACATTGAGAAAAAAATAGGGCGAAACAACACGACCATCCTCTTCAATCAAACGGACAAGTGCCTCAAACTTATGCGGTTTCTCCTCCCCAGGAGAAAAAATCGGCTGATAAAAAACCTCAATACGCTCCTCTTCGATCGCCTGCTTGAGTTTGCGACTCCAAAGAAGATTGAACTCATACTCTTTTTCAATCTGCATCGATGGGTTGTAAAAGAGGACTGGAACGCGCTTACGCTTAGCTGTTTTTAATGCCATATCGGCCTTGGCAAGCAATTCGTCAGCCAACCTGCGCTCACCTTCTTGTGATGTATCAGATACAGCTGCACCGATCGTAATATTAAGGCTAATACTCAGATCATGATACATAAAAATACGGCGCCCTATCTCCTCGCTAATTTGAGAGAGAGCATTGCTAAAGAGTGAAAGATCCTCGCAATTTTTACGCAGCAAGGCATACTCATCAGACTGGAGCTTATAAAGCTTGATCCCAAAGGGAGAGGAGAGTTCATAAAGAGCGACGGCCAACTCTTCAAGAATAAAGTCCCCAACACTATGGCCGTAAAAATCGTTGATCTCTTTAAAGGAGTCGATATTCACCAAGGCCAAAAGAGGAGCGGGTGCCGTAATCATGTCTGCTAAGAGTTTAATGCGGTTAGGTAGGCCTGTCAAAGGATCTGTATAGAGTTGCTCGATCATCTCTTGACGCTTCTCTTGTAACTCGCGACGCATCATGACAATTTTAGCTACTTTATCGAGCGTCCAATCAAGCTTGTCAAGATCGATAGGTTTAATCAAAAAATGATCAACACCGATCTCAATGGCTTCCAGCATATAGTCAGTTTCACTATGGGCGGTGATGATGACAATAGGCGTCTCTTCGTTTAGCTCTTTAATCTTAGCTGCCATGTCCAACCCATCCATAATGGGCATTCTAATATCAGCAATCACAATATCGGGTCTCTCCCGCATAAAGAGCTCCAACCCTGCCGCTCCATTTGGCGCCGTGATAAAACTCTCAAACCGCCGCTCTAAATGCTCCCCCACAAAACGGCGGCTCATCTCCTCATCTTCGACATAAAGCACCTTCAGTGGATAAGAGAGCATCATTTCCCTCCCCAAAGAAGGCGACCACCACCCCAAACGGCATCGACGCGTCCCATCAAAGAGTATGTCGCATACGGGGAGCCCTTGGGCAGCAAGGCGGGATCACTTGGCAAGGAGGGGTCAAAAAGAATCAGATCGGCACGCAACCCCTCTTTAAGTACGCCACGATCCCATAAGCCCAGTAGGCGCGCAGGAGTCTCTGCCCCGACTCTCACAAGATCTTTCATCGTCATCCCCCCACGCACAACAACTGCTGTGTAAAGAAGGGGAAGAAAGATCGAGCTCGACTCAATACCCGATGACGCAACCTCAAAGGCAACATCTTTGGTCGCCTCAACCACAGGAACATTACCCGATGAAACATAATCAATACTCCCCTCACCAACCCCTTGCAGTAGTGCTTCTCGATCTTTGGTGCTACGCAGTGGAGGAATTGTTTTAGCAAAGGTATTAAACCCTTCGCATGCCGATTCATCAAGCAAAAGATGGTGAACATGGACACCGGCAGCCAACTGGACTCCTTCTGCCTTCGCACGCTTGGTTAACTGAAGCGAAATAGCGCAACTTAGATGACGAAGCCAAAGGGTTGCTTTTGTATAGCGTGCTATTTCGATCACTCGCGCGGTCTCTGCTGTTTCGGCAACAACAGGCCAACCAGGAAGCCCCATCGATGCTGCGATAGCCCCTTCATGCATCACACCTGCCCCTTGAAGCGAGCTATCGTTGCAAGCCACAATCAGTGGCTTTTCTGTCATGGCAGCATATTGCGCACTTCTAAGCAGTAAGTTACTATCAATATCTGACGAGGTTGTAATGGCAGCAGCCCCAGCATCAAGCAAGATCGCTAAATCATTAAGCCTTTCACCATCACACGCTTGGCAGGCTTGAACCACGCAGACACCATCTTCTGAGGCCATTGTCGAGGTTACCATACTGAGCATCTCTGGATCAGTCAGTTTGAGCTCTTTATCAGGTTGAAGTAAAACAGTCGTTGCGCCCCCGGCAGCTAATTGGGATAGCAAAGTCGACAGATTCTCTTTGATCAGATATCGTGCCGCTTGGCAATCCAAATCAACAAGACCTGGTAAGAGCCAGCGCCCCGCAGCATCGATAACCTCCTCTCCCTCCTCCGGCATTATTGATGCAGCTATTTGTGTAATAAGACCATTACTGATACGTACCGACCCCAAAAAACCACTTTCATCAAAAGGCATAAGTGCATTTATGATAACCATAAAACGATCTGCTCCCAATCCAAATAAAAAATTGCCATCCAAACAGCACCTGTTGCCAACAGTGATAACAAAACCGCAGCTGATGCAGCATCTTTGGCTCGCTTGGCCATCTCGTTCTCTTCAAGCGTCACCAAATCAACAACCCGCTCAATAGCACTATTGATCATCTCGACGATTAATGGCACAAATAACGAGAGGATCAAGATCATTCTGTGCTCTAAGGGAATAGGTAATAACGAAGCCCATAAGATCATCACCCCTACAGTCCAAAGTTCGATCCTAAAGGCTGCTTCATGGCGCGCTACCTCCCCAAGTCCCGCAAAGGCGTAGCGCCAATTAACCCAAAGACTAAAGGGACGCTTATGGTGCTTCATCCTGCCAGCCATTGCGTCAGTTTCGCTGACAACGATGAAAGACCGCCTGTCGCAATGGCTACACCCACGATGACAAGCAGCATACCAGCAACTTTTTCAATCACACCAAAGTGACGTTTAACACTGTTAAAAAAATGGAGTGCGCGCGCTGTGACTATCCCAGCCAAGACAAAGGGAAGAGCAAGCCCAATCGTGTAAACAACCATCAACATCACCGCATGCGACGGCTCTTGCGCCGCCAGCGAGACAATTGTCGCAAAGATCGGTCCGATACACGGTGTCCATCCGAGCGAAAAGCTAACACCCAAGATAAAGGGGCCAATGAGACTCGCTTTTTGCATATCATTAAAAACTGCCCGTTTTTCGTAATTTAGCATGCGAATCGTAATGACACCAGCAATGTGGAGTCCAAACAAAATCACAATCGCACCTGCGACCCAATTCACCCAGGCATAGGCGAAGAGATCGTCAATAAGACTTGCCATTGTCACGCCCAATAAGATAAAGATCAGACCAAAACCCGCCACAAACATGAGTGCTGTAATAAGAATCTTCCGGCGTAACTTGGCATCCATCGTCCCTTCATGCGAAAGATCTTTGATCGATACGCCCGAGATATAGGAGAGATAGGCTGGAATTAAGGGCAAAACACAAGGGCTAAAAAAGGTGAGGATCCCTGCCAAAAAACTGATAATAAACGGGGCTGATTCGAACAACCCCACAAGACTCATCTCCATGATATCTTTCTACCCTTTCTTAAAAGTTATCACGTTTTAAACTGCATCAATTTTTTATTGAGCTCTTCAGACATTCGATAAAGCTCATCCGCCGCAGCCACAATCTGCTTAAGGCTATTGGCATTTGTCGATGAAATATCGTTGATCTTGTTGATCTGCTCAACCATCATCTCCGTCTCACGGGCATTGGCAATCGCATGAGTTACAAGCCCCGCAACTCGTCTTGTTGCCTCGTCCATAATAGCAACACTACTGTTGATGCGCCCCTCAACACCGCTCGAAGTTTCTGATAGCTGTTGAATCTGGGCAGCATTTTTGGTCATCTGCTCACTGGCATCTCCAACTGCTTGCACCATCAAACTAATCGTCGAATTAATCTCAACTAAGCTCTTTTGAGTTCGCTCAGCCAATTTACGCACCTCATCAGCAACAACAGCAAACCCACGTCCATGCTCCCCTGCTCTCGCAGCTTCAATCGCGGCATTAAGGGCAAGAAGGTTTGTCTGATCGGCAATCTCGCCAATCACTGTCAAAATACCCTTAATCTGCTCAGCATCAGCAGCAAGAACATCGAGCTTTCGTGCCAACTCATTTTCAACAGCAGCGCTCTCACGGACTTCATTGACCATACGCAAAATATCATGTGTTGCATCGGCGAGGTTTGCATTCGCTTGCTCGATATTTTTACGAGTCTCTTCAGCTTCATGAATAGAAGCCTCAAGCACCTCTTTCATCTGATTGCCGGTAGCTGTTACTTTGGCTACAATCTCATTCTCTTGCACAGCCCTCTCGCCGATTTCATGGGTCGTTTTGTTCAACTTTGCAGCAATTGTAGCATTCAGATCCGATGAGCTCTTCGCCTCTGTGAGGGTGTTGCTCACAACATCAATTAGGTGATTGAAGTCAGTGGCGATCTGACCGATTTCGTCAGACTTTAGCACAGCAACATCACGGGTGAAATCTTTTGTTGCCGCAATTGTATTGATTTCATTTTTGATTCCATACATCGAAAAGACAATATAGCGACTGAGAATAATGAGCGGCACAAAGCCAAAGATGAAGGCAAGCACAAAGATCACCATCAGTTCAACTTTCGAGGTTGTGATAAGATGCTCTACAACCTTAACCTCCTCATCAAAATACCCCTCTTTCGCTTTTACGACCTTATCAAATGATTCGCGCGCTGCCTCGGCAGGAGGCGTCGCCTTTTGCTTATAGAGGCGATAGGTTTCTGCTAAAACATCGGGCGTTCTCTCGATGCCAGAAATAGAAACCATGATATTACGTGCCTCATAAATGAAGTTCAAAGCATTCCTTTTTGCCTCTTCCACAACTGCTTTGTCTGTTGGCGATGTTGAGATCTTGCTAAGTTTTTCAAAATTTTCCTCAATCTTTGAGATCTCATT
>JAINCO010000036.1:0-24514 GCA_036574095.1 Campylobacterales bacterium | reverse complement strand
TAAGATAGATCTGCGCTAACTCAAACGACTCAAATAGTGTCAGCATCGCTTCATCGCCTAAGTACTTTGTTAAAAGATCATACTGCTGAGGATTATAGTCACAAAAACCAACCATGATCTTTTGTTTAGAGGCGACCATCTCTAAGACATTCGTTAAGTAGCCGATAGCATTGGAGTTAAAAAAGAGAATTGATTTGAATGAGATAAAAAGCCCACGAACCTTAGCCATCTCAAGATAAGAGGTTTCTGAAAGACCAAAAACAGCCGGCGCACTATTACCATCAAGAAACCCCTGGGGCGAGATCAGCGCAACACCCTCTTTAATTACTGGCTTCATAAATCAACCACAGCCCGAAAATCATCAAGGACATCAGCAACAAAGTCCGGCCTGAAAGGCATAAAGTCATTCAGACAGACTTCAATAAACATTGGGCGACTAAGAACATAAAAAAAGAGAAGGTGTAAAAGCTTAGCCAACCGCAGGTCGGGATGAACATGCGGCCTTTCTGTTAACTCTACTAAAGTGAGCGCCTCAGCTTCAATACCAAACTTTTGCCCCACCACCAAGGCAAGATCGATAAATGACATCCCGGCTTGTCGCTCTAAAATCGTCGCATAGGTGATGCCACTTTGTTCACGTAGGATGCGCGCATCAGCGGCATAATCGCGAAAAAGTTGCTCGCAGACAGCTACCGTTGAAACAAGAAGTGTCGCAGCAGAAATGAGTTTGAGAGAGCGATCCTTGGCATAGCGCTCCAAAAGCTTTTCCCAGTAAAGGATCATCATACCTGATAACTCATAAAAGAGGGTGTTGGAGAGTTTAAAAACACGCCACTCGCGAGGGGTGAGCAGCGAAATGAGGTAGGTGTTAAGAATAGCTTTTGAAGCGCGAAGACCAAGAAAAGAGAGAATTCGTACAGGCTCTTTCAGCTTCTCTGTCGCCCCAAAAATAGGCCTGTCAATAATCTGCTGCAAGAAGAGAGTCAACGCAGGATCTTTTTCAATCACCGACCCAGCTTTAATAAGATCTTCTTCATCTAACGCAGTGATCGCGTCACGAACAAACTTTGGAGATGCCGGTATTGCCACAATATACCGCTCAATCTCTTGTTGGGTAATCACACCCACTCCTTCATCAACTACATCTCTTTTTTCAACAGTCAGGCGATTATAGCACAAAAACACCTATGGTGATGCTTAACAAAGCGTTCATGATACCATTAAGTTTATTTTAGGTAGCCTTTTGGTAAAATTCCGCCTTAACATTTACCTCCTAAGAATGAAGGATATAGTATGGCACGACGATGCGCCTTGACAGGTAAAGGTCCGATGGTCGGCAATAATGTCAGCCACGCCAACAATAAAACAAAAAAGCGCTTCCTTCCTAATCTGCGCACAATTCGCATTACACTTCCTGATGGCACACGCCGCAAAATCCGCGTCGCAGCTTCGACACTGCGCACGATGAGAAAACAGAGCAAAGCCTAATGTTTAAGATCTTCCCGATCGAGGGAGGAGTCTGCGCACCTAAGGGGTTTCGAGCAGGCGGCTTAGTAGCTGGATTGCGCAAAGAGGGAACCCCTGATGTTGCGTATATTTACAGCACAGCTCTATGCCAAGTTGGTGCTGTTTTTACTACAAACCGCTTTGCAGCTGCCCCAATTCTCCATTTCAAAAAACACGCAATCACTGAATCAAACTTTATCTTAGTCAATGCCAAAAATGCCAATGCCATGACTGGGCAAGCGGGTATTGGGGATGTTGAAGAGCTTCTTGCACAACTGCAAGCCTCCTACCCAAACCTCATTAATCCCGTCATGAGCTCAACAGGTGTGATTGGTGTGCGGCTTCCTAAAGAGAAGATTGCATCTGTTTTTCCGTCCATCGATCTTGAGGCGACAAATTCAGCCGCAGCGGCTCAAGCAATTATGACAACCGATCGATGGCCTAAAGAGATTGCGTTAAGGGTGGAGCTGGAGGATGGTCGCTCATTTACAGTGGGTGCGATCGCCAAAGGGGCTGGCATGATCAATCCAGCTATGGCGACAATGCTTTGCTTTATCACCACCGATGCAGCCGTACCCAAAGGTCGCGCAACACAACTTCTACAAGAAAAAGTCAAAACGACCTTTAATGCTATCAGTGTCGATGGTGACACATCTACAAACGATACTGTCCTTTTATATGCTAACGGCCTCTCTGGTGCCTATGATGATGAGGCTTTTGGAGAAGCGGTAAGACTTGCAATGCATGAGCTTGCCCTCTCGATGGTCAAAGATGGCGAAGGGGCGACGAAACTTGTGGCCTTTGAGGTTACTGGTGCTGCAAGTGATGAGGAGGCAGAGATTGCTGCGAAGGCACTAAGCAATTCGAACTTAGTCAAAACCGCCCTCTATGGCAATGATCCTAACTGGGGACGCATCGCTTCCACCATTGGAGCTAGCCAAATCTCGTGTGATGCCGACAAACTCACGATCACCTTTGGCGATGTGACGGTCTATCGACGAGGCGAGATCCTTTTTGATGCGGCTACGGAAGCACGAGCAGCCAAAGTGATGCAACAAGATGAGTTTCGAATCATCTGCGATCTTGGATTAGGAGAAGGGCGCTTTACCGCCTATGGCTGCGATTTGGGCTATGAGTATGTCCGAATCAATGCCGACTACCGCACCTAACATACCCCTCTTTTAGCAGAGGGGTGAGCTCCTCACCAGCTATAACCTACCCTGAATTTGATATTTTCAAGGTTGTTTTCATATAGCTCCACATTTTGGCTATAGTTAATTGAAGCAAAAAAGTTGCTATAGTTCGCATAGAGCCCCAAGCCTACAGTTGAACTGCTAACAGTTTTTGTTTTTAACTCAAGATCATACTGATAGGATGTCGCACCAGAGTAGCTCACTACACCCCACAACCAGTCAAAGCCGAGCTTTCGGCGCAACGAGAGTGAATAGTTGTAGCCATAATCACCATTATCCCCTCCAGTATAGCGGTATCCCTCGGGTGCGCGCGTTGGTGTATATTCTCCACTGATCGCCACCTGCCCAATGATCTCATAGGCAAGTGCCTGTTGTCGCAGTGCTGATAGATAAATTTTATAAAATGTGGGATCCATATTTTTGCCATAGCGAATAGGTCCTGTTATTGGGAAAGTCTCATCGGCCTCTTTTCGATTAAGCTCCTCTTGCGTCATCGCTCCCAACAAGCCCTCAAAATGTTTTTTGAGCATGACACTCACAAGATTATAGCCTCCATAACGATCGGTAAAGTCCAGACGCCCACCCAACTGACCTGTCGCATATTTATCTAATCCATCAACAAGAAGATCGCCTGTGCTATTTTGTACCGTTTGAGAATTAATCGTCTTATACTCAAATCCCGCTAACCACCAAAGATTGAGATTATCAAAAAGCATTACCGGTTCTTCATAAAGAAACGATGCAAGAAATGATTTCCCCTCATAAATAATGAGATCCGAGCCTACCTTATCAGGATCAAGCATATAGCGACTGGCTGAAAGGGTTACTGTTACCTTTCCGCCACGCGTTCCTGCTGGTGCAACATATGAGCCTTCGATAGCATGTTGATATTTTGTTGATCGTAGTGCTGTTGTCAGCGATATCCCCAATGTATCACCACGACCTGTTAGATTGTTCAAACTCGTTCCCGCCATAAGGCGATAGGTGTCAATAAAGCGACTTCCTTCATTATCGAACGACACAAAGCTTTTTTCATCAAAATCAGTGATCTCTAGAATTAGATCAGTAAAGTCAGCTGTGCTCTTGACAAGTTTGGGCGTGACGCGTGCTACGGGTAGGCGCGTTAAAAGCGAGAGCTGACGATTAAGTGTTGCTAAATGGATGGGTTTACCTTGAAGTTCTTGAAGATATTTAGAAAAGATGCGCTGGTCGTACATATAGGCACGCTTACCTGAAAGGAGGATGCGACCAAGCTTATCCTCGATAATATCAAGTCGAACAGTCCCGTTTGTCACCTTCTGAGCAGGAATAATGCAGCGACTTGTCACATACCCTTTTTTCACATAAAGATCGGTAATTTTTGCCGCAAGCTCCTGCAGTGCTTTCGAGTCAACAGTTTGCCCCACATAAGGCTTGGCGACATCGATGATCTCCTGGCGTTGGAGGACGGTATTGCCATTGATTGAGAGATTTTGGAGTACAAACGATGGCGCATCCTGCAATCTATTCTCACCAACACCCGAGGCATTACGATCAAGCTGAATGGCATCAACCTGTGTCTCTTTAGGCTCTTTTTTTGACGGCAGATCAGGTTTTTTTGCGGGATCCTCGAGGATACGGCTCGGATCGTAGTACTGGGGAGGTGTCGGGGCCGTATCGGCCCAAAGGAGAGCCGAAGCAGCCAGTAAGATGATGGAGAGTCGCGTAGATTTCAATCACACCCTTTCATCAGGGACATGAAACACCACCGGCATTCATCGCGGAAACAACCGCAAGCTGCTCGTTTGTTAGCCCAGCAGCACAGATTTCGTCGCGTGTGGCTAGGTAGAAGTAGTGAAGTGTAGAGGCGTTATTATCTGTATAGGTCAAAAGGCGACCCGATACGCCCTCAAAAGTATATGCCATTTTGATAGAGATGGCATTAAGACCAGATGCACGACCAAACATTTTAGCCTCTGCATCATAGGGAAGCTTCCAACCTGCAAAAAAGGGCGATCCTCCCAATCCAGAAGCAATCGTGATCGTATTATCTGTCTCATTATAATCAAGTGCAAATCCACTTAAGCTACTAAGTGTTTCATCAATAGGCGTAGCGCTATTTGAATTAAAAATAGGAACAATCTTGAGTCCGGCAACTAGTGTTTCCATCGGCGCGACTGATCGAGTCATCGCTTCATTGACAATCTCTTCAGTCAGAGCTGATGCATTAACCTCGCGTGCAATCGTGCTGTTGATGTCACCAATTTTTTTAACAGTCTCGGTAACAACCTGTACAACGGCCGTTGTATTCAGTTCAGTTTCAGCTACGCTGCCAAGAGTAAGCGATGCATTATTCTCAGCTGCTTTGACGATAGCTTTCGTCACAGTTGTTAAAAGTGTCGCGTTCTGTTCAGATCCGGACTCAGGCTTAAGTGCTGTCGTAATCCTTTTAACAACATTAAAAAGCGCAACCGAGCGCCGTTCGACTTCGGATGTGACATTTGAGCTTGTCAGTGATGTCACATTCGTTTCGCTAACACCAGCAACTCTGGCCGCCAACGCGATTGCAGCTGCGCGTCTCGCAGTTGTGTCGGTAGTGCTATTATTTTGCTCATAGGCGGCACTGGCGATCTGAGAAAAGATATTGACATTATAGGCGTTATCAGCTGCAAAAATCGCTGGGTTAACAACCATCTTACCAACAAAAGTCGCGTTACCATCGGTATCAAATTGATCAATCGTATTGGCGTCTGATTCGACAACGATGTTGCCAGAACTCTTAGTTAGGGTGTAAAAACCATTCTCATTTGTATAGGCCACCACTTCACCGCTGCAGCTTCCATCATTATTCGTATCAAAGCAAACTTTGGCGTGCGAAAGAGGCCCCTTGATGACATAACCACTGACTCTCTGTGGCTCAGCACTGCTATCACTGCCACCAAAGCAGCCCCCCAATAAAAGGGTTGCCACCGCAGCAGTCACATACCACCAACTTCTTTTCATCATATCTCCTTTAGCGGTAGAGTGCAGCAAGTTTATCAAAATTGCTCATTGAGATGAGATGGGCAACGATTAACTTATACATGCCATTTGCGACCAAAGCCATCTTCTTCTCATTATCAAGCCCATCAAGCTTCTGCTCATTGATGCGTAAAAAACCAGAGAAACGAAGATTCTCGCCACTGACACGAATATCAACCGTCACCTCTTCCAAAAGCTCTAACGTTGCAAGCTCATTTAAAAAAGCTTGTGTGCGCAACGCCGATCTCTGATACTCTGTCATAAATTTCAAAATACCATCGGTATAAGAAGTCGGTTGACCCTCTTTGTCAAAAAGCGCTTCCCCTTTTTTGGTATTGATCGCTTTGCAATCTTTGTCATAAGCTAAGGCAAGCGTCTCGCCCTGCTGGACAAAGATGAAAGGGTAGCGACGCAAAAAGGCAGGAATATACTCCCCTTTCTCCCACTGTTGATCACTGCCCACAAAGAGGTTCTGCCCCTCTTTTAGGCCAAGGATCGCCACAGCACTATAGTTGTTATTAGCATCTTTAACAAAAAGAATTGGCTGCGATTTGCACGCATGATAAAACTCATCAACCGTAATAAGAGCGTAATTGGTCGATGCGGCAAAACTCCAATTCTTGAGTGGTTCAACTTTAAGATTTTTATCGGTCTGAGAATTCAAAAGAGCAACATTGGCGTACACTGGAATCCTTATTATTGATATTTTAAGTGGGCCGCCCAAGCGACCCGAAGATTGTTATTTAGTTGCCACCAAAGAGACGGCGGAAGAAGTTCAGGAAGATATTGCCCGTATCTGCTTCTCCTTCGAGTGTTTTCACGCTATTTGTCGTTGTTCCAAGACCGATGCCACTTGCTTTTGCATTCGTAGCATCGACTGCCTCTTTGAGGGCGATCGTCGTCGTGGCATTAATATCGCTAGCTTGCGCTGCGGCAACCTGACCGTTACGGAAGGTGGCCAGGGCGTCGACTTTGGCGTTGGCAAACTCGGAGGTGGCATTGACTTCGTTGATGCGAGTGTTGGCGTTGGCCAGACCGATCGTCAGGCTCGTCGTGTTGGCGTCGATGGCGTTCGTGTAAGCCGTCGTAATCGCGCTCCTGTTGGCGTCAATCGCGCTCTCGAGATTCGTGCGGGCCGTAGCGATGGCGTTCGTGTAGGCTGTCGTGATCGCCGTGCTGTTGTTGTCGATCGCGCTCTCAAGTGCCGTACGCGTCGAGGTGATCGTTGAGTTCAACGCCGTCGTGTTGGCGTCGATGGCGTTTTTCGCCCAGTACTTGATCGATCCGGATGTACTCTCATCTGCCAACAGCGTTGCATCCGCCAGTTTGCTCGTTGTAATATTACCATCGGCAAACTTGGCGGCATCCAGGCTACCTGCCGTAACCGAGTTAGCAGCACTCCATGTCATTGTCGAATCGGTCATATAGGAAAAACCTGCTTTTAGAGCTGCCAGGTTCTGACCTGATGCGGCATTGGCCAGGAATGTTGCCGGTGTCATACCACCTGAAATGCTCACACCGTCGACTTCAAAACCAGTAATACCGGCCGAACCATTAACAATATAGGAGATATACTTGGCAACCGTATTATTGCTATCAAATCCAATACCGATAATCTCCTCCAGACGATCAATCCTCTCATTGACATAGCCAAAGGTATTGGTATTGTAATCGTTCAGCTTGTCGCCTGTTCCAACAAGGTCGCCATTAGTAACCAGCCCATCCGCCGTTGTTGTATAAGTTGAATCGGCTGTGAAATCCAACACGACATAACGATTTGTGATATCACTCGATACTATCTGGTGACCACCTGAAGGTGTTGTTATATTAACATCGCCATCACTATCACCAGACAAATTACCCAGATAAAGCTTGAGGGCATTGGTCGTCGAAACTGTCGCATCCTTCCAATCCACATTAATGCCCTGACCCGTTGAAGATCCAATCTTTCCATGGGCGTAAAGGTCAAACTTTTTCGCTTTAAGCAGATTATTGCTACCGCCAGTGATATAGCTTGCACCTGTAATATCATTCTTTACAGTGATTGCGCCAAGGTAGAGATTGGCTGACGAGTTGTTATCGCTTCCCGCAATCGTACCGTTGAGAACGATATTTTTGCCTGTAGCCATCGTGTTATCGATCGAGACCGTATAGTTGTTAGCTGTTGTCTCATCAGCTGCATAGACAAGAATATTACCGACGGTCAAATTAGCATCTTTATTGTTTGTTAAGGCTACATCGCCACCGGCGACTGAATTACCGATAGAATCAACCGAAATCTGGTCAAGTGTAACGGCACCGCCGGCGGTGAATGACAGAGATGATGCGCTAACAGTTCCGCTATCAGTAATTTCGCCACCTGCTATGATGGAGAGGTTGCCGCTGATCGTTGATGTGTTCAGATCAATCGCATTGGTATCGACGAGTGTAACATTGGCACCTGTCACAGCAACGGCACCTGTAAAGTTATTGGTTGCCGTATCTAATGTTACATCCTGTCCTGTTGCGCTAATAGTCGTTGTTCCTGTAACGGACAGAGCGCCGCTATCAGTAACCGCACCACCTGCGGTGATAGAGAGGTTGCCGCTGACTGTTGATGCACCAAGATCGATCGCATTGGTATCGACGAGTGTGACATCCTTACCACTACTAATCGACACAGTACTAAAGTTATTGTCGCTGCTATTTAGAGTGATGTCATTCGTAGCTCCAGCCGCGAGTGTTGTTGTTCCACCGACGCTCAGTGTACCGCTATCGGTAATGCCACCACTTGTCGATGTTAGTGATAAATCACCTGTTAGTGATGTATTACCCATGCTGATTGCATGGGCGCCGTTATTAAGCGTGAAGCTGGCTGCAGTAACATTGATATCGCCAGCCAAGTTATTACCAGCATCCAGTGTGACAGCATGTCCTGATGCAGTGATGGTCGTTGTTCCTGTAACGGACAGAGCGCCGCTATCGGTAATTGCGCCACTCGCTGAAACAACCATATTACCACCAACACTACCCTGTAGCTGTGTCGCTCCCGTATTGGTGATTGACGCATTTCCTGTTGTGTTGAGGTTAATAACGCCTGTTGTGGCAGTTTGTAGTGTTGCGCTTGCAGCATTGACTGTTAGCTGGTCATTGCCACTCATGGTCAATAGACCGCCGTTCGTGATAGCGCCGGCATTCAGAGTTAACGCATCGTTAAATGTTGTTGCATTAACTGTCATAGCACCTGTTGCACCGCTTCGACCAATGGTGATACCGGATGAGCCGTTTTGGATATAACCCAGTTCGGTTGCATTCAGATCGAATGTCGCACCCGTACCATCACCTAGGCCAATAGCTGTGGCCCCACTAGCCTGTTGAAGTGTTACGGTTCCTGTTGTTGTCAGGTTGGCGTCCAAAACAATATCTGTTGCCGCAGTAATCGAGATATTTTTACCCGTCGCACCCGTCGAAAGGGCATTAGCCCCCTGAATAAACGTTCCACCTGTGTAAATGCGAATACCATCATGCGTTGTTGCGTCGATCTCTCCCGTTGTCGTCAAAGCACCACTTAGCGTGATATTGCTAGAGGCGTTAAGATCAACATACTCAAATGTACCGTTTGGAATCCCACTAATTGTCCCACTGCCGGCAGCTATCGCAATACCACCTGTGGTCGTCAGTGTTTCTACAGCGACATCTCCATCCAAGGCTCTTAGCGTAATATCGCCACTTCCAGCATTCAGTGTATCTCCTGTCAGATCGATCGAACCGCTTGAAGTCTGCAACAAAATCGATCCGTTGCCATCGGACGTAGAAATATTACCGCTTGTTGTCATATCATTTGTTGATGTTAATGTAACATTTCCACTTGTCCTTGTGATGGCGGCAATATCCATCGCCGCACTCTCGTTGATCGTTACATCACCACTACCACTAGCAACAGTAATCGCACCGAAGCTATTTCCACTCTGGTCTAATGTGATCGTGCCACCTGTCAAAGAGAGGGCACCTGTTGCCGTGATCGCTCCTGATGATTGTGTGATGTTGTTCGTGGCGGCATTGAGTGTCAATGCAGCAGATGTTATATTTCCTTCGATTGTCTGGGCGCCTGTTGTCGTGACACTAACATTGCCACCGGATGTAATGCCATTGATTGTGAGCATTCCAGCGTCGGCGATCGTCACACCAGTATTTGTTCCGCTGACTGTAATACCCGCTATCGCACTATCCAGCGTCACATCTCCACCAGTCGTCGTCACAGTAAGATTGCCGGCTGTGATGTCAGTTCCGGTTGCCGTCGCACCAAGTGTTGTCGCATTTAATATCAGATTACTCGTGCCAACATCAACGGTATCGACGGTGATCGCTCCACCACCTGTTGTTTTTCCAATCGCAATTGTATTTGCGCTGATGTTGGATAGAGTCGCATCAGTTAAATCGAGCGTTCCTGTTCCTGTCGTACCAATTGCAATTGCTTTGCCGTCAGTTTTCTGATTAATCGTCAGGGTATCGGCCGTAATAGTACTTGTCGCTGAAAGTGAATCGGTCGTCAGGGTCAGGTTGCTCGTACCGCCATTTAAGTTGCCTATCGTTATGATACTGGAAGCCGTTATTGACGAATCCCCAGAAAGGGTACCAGAGATATTCAAATCTCCTGTGTTGGTAATCGTGGTTGCCCCGGTCGTTAATGTCAGCGTCGAGGTTGTTGTGTTGGCATCAACAGCATATCCGCCATCAATCGTGATTGAGGAAGCACTCAGTGAATTAGCTGTTATGGCACCGCCTGCATGAATTGTGATCTCTCCTGTGCCTGTCGTTGCGACGCTCTTAAGATCCATCGCTCCTGCCGAAAGAACGATTGACTTATCTGCTGCATCTGTAGCTAAAGATACACCACTGACTTGATTAAAAGTCGATAATCCAAAATCAAGGGTTGTCGTGGGGGCAGAGAGGCTGATATTAGTTGTTTGTGTTACTGTATTGCTTCCAGCATCAATGGTTATTTGAGAACCACTAACCTCAAGTTGATTGAGATTGATGTTTCCTGCGCTGGCAAGATAGACATTACCGGCACTCGTGATATTCAAATCAGAAGCACTGATCTCAAGCTTATTGCTACTTTCACCAATATCTGAAGCGCCGCTATTGAGCTTGATCGTTCCAGCCGTGATGTTGGTCGCTGTATCGCTTGTTCCCTGTGCATCAGTGATAGCACCCGCCGCTGTGATATAGACCGTTCCTGTTCCCGCATTGATCGTTCCAATGCCTAAAGCACCACTGCTGTTGGATATCGTGATATTACCATTATTTGAGTTTGTGGCGTTAACAATGTTTGCCGTTGTCTTTACATTAATCTCACCCCCAGCGTTGAGCGTCAATGTTCCTGTCTGAATGGTGTAGGTGGTGTTATTAAGACTATCCGTGTTGTAGATATAGAGGCTTCCACCCGCTTTTGTGGCCAAGTTGACATTGTATGTGACATTTGAACCATCGACAGTTAAAGAGCCTAACACATCACTAATGGAGTTAAATGTTATGCTATCTAATGTTGTTCCCTTGCCTGACAGGACAAGATTTGAAATACCACCGAGATTGGCACCTGATCCGATCGTGATGCCATTTGGGTTGATAAGAATAACGGAGGCGTCATTGGGCGCCGTCATACTACCGTAAATTCCTGTTGATGTCGTGCCTGTCACTTTATTGACAATAATAGCATTCGCCCCAGCACTTCCAAATGTTAACGACTCTCCCGAGCCAATCCCCAAAGCTTCCCATTTAAGCAATGCTCTGGTGTTATTTTTGAGATCGACAACACCAACGCCACCAGTAGGAATCGTAAATGTAGGCGCATCACCATTTGCCCCCACAGCACTACTTAATGAGCTATTCGCAAGTGACGCTGTCTCAATTGCAAAAGCTGCATTCCCCATCAATCCCGCCGCCGCAATAGCTGACAATACCCTCTTTTCATAATTTACCAGGATTTTTGCTCATAGTGACCCTCTCTTCTTCATTAGTACTTAGCGTCGATGTATCTGAGTATAGCTTACGCCAAACTAAAAAATATCTACTATTGCATTAGAGTATCAAACTATTGTCTTATTAATGAAACGATGCAAGCAAGGCGTGCCCTTCCTCTTTAAGCCAAGCCTCAATCCGTCGATAGTCAGGAGCATAGGAAGCCACAAGCGACCAAAACTGTTGTTGATGGTTTGGATAACGCAAATGGGCTAACTCATGGATGACAAGATAGTCAACAACCTCCTGTGGCGCCATCGCAAGGCGCCAGTTGAATGAAACTCGCCCCCTTGTTGTGCATGAGCCCCAAAGATAGCGCGCATTACTCAGTCGCCACGATGAGGGATAAAGATTCATCCGCTCGCTCCATACACCAAGACGCTCTGGAATGATCTTGCCAGCACGCGCCATAAGCCATCGACGCAACGCCTCATCACGCTGCAGCTTCCCCCCGATCTCTAACCCATGCTCAGTCAGTCTCACCGACGAACCTATTGTTTGTATGCAAGAAACTAAATTGCCACCAATGAGTATCGTATGATCTCTTGGCCATGGGCGTACCTGTTGACTCTCATAGCGCGCCAACAACGCCTGAAGTCTGGAACTCATGTTGGCAACGATCTCATCAAACGCTCGATCATCAAGCCATTGAGGAATCCTTGCCTCCACAACCCCCGATCCTACAACCTTAAAGGCAACGCCTCTATTTCGTCTGGGACTTCGTTTTTTAATAATCTTCATTTAGTCATTATACCATGAAAATAGCAAATCAGTGCGAATTTAACCCATCAGTATCCATGCAAAAGACCCCAAACCAACAATCATTGAGGCAAAGATTTTTCAACGACACAAAAGGCTCGTTTCGCTATAATTACCGATATAACTCTATCCAAAAGGGATTAGGATGCTGCACGAGTACCGCGATATCATCAGTAAACTCAAGGTTGAAAACGCCCATTTTGCGAAAATCTTTGAAAAACACAATGAGCTTGATGATAAGATTAAGAATGTTGAAGAGGGACGCGAGCATATGGACCATTTCGAGCTTGAAAAGCTCAAAAAAGAGAAGCTCCACCTCAAAGATGAAGCTTATGCGATGATTTTAAAGTACAAAAAGGATCACAACCTCTAAGAGGCTCACAAAGAGGGCTGATCCCCTCTTTTACTCAAGCAAGAGGCGCTGACGAATAGTGTCGGCTTGCTTGCATCCTTGTTTACAAAACTCAACAATCATGCCATGAAAACGAGCATAAAGCTCAGCTAATTCGGCTTCATAACCAATCACACCACAAAGCCTCTCATAATCTGATGCCACACCTTCTGCCAACCACGCTTTAAGCGTATCATAATCAAGATCCTCAAATCCAAATGCTGCTAAAAGACGCGCTGTGTAGCTATCAACAACCATCTCCTCTCGAAAACACCCATAGCAAAGAATCGAATCGGCGCTCTCAGGGCCAATCCCCTTTTGTTGCAATAGCCACTCTCTAGTAACTTGCTCTTGAAAATGGGCAAAATCACCATACTCGGCTACAATTGCCCTTGAAAGCGCAATCAACCGCTGCGCCTTTTGGTTATAAAACCCACTTGGCGTCACTGCCTGCGCCACCTGCCACTGAGACGCGGCAGCTATGGCGTGCAGATCCAATAGTGCGAGTTTTCGAAGATTGGATAGGCTCTCTTCAACCTTCTCCCAGCGACTTTGTTGCGTAAGCACCGCCCCAACAACCACCTCAAATGTTCCCGCTTGAGGCCACCACCAAGGTGCGCGATGACCTAAGAGGTCTTGTTGATGCAGGGCAATAAAAAGATCCGAGCTTCTCATGCCCTAACCTCCTGTGTTATACGCCAACCATCGCTCTCGCACCCTTTGAGCTTGAGCGCATGATTGCATCGCCTACCCTCAAACTCCATAACAATCATCTGCAAGTGTGCCTTACAATTCTCAGGCATACGCATACCGCCAGGAAGCGCAAAACGTTGACGACGAAAGGAGGCCTCCAGCTCCATCCCGATCACATTATCGCTGCATCCAGTCAAACCGACATCGGTAACATAACAGCACCCATCCCCAATCTCAAGATCATCGGTTCCTACATGGGTATGAGTTCCCATCACGGCTGAGAGTCGATCGCGATAGGCCAAATAAAGAGCACGCTTTTCTGCTGTATATTCTGCATGAAAATCAACAAGTGTCACTCCGTCATATGGCTCATCAAGAAGTAGCTCAAGCGCCTCAAAAGGATTGTTAAGGTTTGCAAGCGCTGTCGGGCTACATAGCGAAATCACACGAATCCCCTCACCCTGCCAAACACCCCTCCCAGGAACACCACGCGGAAAGTTGAAAGGACGAAGAAACAAAGGATTATCGATGAGTGCTTGCACCTCTTTTTTATCAAAGGTGTGGTTACCACCAGTTAAGATATCAACACCCGCTCCCCTAAGCTCCTCAACAACCTTCATCGTCACCCCTGTTCCATGGGCCAAATTTTCACCATTAGCAACAACAAGATCAAGGGCAAATTCACGACGCACTAACGGTAAAAGTGCCTTCACTTGATGGCGTCCCGGACGCCCAACAATATCACCGATAAAACCGACTCTCACTTGTTGGCCTTTTGTCTAAGAAAACGCAAGAGTGCCGTAAGAATCTCATCATCATCTTTGCTATTTGCCTCAAGATAGGCTTTTGTACCACTTTCGTGGATGAGTGTGATCTTTTGGCCATAGTTGGAGATTTGGCTCCATCCTTGCTCTAAGGCAAGAACTTTGATCGCGATGAGATCGGTATAGTTGCGCGTCACGCTATCTAACGCACCAAAACGATCGTGAATTTCGCTCGCAAGCTCATAAACCTCAGCAACACTTCCAGCCTGTCCAAAACGACGATAAAGTTCAAGTCGTAGCCTATCTTCAGGAACAAGTTCAGGCGAGATAAAGGCTGAGATTGTCAATTTCAAATCGACCTCTTTGGCCTCTTTTGTCACGCTACCTGAAAGTTTACCGACCACCTCCTCAAGCATCCGCAGATACAGCGAATAGCCAATCTGCTTAATATGACCTGACTGCGCCTCTCCAAGAAGATTACCCCCGCCACGGATTTCAAGGTCATGAAAGGCCAATGCCGCCCCACTTCCCACATAGGAGTTACTCTCAAGGGCTAACAATCTCCTCGTCGCTTCGCTTGAAAGTTTATCTTTGTCTTCTACAAGAAAATAACAAAATCCCTGCACCCGACCGCGCCCAACACGCCCGCGCAGTTGGTGAAGATCGGCCATCCCAAAAGTCTCAGCACTATCAACAATCATCGTATTGACACGCGGCATATCGATACCCGCTTCGACAATTGAGGTTGAAAGAAGCAGATCATACTCCCCTTCACGCACCTTCTGCATCGTCTCTTCGGTCTCATGAGGAGGAATTTCTGAATGTAAAACAGCGATGCGCAGATCTGGCAAAAGCTCTTGAAGAGCCTTTTTGCGCACCCCAATGGAATGGATGCGATTATGGATATAAAAGATTTGGCCACCACGCCGAAGCTCGCGCAGTATCGCCTCTTTGACGATCGCATCATTATACTCTCGCACATAAGTACGCACATCTTGTTTAAAAGATGGGGGTGTGAGGATTTGACTAAATCCACGCAAATGCGACAGCGCCATATTGAGTGAGCGCGGGATTGGTGTGGCCGACATCGCAAGTAGATGGACATTTTCACGAAGGGCTTTGAGCTTCTCTTTTTGTTTTACCCCGAACTTATGCTCCTCATCAATCACAACCAGACCGAGATTCTTACAAGATATATCCAAAAGAGCATGGGTTCCAACAACAATATCGACACCTCCCACCTCCAGTGCTTTTTTAAGCAGATTTTTTTCTTTGGTGGTTGCATAGCGATCCAGTCGCCCAACTCTCACGCCAAAACGATCAAAGCGCTTGCGAAGAGTTGCGTAGTGTTGGGTGGCTAGGAGCGTTGTTGGGACAACAAAGAGGGCTTGATAGCCCGACAAAACCGTCGCCAGCAAGGCATTCATCGCAACTTCTGTCTTACCAAACCCCACATCGCCTGTGAGCAATCGATCCATCACCTTGCCACTGGCCAGATCGTTAAAAATTTCAGCAATACACTTTTGCTGATCGGGTGTATAGTCAAAGCCAGCATCTGCTCTAAAAAGAGCAAGCCTCTCATCATCGTGGCGGATGATGACCCCTTTGTTAAGTTCTCGCTTTGCAGCCAGCTCAATAAGTGAGCCCGCAATCTCAAACAGCTTCGCTTTAACACTCTCTTTAAGCTTAGCAAAACTTCCTTTTCCTAATCGATCAAGATGGGCAACACTCCCACCTTCAGCTAAATAGCGATCAATGACAGCGATGTTCTCGACAGGGACAAGGAGTCGATCATCCCCTTGGTAGCGAATCGAGAGAAAATCCTTCACCCCACCCATGACAGCAACTTGCCTAAGCCCCTCAAATAGCCCGATGCCATACTCTTCATGAACGACATAATCACCAGGCTTCAGATCATCAAGAACTAAGGCAACCTTGCGTCGCTTGGGGGTTTTTTGGCGTTTATTAAGACAGATAAAGGCTTCATCATCGCTCTCGATCTGAAACCACCCATCAAATGAACGAAACGCCAGACCATCCTTCTCAATGCCAGCCTCTTTGAGCAATCCCTCATGACGCCCTAGAAGCGTTATCTTTTTTTTCTGGCGATGGTAGTCGATATAGTTTGCGGCAGAGATTCCCTCTAAAGGACGAAATACTCTTGGCGCAGGAAGGTACTCTTTGATTGCAAGAGCGCGTTTGATCACTCCTTCCTCATTTTCCTCATCAATCTCTTCTATTGCTGCTTTCGCATTGGGTGAAAGAATCGTCGGATAGCACTCAGGCAACGCAATTTTTCTTGGTGCTAACCAAAAACCGAGCGAGGCCATATCTTTAAAAAAACTTTGCGTTTCCATCGAACGCGCCTCGTCGTTGAGTCTTTGGTACTCCTCGGGCGTTAAAGAAAAGAGTGCGGGGCGAATCAGAAGCTCCTCAAGCTCCTCCGGGCGGCTTTTTTGGGTCTCGATATCAAAAGGACGCATCGACTCAATCTGATCATCGAAAAATGAGATACGAACAGGCTCCTCACGACCCGGGACAAAAATATCGAGAATATCACCACGCACACTCGCCTCGCCCGGCTGCTCAATCAAATCGACAAGTTCATAACCCCAATCATGCAGCTTTTCGCGTAAGTCGTCAAGATCGATGACATCACCAAATTTAAGGATGCAACCTTGTAATAAGGAAGGATCAGGTAGATAGTTGGCTGCCGTTACTGCTGGTGCGATGAGAATTTTTGGAGTTGGTGCTTCATAAAATGAGGCAAGTGCCACAAGCAACGACAAAAGCTCGTCACGCCAGCTGCGAAGATCCTCACCATAAACAGCCGGAAAGAGTGGCAATACAAAGCTTCTAAAGCCAGCAAATTTGGCCGCATCAGCTAATAGCTCACTCTCTTTCTCATCTGCCGATACGATGATAAGAGCCTCTTTGGGAGGCTGCACCCTTAAAAGCTCATAAAGAGCGGGCTGTAGTTCCTCAGGCTTCAAGTGTCTCCTGCTTGGCGCGGACGGTATCACGAAGTGTGTTGAATCCCTCAAAACGACCGCCATTTTCTATGACGAGAGAGTCGCTTATAATCTCACCCTTCACGCGCCCCTCTTTAAGAATTTCGCAATTTTCACACTCAGCGCGCCCTTCAAAACTACCACTCACAATCAAGAGCGAAGCATATAGCTCCCCTTTAACACGACCACTCTCACCAATTGTCACAATACCACTTGAGCGAATCGTCCCTTCAAACTCTCCATCGACAAAAAGCTTTCCTTCAGCGGTCAATTCACCCTTGATCGAAACCCCGAAGGCGATGACCGAAGCGCCACTTTTGGCTGGTACTGCTTTGTTTTTTCTATTAAATAACCCCATGAAACACGGCCCTCTTTTTGAAAAATCGATTCATAGTTTCCTGAGCTCCAGGTGATAAAATTGACAGGATCAAGAATTGATCCTCGATAGCGAACCTCATAATGTAGGTGTGGACCAGTCGATATGCCTGTATTACCAGACAATGCAACAGTCTGGCCTTTTTTAACTCGCTCTCCTGCCTTGACTTTGATTCGAGAGAGATGGGCATAGAGTGTTTGAAAACCGTGCATATGATCGATCACAACGATATTGCCATATCCGCTCTCCCAACCTACCTTACGCACAACTCCATCAGCCGTTGACACAACAGCTGTACCGACAGGAGCACTGATATCTACCCCTTCATGAAAAATTCGGCGTTTAAAGATCGGATGATAGCGCATTCCAAAATCGCTAACGATGGCTCCATGAATTGGTCTGCCACTTGGGATTTTCTGCAAGAAAAAGGTTTTGAGCGAATTTTCCATTGCAATACGACGATCACGCAACTGCACCGAGGAGAATTGCTGAAGTCTCTTCTCCATCCGTGCCCGATCTTCTTCAATCTCTTTTAAGCGAGCGCGCAGTTTTTGATTTTCATCCATTAAAGCAAAATAACTATGCTCTAACAATGACATTTTGTTATTCATTTGTATGATTTGGTTTTGCATCGAGCCAACAGAGGTCAAACTCAGCAGAAATACACCCGCGGCCATTGACGCAGCTGCCACTGCGACACTTTTACCAATAGGAGAAAGCGAGAAAGAAGAAGATGACAAGGCAGAAGAGAAGGAGAGAACCACTGTTTTAGCCACTAAACTACGGCGAACTTTGGCGCGTCGCACAGGACGCCAGATTAATCGCTCACGTTGCTCTTGAAGTTTGGCCAAAAAATCACGCACATCCATCCTCTCTCCTTTTCATCAGCCCATAAATCTCAAGGAACTTCGCAACTACCCGAAACGAACCAAAGACAAGATAGTCAACTCCATCCTCGATCTCGCTAAACTTTTGATATGGGATGCCGATATGATCCAAAAAATTCTCAAGTTCACCCTCAGGAAGAAGGCGATCCCCTTCAAGAGGTAGGATCAAAAGGCGCGCAATCGAAGGCTGGAGAATTCTTAAAATTTCTTGATAATCTTTGTCAGCTAAGCTATTATAGACCAAATTAACTTTTTTTTCTTTGAAAAGGGCAGCCATCTGGCAAGCCGCCATGGGATTGTGGCCTACATCTACAATTATATGAGGCGAGAGGCGCATTGCCCTTGCTTGCAATAGCTCGGCGTGATCAATCATCGCATCAATTCCCACAGCACGAAGCGCAGCAGCAGCAAGTAAAAGATTGTGCTCTAAAAAAGAAGGCCAGTTTTTGGCTGCTGCTTTTGCCTTGACTTCGGCGATGGCATCGGATGACAATAGCTCAGTAACCCTCAGAAGCGTATTGCCCTCAGCTGCTGCAACCCCTCTGATGATTTTCTCAGCGCTCTTAGGCTGCTCTCCCAATAGAATCGGCGCACCCGCCCCACGAACTTTTGTCGCTGCTATCTCTTCAATCGTCTCGCCCAATACCGCCTGATGATCAAGACCAATAGGTGTAACCACGAGAAGTTTTGCCGAAACGATTGCTGTAGCATCAAACTCACCCCCCATCCCAGCCTCTAAAACAATCCAATCACATCCCCGAAACAACCGCAACGCCAAGAGGGTTAGGTACTCAAAATAAGAAAGTTGCTTAGCCCATTCACCCAAGTGTTTCTTAAGCCAGATATGACTCTCTTCTAATTCTTCACATTTGGCATCTGCACCATCAATCCAAAACCGCTCCGTTATACTTAAAAGATGCGGCGATGTATAGTGACCAACTATGTAGCCTTGTGCTCTAAGCATTGAGGCGATAAAGCGCCCCGTCGTTCCCTTGCCATTAGTTCCAACCAGTCGGATGATCGGAGGTAGAGGCTCAAAAAGATGGTGCGTTTCTCTCCAACAACGCTTAATGCGATCAGGATCAAAAGGGGCCGATTCGAGTGGCTTAGTTTGCAAAAAATACTCAAGGCTCACCTATAATCCTATTACGTCCTTCAGTTTTGGCTTGATAGAGGAGTCGATCGGTAGCGGCCAGTGCTAACTCAATGTTTTTATAACGACCATACGATGAGACGCCACCACTAGCAGTCACGGGTATTCGCGTATCTTTATAGATAAAACGGGTATGCTCAACAGCTTCACGCAATCGCTCAGCTACCTCCATCGCCTCTTTCTCGCGCGTAGAGGGAAGAATAACAACAAACTCCTCACCACCCCATCGCCCTGCGAAGTCCCCTGCCCGTAGCGTACGTTGGATAATCTGAGCAAAACTCTTAATCACAACATCTCCCGCTTCATGACCATAGGTGTCGTTAATCTGCTTAAAACGATCTAAATCGAGAAGAACAATCGAAAAATCACTCCCATCGCGTTCGCTCTGAGCAACCATGCGTTCAAAATGGCGCTCAATCCCGCGGCGGTTATAGAGCTTTGTCATGAAGTCAATCTCTGCCTCCCGACGCACCTCCTCAAGCTCACTTTCAAGCTCTTTGATCCTTTTTTGCAGCTCTCTCGTCTCTTTGTCACTGTCAGAAAGCGAATCGACCATGAAGCGCTGACGCCCCTCAATCACATCAATAATTCCTAACAAGCGCTGCTGCAAGTCAGTAAAAAGCTCCTTGTTGGCCATATCGCTATGGCTTAGCCTCATCACCTCGCTTTTGATCTGACCCAAGCCCTCTTTTGTTTCATTAGTTGAGATAACTTGCTCTTTGATACGCCCTTGAATAACATCAACAATCTGCTCTAAAACCTTCAGCTCATCGCGCAGTTTTTTGCGCTCTAACAATGCGCGACGCTGGATGAACTTTCCGATTTGCTCTTGTGTCTGTTCTGTCAAAATCGCACGCGGTGTTTTGGTGAGCTGATCACTCAGAGCCTTCAACTCATCATCAGGCTCTAAGCTAATGACTGGCTTAAGTGCTTCTAACATTAAAGGGGCAAGCGTTGCGGCATAAAGTTGTGGATTGTTATGCTCTAACCAAGCCGCCAAGTCATCAACCATCATCTTCAGATCGTGGGTACGAATCTTTCCAAATCCCGCTAACTTCATCAAAAACACATCATTATAACGCTTAACAAACGACTCCCACTCATCAGAGCTTTGCGCAAGTATTGACAGATCGGCACGCTGTATCCGAGATGCTGTCGTTGTCGCTAGCGCTACCGCCTCGGCATCATGCAGTAGTGTCAGTGCCTTAAGTAACCGTGCTACAAGTTGGCGCCAAGCAACAAGCAGCTCCTCGCGATGAGCTGAGAGTTCACGAGCTAAACGCGATCCCAGAAACTGCACCAATTCATCAGGAGTGCGCACAACATAATTTCGTAATAGCCTAACCACCGAAGGATCAAGCTTACTAAGCAGCTGCGCAACTTTTTGACACTCAGGTAGCGTTACACCAGCTTTTTTTGCCTCCTCGCAAAAGACCCGACTATACTCATCGGGCGTCATCGTCGATCCTTCGGCCTTGAGCCGCTTCAATGTCACCCTAACAATCTCTGCAAGGTTCATGATGTGCCTTTTGAAATGGCGATATTGGCAATCAACTCATCAAGAGCTTTAAGTGTTGCATTTTTTACTGACTCGAAACGAAGCGCATCCGAGAGTGCCGAGTTAGGCTCGATGGGAAAATCATAAGTTCCTGTAGTCCTATATTCACGCACAGCTTTGGCGCGTGGCTGTAATGTGCTTTTGAGTGTGACACGCGTTCGATAATAGATGATATATCCCTGCGCATCTCGCTGCATTGGCTCAAAGACAATTGAGACCGGCTCAACCTTTAGATGGCTTGCTGCCCTATCTTGCGGCGCGAGGCGACTTTGAAAACGCATCAAAACCGCCTCATTGATGGCATCTTTAACAACGACACTTCTCTCGGGATCTTCCAGGGTCATAACAACCTCTGTCGAGATACTCTCTCCAGTAATGCTTTTTGTGTAGTGACTGATAGGCTTGTAACCACATCCAGATAGCAGCAAAGCCACAAGTAGCAGTGTCGCTCTTTTCACTATCCCTCTTTAACAACAAGATTAACAAGTTTACCAGGCACAACGATCTCTTTAACTAGCGTCCCTCTCTCAAGCCATTTCGCCACTTCGGCTTTAGCCGCTGCCAAAATCTCAGCCTGAGAGGCATCGACCGCTACCTCGATCTCACCACGCCGCTTACCATTGACCGTCACGCCCAACATCACGGTATCACTTCTTAAGGCCGCTTCATCAATCTCTTGAGGCCCAAAATTGACTCGCCCAAAGAGGTTGTCGGCAATCTCATGGCAGATATGAGGAACAATAGGCTCTAAAATAGCTGTCAAGATCCAGTAGGCCTCACTCCAAATATCGGGGTTATCCTGCCCATTGAGGGTATTGAGCGCCTCCATACAGGCAGCAATCAAGGTATTAAAGGCAAAACTTTTCTCATAGACTTGCGACGCTTTAGCAAGCGCCTCATAGACCTTTTTGCGCGCCTCTTGTTCGGGCTTAGAGAGTCTTGCTTGATCGATGATGGGTTTTGAGACGCATGGGCGCGCCTTGGAAGAGCGATCAGCAAAACGAGCTAAAAAACGGTAGCTTCCCTCAACGGCACTATCATTCCACTCCAGCTCTTGCGCTGGGGGTGCTGCAAAGAGAATAAAGAGCCTTGCTGTATCGGCACCATATCGGCTAATAATATCATCAGGATCGACGACATTGCCTTTTGATTTGCTCATCTTGGTGCCATCTTTAAGCACCATTCCTTGCGTCAAGAGGTTGGCAAAGGGCTCATCGATATGGCTATACCCCAGATCGCGCAATACTTTAGAAAAGAAACGAGCATAAAGTAGATGAAGGATGGCATGCTCAATTCCACCGATATACTGATCCACCGGCATCCAGTAGGCCACATCATCACGACCAAAAGGATGCTCCTCATAACGATCAGGTTCGCAAGTATAGCGGAATTGATACCAACTTGACTCAACAAAGGTATCAAGGGTATCGCTCTCACGCTGAGCAGCGCTACCGCATGTTGGACACCTAACCGAGCGCCACGCCTCATGCGTTGCCAACGGTGACTCACCCCCTTTGATCACGACATCATCAGGAAGTGTTACTGGAAGATTCTCTCTTTTTTCGGCCACAATGCCACAATGAGGGCAATGAATCAAGGGGATAGGCGTCCCCCAATAGCGCTGTCGGCTAATTCCCCAATCGCGTAGTTTGTAATTAACAACCCGCTTTCCGAGGCCACGCTCTTCAAACATCGCAATAATCGCCTCTTTAGCGTCATCCGAGGCCATCCCATCAAACTCACCAGAGTTTTCCATGATGCCAGCGTCTGTGAATGCCTTGCTCTCATCACGCTCTCCTTGAGTTGGGCGAATGACCCAGCGAATAGGGAGGTTGTACTTTTTAGCAAAGGCAAAATCGCGCTCATCATGGGCTGGTACCGCCATGACCGCACCACTACCATAATCAGTAATAACGAAGTTAGCCACCCACAAGGGGATCTCTTCGCCCGTCAAGGGATGAATAGCATGAATCCCCAGTGCCACACCCTCTTTTTCAAGAGCACCACGATCTTTGGCCAGAATGCGCTGCATCGCCAAAATTTGCTCTCTTGCCGTCTCCAATAACCCCGCCTCAACCATGTGGCGTACCAAGGGATGCTCAGGGGCAAGCGCGGCATAGGTGACACCATAAATCGTATCGGCTCGTGTCGTAAAGACTTCAACTTCCTTAAAATCTCCTCCGACAAAGGCACGTGAGCTCTCTGTCAATTCAAACGAGAACTTCAGGCCACTACTTTTGCCTATCCAGTTCTCCTGCATTGTGAGTACCTGTTTAGGCCAGTGTCCTTCCAACTTTGCAAGATCATCCAAGAGCTCTTGAGCGTAATCGGTGATGCGAATATAGTACTGAAACATCTCACGCAGTCGAATCTCATTATCGCATCGCCAACAACGACCATCGATCACCTGTTCATTGGCCAGCGTCGTATGGCAATGATCACACCAATTAAGTAGCCCCGCCTTGCGATAGACCAGCCCCTTCTCCCACATCTGAATAAACAACTCCTGCTCCCACTTCGTATAGATAGGATCAGAGGTGGCAAACTCTCGTTTACGCGAAAACGAAAGCCCCATGCTCGCAAGCTCTTTGCGCATATAGTCGATATTGTCATAGGTCCATTGACGCGGGTGAATGCCATGTTTGATCGCCGCATTTTCAGCAGGAAGACCGAAGCTATCCCATCCAATAGGATGCAAAACATTAAAACCCTGCTGACGATACCAGCGCGCTAAGGCATCACCGATGGTATAGTTGCGCACATGACCCATGTGGATGCGCCCGCTGGGGTAGGGAAACATCGAAAGAATATATTTTTTTGGCTTTGTTCTATCGCAAGATGGCTCAAAAGCCTCACTCTCGCGCCACACCTTTTGCCACTTTTGTTCGATCACACCAGGTGCATACTGCACACGCTCTCCTTTACACTACAATCAGCACGCGTTGTTGTTGTCGTTTTAATGCGATTGTAACACAACTCTATTTGAAAAGAGATTATTCATTGAGATCGATTGATATCTTAATCAACCTGTCTCTTAATCAGAATCTACGCTAAAAAATCTGAAATGAAATGGAGTCAGAGTGAAAAAGAAATGGGGTCAGTTGCCACCTTTAAACCTCCTGAAATTTTCTCCTTGTTCATCCATTTTTGATTCATTTCGCCTTTGTTGCGATTCTTTCTTAAAAGAAGGTGTTTTTATCCTTTACTCAAAAGGAATCATTCA
>JAINCO010000035.1:0-11462 GCA_036574095.1 Campylobacterales bacterium | reverse complement strand
GACGATCGATAATCTCACATCGCGTTACATTGTTAAGCTTCTTTCAGATAAAAAAGATGAGCTTAAGGTCTATTATCGTGGCAAGGTCGGAATACTGACAACACAAGTACCCAATATCTCAGTCATTGGTAATGATTTTCTTATGGCCAATCCTGACATTGCGTTTATTATCGATCTTAGCAATAGAGGTACGGTAAGTCTTCGCTCTTCAAATCGTATCGATGTTAGTCAAATGGCGAAGCAGCTTTTTGATGGGGGAGGTCATCCCAATGCCGCAGGGGGAAGGCTGAAAGAATACAAAGAACAGTTCGATTATACCGAAATGAAACGAATGATTCAATCTGTATTGGGGCCTGTCGATGCTTGAGTTGATAAGTTCTTATGAAACTTTTCTTCTTTATGGAATTGCTCTCAATCTCATTGCTACCTTTGGCTTTGGCCTCTATAAAAGCACTCAAGTTGATCCTGAGCGCCTTATGGCGCTTCTTGGGGACTATCCGATGCAAGGGGAGTTCGTTCGTGCGCTTTTATATTGGTTTATTCCCTACCTTGGTGTCATTCATGTAGGTATCGAGGCGTGGCGACTGCAGCAGTTTATTAACCGAGGGATGGGTGTGATGGAGTACCTTGAGGACTACATTCGACGCAGACGAGGGGAGCGTTAATCCCCTTTCTTTTTACTTATGCCTAAAAATATCGAGTGCATCTTTTAACAATTTAAATGTATCACCTTCATCCGACCATTTAGCTATGATCTTGTATAATTTTTCATTTGGATCAAACAGAAGCCATCCTTCACACAAAGAACCATATTTGTTGAATTTATCATAGTAATTGATTTCAAAGATTGGAAGATCGTTGCTGTAGCCTTTGTAGCCATAGTCATCTTCGAAATCGGCCTCGACTGCCTTTAGTTGCTCTTTTGCTTGATCGACCGTTAATGAACAAACATTAAATCCAAAATATTCTGCACCAAAAAGAGAAGAACCCATGCAAACCAAAAATGTAAGGACGACCGCTTTTATGATGACTCTTGACAATACCATCTCCCCCTCATCACTTTAGTTTGGTAGATTGCCATTCCCTCTTTGTTAGCCAGCAAATATGTACAAAAAAATCATATCTCATACTACATGATCTTTACCTGAGACTTTTAAATAGGTGTTTGGTTTTGTTTTTTATAGCGCTCATGAAGTTTTAGTTACCACGATCAGCATAACATGATAGTTCACAAGAGACTTAATCGCTCTTAAATCCCCCTTGTGCTACAATAGCTTAACTTTCAAGCGACAAAGGGGTCTTTGATATGAAGAGTTTTGAAGGCAGGGTTTGGGTGTTTGGTGATAATATCGATACCGATCTCATCATTGCTGCCCGTTATCTTAATACCTCCGATCCTGCTGAGTTGGCCAAACATGTCATGGAGGATGCGCGACCCGGTTTTTTTACTATGATCGAGCCGGGTGATATTATTGTGGCGGGTGAGAATTTTGGATGTGGTTCAAGTCGCGAACACGCCCCCATAGCGATCAAGGCTGCTGGAATTGCGGCGGTGATTGCACCAACATTTGCGAGAATCTTTTATCGTAACGCCTTTAATATGGGGTTGCCAATCCTCGAGCTGCCTGAGGCTCTTGAGTTAAAAGAGGGCGATCGTGTGCGTGTCGATATCGATGCGGGAGTGATCGAAAATCTCTCGACCAATAAGCATTATACCTTCGTGCCAATCCCATCATTTATGCAAGAGCTTCTTGCTGCTGGTGGATTGATGAACTATGCGCGCCAGGAAATTGCCGCTAAAGCGGCTCAGTAAGGATCATGATGAAACGGTACACAATAGCGCTGATCAAGGGTGATGGGATCGGGCCAGAAATTGTCGATGAGGCTGTCAAGGTTCTTGATGCGGTTGCTCATAAAGAGGGTTTTGAGTTAGATTATCATGACTATTTGATGGGAGGAGCGGCCATTGATGTGACCGGTGTGCCGCTTCCAGAGGAGACCCTCAAGGGGGCGCTGTCGGCTGATGCTGTTCTCTTTGGTGCCATTGGAGGTTATAAGTGGGACAATCTTCCTCGTGAGCTCAAGCCTGAAACCGGCCTGTTGGCTCTTCGCAAGGCAATGGGCACCTATGCTAATATCCGCCCGGCTATTGTCTATGACGAGCTTGTTGAGGCAAGCACCCTTAAACCTGAGGTTGTCAAGGGTGTTGATCTGGTGGTTGTGCGTGAGCTAACAGGGGGTATCTACTTTGGCGAGCCACGCGGTCGCGAAGGGGATCGGGCGTATAATACGATGGTCTATAGCGAGATGGAGATTGTCCGTATCGCGAAGATCGCATTTGAAATCGCCAGAAAGCGCAAAAAGCGAGTTTGCAGCGTCGATAAGGCCAATGTTCTTGAAGTCAGTCAGCTATGGCGCGAGGTTGTGAGCAATGTCGCCAAAGATTACCCTGATGTTGAGCTAAGCCATATGTATGTCGATAATGCGGCGATGCAGCTGGTTCGTGCTCCTAAGCAGTTTGATGTGATTTTGACAGGAAATATCTTTGGTGATATCCTAAGTGATGAGGCGAGTATGTTGGCTGGATCGATTGGGCTTTTGCCAAGTGCGAGCTTGGGAGATCATCACGCCCTTTATGAGCCTATCCATGGATCAGCGCCTGATATCGCAGGGCAGGGAATTGCCAATCCTATCGCTACGATTGCGAGTGCGGCGATGATGCTTCGCTATACACTGGGTGAAAATAGTGCGGCAGATCGTATCGATAACGCGATCAAAAAAGCGCTGGCCGAAGGGTATCGGACAAAAGACATTGCCAGCTTTGGCGCCAAAGAGGTCTGCACAACAGCCGAGATGGGCTCGCTGATCGCTGAGTTTGCCAGTAGGTAAGTGATGAGCTTCTCGACCTTGACCTTGGCATCGATCTATGAGCTTCAAGGGTTGCGCGAGGATGCGCTTCGTGTCTATCAAGAGATCCTTGAGCGTGAGCCGGGAAATACCGAGGCGAGGGCCGGCATCATTCGGCTTTCGGGGATGCGAAAAAAATATGAAGGGGTCAATCAAGAGATGAAAGAGTTTTTTATCTCGATGGAGACGCCCGTCGAATTTGCCGAATTTGAGAGGTGGTTGCTTCGTCTATGGAACTAAAAGAGATGATTTTACAAACCCTTGCGGAGTTAGAGGCAGATGAGGGGGCGCAGCAGTCGCCTCAATCTGGGACCAACCATGATGAGCGCGCAGCGCGAACAGCTTCTATGGCTGAAGCAGAGAGTAAGGGTCGTATAGAGAACCCCAAAGAGGAGGTGGTTAGCGACGAGGAACCAGTAACAATCCCACCTGCGATAAGTGAGCTGCGATTTTTGGAGAATCTTCGCGAACGGATCCTTGTACTTTTTGAGGGGTTTCAAGCACCCAACAATAAAAATTTTGAGGCCAAGCTCGATTTGACGCTCAACTTTTTTGAGTATTTGCTGGCCACGATTGAGAAGAGAGTTGAGGAGCTGCGCCGCACCTAAAGGGTGGGAAGAGAGGCTTCCCAGGATTAGCCAGCTGCGTGAGCTCTTAGGCGCTAAAACGCGGCGTGCTTATATTGTTGGTGGGGCGGTGCGTGATTTGCTGCTAGGGCGCCCTGTTGGTGAGATTGATGTTGAGGTCTATGATATCGCGCCTGAGGAGTTTGCAACCTTAGTTGAGGCTGCTGGGGCGAAGGGGATGGGGCGCTCTTTTTTTGTCTATCGATGGCATGAGGTTGATCTTTCGCTCCCTCGTCGTGAACGAAAAGTTGCAAGCGGCCACCGGGGGTTTGCTGTTTGGCTTGAGAGTGATGAGATGGCAGCGGCAAGGCGTCGCGATTTTACTGTCAATGCCTTGATGCTTGGGCTCTTTGATGGGGTGGTTCGTGATTATTATGGCGGGCTTGAAGATCTTGCGGCACGCCGTTTGCGCTATGTTGATCGAGAGACTTTCGCTGAAGATAGTTTGAGGGTTTTGCGTGGTGTTCAGTTTGCTGCGAGACTTGGCTTTACAATCGATCCAGCGACCCTTGAGCTATGTCGGCAGATCGATCTTTCGGATCTTTCAAAGGAGCGCATTTATGGGGAGCTCGTGAAGTTGGCGCGTGGGCATGATCTTGCGTTAGGGATATGGTATCTTTGGGTAACAGGAGCGGCGCAAAAGCTATGGGGGCGAGAATGGAGCTGCAAGGAGGTGCGTTCCCTGATGCGTCAAGCAGCCGCTGTCCAAAAGTTCGAGCATCCTCGTAGCCATCTCTTTCTTTTTTGGCTGTTGTGCCGTCAAGGAAGGATTGGGTTGGCGCGTTGTCATCAGGTTGTCGGGTTTTCGAATGCTGACTTGCGTGAACTTACTCGCCAACTGGCAAGACCTAAGCATATTACGCGAAGGTTTTTGGCAGCGTTGGCAACGACGATGCCATTGAAAGAGTGGTTTGGGCATACGCAAGCCTCGATGCAACTTGCCAAAGAGTTAGGGTGGTGGGATCAGACTCTGTGTGTAGGGGCAACAAGCGCTCAGGCAAAGGCCTTGGGGTTAGAGGGGCGTGCCATTGGCGCTTATATCAAACAAATCAAACGCGACGCGCTGCGTCGAATTGATAAAGGATGAAGATGAATCACGCGATCGTACTTATCGAGTCGCATGATGCGAAGGGGCTGGTTCACAAGATCTCTGGGGTCTTGTTTAACCATGGACTTAATATCGAGCGCAACGACGAATTTGTCGATAAAGAGAATAATCGCTTCTTTATGCGTACTGAAATTATCGGTCAGGTTGATCATTTGCGTTTGATTGCAGAGCTTCGCGAGCAGCTTCCTGAGGATTCTTCGGTGCGTGTTGTGGATGCCTCGCAAAAGAAGCGAGTCGCGATCCTTGTGACAAAAGAGAGTCACTGCATCGGCGATATCCTCATTCGTGATTTTAGCGGTGAGCTTCATGCCAATATCGTGGGTGTGATTGGCAACCACGCAACTCTCGAGCCACTTGTTGCCAAATTTGGCCACCCCTTTGTCCATATCCCTGCTGAGGGATTAGATCGCGATGCCCATGAAGAGAAGATCTTGGCGCAGCTTGATGCGTGGCAGCCAGATTTGATTGTGCTGGCCAAATATATGCGTGTGTTAACGCCTCGTTTTGTGGCGGCATGGGAGGGGCGCATCATCAATATCCACCACTCCTTTCTTCCTGCCTTTATCGGTGCTAATCCCTATAAGCAGGCTTATGAGAGGGGTGTGAAGATCATCGGAGCGACTGCCCATTTTGTCAACAACAATCTCGATGAGGGGCCGATTATCGCGCAAGATATTATCCGTGTCAATCATACCCACGGTTGGGAAGATATGCGTCATGCGGGTCGAGATGTTGAAAAGGTTGTGCTTGCGCGCGCTTTGAAGCTGGTGCTCGAGGATCGTATCTTTATCTACAATAACAAAACGATTATTTTTGAATAGATGATTCATATTGTCCTTGTTCATCCCAAAATCCCCCAAAATGTCGGTAATATCGGTCGCACATGTGTTGCGATTCAGGCGAAGCTTCATATTATCAAACCAATCCCTTTTTTTATCGATGATAAACATCTGCGGCGGGCTGGGATGGATTATTGGCACGATTTGGATGTGAGCTTGTGGGAGGGGTTGGACTCCTTCTGGGAAGCGTATCCAGTGACCGAGAACCACTTTTTTATCACCACCAAAGGTGAGATGAGCTATTTTGATGCTCGTTTACCTGAGTCATGTTGGTTTTACTTTGGCTCAGAGGATGCGGGGTTAGCGGCCGATATCTTAGCACTGGCGCCAGAGCGCAATCTTCGATTGCCGATGGATCCTAAAGCGCGCAGTCTTAATCTTAGCAATGCGGTGGCTATCGTGGCGTATGAAGCCAGGCGGCAGATCGGATGGGGGAGTCTTCGATGAAAGAAGTTCTTGATGTAATCATGTTGACCGGTATGGTCTTGTTTATGCTTTTTATTATTACAGGCTATTATAAACAAAAGTATGGTGACTCAGACGATTAGAGGGTGGGGGGAGCACTACTTTTTTGGCCCACAGACGAGGGTACAAAAGCTCCTTTCACTTCTTCTGGCCCCATTAGGATGGGTGTGGTGCTTGTTGGCCAGGCTGCGACGCATGACGGCCCATCGAGAACGCTTTAACATTCCTGTGATAGGTGTTGGAAATTTGGTCATGGGGGGTAGCGGCAAGACGCCAATGGCGATATTTTTGGCTAAGCTTTCAGAGCGGCCTGCCGTGGTGCTTCGTGGCTATGGACGTCAGAGTAGAGGAATGGTGGTTGTTTCAAGATGGGGGGCGATAGAGAGTGATGTTGTGATGGCCGGCGATGAGGCGATGGAGATCGCGCTTGCTTTGCCGCACGCACTGGTCATCGTTAGTGAGGATCGCCCTCAAGCCATTAGGGAGGCAGAGCGTTTAGGTGCGCGGGTTGTGATTCTTGATGATGGTTTTGGGCAGGTCGGGATTGAGAAATGTGAGATTTTGATGGAGGGTGAAGCATCACCACCAAATCATCGCTGTATCCCGGCAGGTCCTTGGCGCGAATCACCTGATACGCGCGCGTATGCTGATGTGATCTTACAAGAAGGGCGGGATTTTTGGCGTATCGTGACGCTGCCTGAAGATCTTTCAGGAATGCTTTTTGTTAGTGCCATTAGCAAGCCAGAGCGGCTGGAGCGGTGGCTTCCCTCGACACTTGCGCGCCGCTATTTTCCCGATCACTACACTTTTTGTCGCGAGGAGCTGATTAAAGCCATGCAGCAAGTGGGAGCGACCCGTTTGCTCGTCACTGGCAAAGATGCGGTTAAGGTAGCGTCGTTAGGACTTCCGTATGAAACGATCAAGCTAACATTAAAAGTTCGTGATGAGATCATTCCTAAGTTAAAAGCCGCTATTCAGGGGAATGACGCTACAATCACCATAGTATAATGAAGGAGTCGCAGTGAGTCTGAAAGAGGATATCCAGGCCGTTAAGGAGGAGCTTTCGGCAGAGGAGCAGTTCCTTGAGAACACGATAAAAATCGAACGATTCTGGCACCGCTACCGCAAGCCGATTATCGGTGTTGTTGCAGCCTTGATTTTGGGTGGAGTCGCCTATGGCGGCATACATATGTGGGAAGAGCATCGAATCAGTGAAGCAAATGCTGCGTTGATAGTCTTGTTAAACAACCCCACCGATCAGGTGGCATTAGAGAAGCTCAAAGCTAATAACCAAGAACTTTATGCTGCGTTTGCATTGCGTCAGGCGGTTGCTTCATCAGATAGTGCAAAAATCGCGGCTATTGCCCAGCAAAGTAGCGGACTTATTGGTGAGATTGCCAAGTATGAAGCGGCACTTGCAACAGGTAAACCCGAGGCATTAGCCCGCTACGCTGCTCAAGGCGATGCCCTCTTAAAAGAGCTGGCTCTCATCGAGGCGGCTGCTATGTATCTTGATGCCAAAGAGCCAGCCAAAGCCAAGCAGCTACTACTTCAAATCTCGATGACATCGCCGCTGCGCGATCTGGCTGCGGCACTTGAGCATCTTTGCGTTACGGGTCTATAATGCGTGCGTGGTTGTATCTGTTGATTGTGGCGCTTTTGATCGCAGGCTGTTCAAGTAAGAGCTACTACAAGCCTGAATCAATCGAGGGAACACTTAGAAGTCAAGGGAGTGCGCCAAAACAAACAACCTCTGATCTAGGGCGCATTGTTGGTAAAAGCGAGAGGGGTGCGCTTATCGCCACACCGCAAGGGGAGTTGCTAATTCCAGAGGGTAATGGTAGTGTTCAAACAATTGCCCTGGGCTTTCCTGTTGTTACAGCCACGCTCTCTAACCATCTCGTTGTTGCCCTCACAGCACAAAACCGCCTTCTTATTTATGATCTTAAAGCAAAGCGGATCGTCATGGATCACCCCTTTGAAAAAGCGATTGCCGTGGATCATCGTATCGTTCCTCCGCTCGTTGATCAAGAGAGCGCGATCGTAGGAACACTTGATGGCAAAGTAGCAGTCGTTGATCTTGAGGCGATGAAGGTTGTGCGTGATGTTGTCGTGAGCCATCAACAATTTTTTAATAATGTGATCTTTCTTCGTCAGATTGGTGATCGTTTGATTGCTGCAACAGCCTATCGCATTATTTCACTTACGCCTAAATTCCTCTCATCGTATGAAGGAGAGATTAGGCAGGTTGCGTTAGATCGGGAGTTTCTCTATGTTGCGCTACGCGATGGTGCTATTGTGAAGTTAAACCTCGACCTCTCGCCAGTTGACGAGACAAAACTACCCTTTGCCCATATTGTTGCGCTTAAGGCTGCTGGGAGTGTGTGGAGTGCTGAACAACAGGGGTATGTGATTCGTTTCGAGGAAGGAAATCTTAGTAAAGTAAAAGTTTGGCAATTAGATGAGTCGCTTGATGATGGTGCTGTGTTTGAGGATCACCAGTTGGTAGGCGCTGGAGGCATCTATCCACTTCCATGAAGCTCTCAAAGGAGGTTGAGGCCTTTTTGGAGTGGCTTGTTGTGGCGCGTGGCCTTCAACCAGCTACCATCAAAGCCTATCGCGATGATTTAGAGCAGTTTGAAGCACATCTTAACGCCCCCGCCATCAATGCCCAAAGCGAGGATCTATTAAGTTTTCTTGCCTCATTTAACAATCCACGCACGCGCAATAGAAAACTCTCTGCGCTCAACTCCTTTTACCGCTTTTGTGAACAAGAGGGGTGGGCACCACCGAGGCGTCCTATCCGTCAGGCGAAAGTACCCTCAGTCTTGCCGCACTATCTGGAAGCTGAAGAGATTGAGGCTGGAATTAAGAGGATCGATTGTTCAGGATGGCTGGGATTGCGTGATCGGGCACTAATCTATTTTCTCTTTGCAACAGGGGCGCGTGTTTCAGAGGCACTATCGGTGCGCATCGATGATATTGAGGGGGAGTGGGTACGCATTAGGATGGCTAAAGGGAGCAAACAACGAATGGTTCCAATTGCACCTGCGGCACTTGAGGCGTTAGAGAGCTACCTTCAAGCGCGTCCATTCAAGAGTAACCTTTTGTGGCTTAACTATCGGGGTGGCGCTTTAAGTCGTATCTGGGTTTACCGATTAACTGAAGAGCTCTTTGGCCTCTCTCCCCATGCGTTGCGCCACTCATATGCAACGGCTTTGGTGATGGGTGGAGCTGATTTGCGTGTGGTTCAAGAGCTTTTGGGTCATGCCTCCATCAACACCACACAAATCTACACCCATATCCGTCAAGAGAACCTCTTAAGAACAATCCGAGAGTTTCACCCCCTCTCAAGGAGTGTTGATGCGGCTATGTGATATTGGCAATAGCTATTTTCACTTTTGGGATGATGGCAGAATGTGGCATGAGCCTGTTACAACTACGCCTCGTGCAGAAGGTGTGATCTATGCTGCCAGTGTCAATCCAGATGGACTGCAGCGACTGCGCGCATCAGGTGCTGAGGTGATCGATATCGCCCCATGGGTTGAGCTTCCTGGTGCCTATCCTGGATTGGGGGTTGATCGAGCCCTTGCTTGTTTGGGTGTTGGGCATGGGGTGGTGATTGATGCGGGAAGTGCCATAACGGTTGATATTATTCGTGAAGGTGTTTATGAGGGGGGGTTTGTTTTACCTGGATTGAACGCGTGGCAACGGGCGTTAGCCGGCATCTCATCGGTTTTGGATTATCCATTAAATCGGCCGGTAGCTAAAGATCGACTCCCATCCTCAACAGCTGAAGGGGTGATCTATGGTGTTGCGGCACCCTTGCAGGCGTGGCTATGGCTTCATGCTAAGGGGCTGATGATTGTTGGCACGGGTGGTAGCAGTGAATGGCTTAGGCAGACGATCGAGGGGATAACGATTGTCCAAGATCTTATTTTTCAAGGAATGATCAAGGTGATAAGAACAAAAGGAGTAGTATGTTGACAGTGGCGCTGCCCAAGGGGCGTATAGCTGATGAAACACTTGCAATTTTTGAAAAAATTTTTGGTGGCTCATTTAAGTTTGATAACCGAAAGTTGATCCTTGATCGTGAGGGTTTTAGGTTTCTTTTGGTGCGTAATCAAGATGTTCCAACCTATGTAGCCCATCAGGCAGCTGATTTGGGTGTTGTTGGATTAGATGTGCTTGAGGGGGGTGATTTTGATTTGATGCAGCTGCTTGATTTGGGGATAGGTCGCTGTCGTGTTGTTGTGGGTGTCCCTGCCAATCGACCTCTCGATCCAACTGCCGCTGAGATCAAAGTCGCAACAAAGATGGATCGTATCGCACGAAAGTTCTTCTCTTCGCGTGCAATGGCCGTTGAGGTTGTCAAGCTCTATGGGTCGATTGAGTTAGCGCCACTTGTTGGCCTCGCTGATGCTATTGTTGACATTGTAGAAACTGGAACAACGATGAGAGAGAATGGCCTTGTTATCCATGAGACGATTATGGAGTCAACAGCGCGTCTGATTGCCAACCCCAATAGCTTTATCGCCAAAAAAGAGGAGATCCGCGATATTACCGATCGCATAGCCTCTATCATCGCTGCTCGCTAAACCTTCTGTTGCTCGAAGACAACAAGGAAGCGGCGCACCCCTTCTTCGCCAAACTCTTTGACCCGTAGCATGACCGTTCTATCACCACTGGCCAATTTGAGTTTGGCTATTGGTGGGTAGAGTTCGGTGAGTGAGACGAGTAGATCCTTCCAGTCAAAAAGGTCATCTTTGTAGATGAGTCCTTCGCCAGGAATAAAGAGATCAGAAAAGGGAAGACCCTCTTCTTTCATCTTAACAAGGAGCGATTCAGAGCCAGCCTCCTTGAAAAAGCGCTTAAGATCGATATTTGAGGTGATGATCCTATCTTCTTGATCGAGGATAAGTGCTGGGAGGGGGAGGGCATCGATAAGATCTGAGAGTTTGATCTCAAAGGCGCGGTCAATCTTAGAAAGCATCTCTTTTTTTCTTAAACTCTCAAGTTCGCGCTCTTGTTCAATGAGTTTTGTAATGTCGGTGCGTATTCCGATATATTCAACGATTTTTCCCTCGCTATCAGTAATTGGGACGATCGTTGCATTGACGACATAGGTTGATCCATCCTTGCGTCGGTTATAGACAACCCCTTTCCATATCTTCCGTTGTTGGATTGTTGCCCAAAGAGCTCTTCGCCGACTTGTGGGCAACGATTCAGGCTGGTTGTGTTTGGAAGGGGCAGCTGCATAATCGCGCCAAAGATGGTTCGTCGTATTATGTTCAGTCGACGATTGTTCCCATCAAAGATGATGAGGGACGAATTGTTGAATATATTTCGCTACACTACGATGTCACTCCCCTTGTTGAAGCTGAGAAAAAACTTCAGGTAGCATTGGAGGCACAGAGTAGGTTTTTTGCCGGCATCTCTCATGAACTTCGCACTCCATTAAATGCGATTATTAACTTTGTCTCGTTGATTGATGAAGATTTTGACGAGATCAACCGT
>JAINCO010000034.1:0-1263 GCA_036574095.1 Campylobacterales bacterium | reverse complement strand
TTTTTTGTGGTACAATCATCAAAGGATCCCTTTCCAAGGAGTGGATAATGAGTTTGCACGAAAAAAAGGTCCTGAAAGCAGGCAGCAATGAAATGGAGCTTGTCGATTTTAGGATCTACAAAAAAGATGAGGGTGGGCAGATTTATGAGGGCATCTATGGCATTAATGTGGCCAAGGTGCGTGAAATCATCAAAATGCCCAAACTTACCAAACTTCCGGATGCGCCAGAATTTGTCGAGGGCATCTTTGATCTTCGTGGTGTTGTTATCCCTGTCATCAATTTGGCGCGGTGGATGCATATCGAGCAGCCTGATAATCTGACTGAAAAACCCAAGGTGATTATTACCGAATTTAACAATATCCTGATCGGTTTTACCGTTAATGAGGCCAAGCGAATTAGACGAATTAACTGGAAAGATATTGAGCCAGCAAGTTTTGGTAGCACTGGATCGAGTGCGATCAATAGCCGTGTCACAGGGGTGACAAAGATTGAAAATGACGATGTTTTGCTCATCCTTGACTTTGAAGGAATTGTTGAGGAGCTTGGCATTTTCCAGCCTAAGCTTGAAGGAACCAAGGAGCTGCAGACCTTTAGTGGATTGGCGTTGGCTCTTGATGATTCACTAACAGCACGCAGAATTGTGCGGGGGCTTTTAGAAAAGATGGGATTTACTGTTATCGAAGCAACAGATGGCGAAGAGGGATTACAAAAGCTTGAGGAGTTGGCGCAGACATATGGGGCTGGGCTAAAGGATCAGCTTAAGATTATTGTGAGTGATGTCGAGATGCCGCGAATGGATGGCTACCATTTCGCCTCGCGTGTCAAGCAAGATGAGCGTTTTAGTAGTATCCCCATTGTCTTTAACTCCTCAATCTCAGACCATTTTGCCTCGATGCGTGCTGAAGAGGTACAGGGCGAGGGCTATCTTGTCAAATTTGAAGCCGATAAATTTTACCAAGAGATTGCTCGCGTCGTCGCGAAGCAAGCAAAATCGTAAGGAGGGCTTGCATGGAAGAAGAGTTAGAACTTATACAGGACTTTCTGGTCGAAGCATTTGAGATGATCGAACAGCTCGACCAGGATCTCGTCGAGCTTGAAAGCAGGCCCGAAGATCTAGACCTGCTGAATGCGATTTTTCGCGTTGCTCATACAATCAAGGGATCATCGTCGTTTCTTAATTTTAACAAACTCACAAAGTTAACGCACCACATGGAGGATGTCCTCAATAAAGCGCGTCATGCGGAGCTTAAGATCACACCCAG
>JAINCO010000033.1:0-10280 GCA_036574095.1 Campylobacterales bacterium | reverse complement strand
CCCAAAAGTGCCAACATCACCCCCAAAAGCAGCGACTTTCCTGCGCCACTTGGCCCTGAGAAGAGATTAAGCCCAGGACAAGGCTCAAAATGCACCTCATTAAAGCTTAGCAGGTTGGATGCCGATACCTCTTGTATCATCAACGCGCTCCCCCAAAACCGAGTTTTTCGCGTAAGACATCAAAAAAATCGCGTTCTTTGCGATGGATCATCCGAATTGGCCTGGGCGCAATTGTAATCGATAACCGCTCTGTTTTAGCAAAGTTCTCGATCTCTTGCCCATCAACAACAATCACAACCCCATCATCTTCTGTCTCAAGCTTGATTTCAAATTTAGCCGGTAGCACCAGTGGACGCTGCGTAAGAGCATGTGGACAGATGGGTGTAATGATAAAACTCTCCGTCAATGGATAGACAATAGGGCCACCAGCTGAGAGGTTATAGGCTGTAGAGCCAGTTGGCGTCGAAATAATAAGCCCATCGCCATAATAGACATTTAGCAACTTCGTATCAACAAATGCCTTCAGATGAATCATCGTCGTAAAGCTATTTTTAGAAAGGACGATATCATTAAAAGCGTAAAATTTTTTAATTCTCTTTCCCCTCTCTAAACGCGCCTCGATCACCATGCGTTGATCGATCACAAACTCTTTTTTATAGATCTTTTCGATAAAACTCTCAATCTCCTCTGCGGGAATATCGGTTAAAAAACCGAGTCGCCCCACATGAATACCTAAAATGGGCTTATTGTAGCGGTAACTTCGTCGCGCAAGGCTTATCAGCGTTCCATCACCACCGATAGAGACAAGGAGTGAGGACTCCTTGCACATCTGCTCAAAAGGAACGCCAACCAACCCAATCATTCCAGCCGATAGGCTATCAAGCAATACTTCAGAGCCATACTTTTCAAATGCAGTCTTCACACGAATAAAGTACTCTTTAAGCTGGGGCGTGCTCGGTCGCAAGATAATGCCGACTTTTTTTAGCTTTAAGCGAAGCGGTTTTTGCATAGCCGATTATAACGCACTAGAGATTAAAGGCAAAAAGAAGGGTTACCACCGACAAGACAATCAACGGCCATGCGGCAAGCCAGCGAAGATCGCGCCGAGAGAAGATGATGGCATAGAGTGCTTTGAGAAAATTGTTACTTACTACAGCCATCAAAATCGCCTGTGCCGCCTGTTCGGGCAAAATAGCAAAGCGCCCTTGGAGCATCGAGAGGATAAAGGGATCGATATCGGTCATTCCAACAACAACAGAGAGAATCTGCAACCCAAGATCTCCATAATGCTCTATGATAAAATGGGTCACGCCCGAAATCGCCACAAAAAGAAAGCCAAATAGAAACGCTGCTTGGATTTCGAGGGGATTGCGCCCTCGCTCGAGTGAGTGACTCATCAATGGCTCATCACGACGCATACGATAGAGAAAAAAACTTAATGCAAAAGCTAATAATCCTAAAAGCAAAAATGGTCGAACAAGCAAATAAAAGATCTCTTGATTAAAAATAGCAACAATTGCCAAAAGCCGAAAATACATCATTGCCGAGGCTATAACTATCGCACTTGCAAGAATCGCACGAAACCCCTCCACACTATGGGACTTTTTACTTAAGACAACTGTGGTGGCAGTCGATGAGTAGATACCACCAAAGACCCCAATAAATAGAAATCCCCTATTTTTAAAAAAGTAGGTCTGAACCAGATAACCCGCGTAGGAGATGCTCGAAATGACCACAACCGCAAGCCACGCCTGATACCAAGTCACAGGTAGCCACGGCTGGATCTGCTCTTTAGGTAGCAAAGGAAGAATGATCCCTGAGAGAATAAGAAATTTCGCCAACACCATAATCTCTTCATTATCGATCTTTTCAATCAGGCGCGCAATCTGTTTTTTGGAGTTGAGGACTAACAAAATCGTCACGACATAGGTAAACAAAAACCACTTCTCAAACAAAAGTGCCACAGGAGCGATCAGATAAGTCAGATAGAGCGTCAGGATCGAGATGATGCCAAAACTTGGTTGCTGTTCGCTCTTGCGATGGTAGTAGATCGCTGTATACAAAGAAAGGAGAATTAAACCAACAAGATAAAAAAGGCGTGATGGATCGATAATATAAAGAATGTATCCTAAAATTCCAGTAAAGGTATAGGTGCGCGTCGATCCTAAGGTGTGGCTTTTCTCCTGAAGGATGTTATATTCGCGCTGCTCAAGCCCAAGAAGAAAGCTAAGAATACCGACCAGCAGAAAGTTTTCAAGTAGATCGGGAATAATTGCGACAAGATCCATTGTCTACCTTTTCTTTGACTTCCTGTTTTTGGGTAGAGTCTGAGAAGGCTCACTTATTTGATGGGGGCTCATAAAATACCACAACCAACCACCTGTAAGATAGACAATCACAAAGGCCCAATAAATATCACTCAAAAAGTGCCCCCCTTGCATCATGCGAACCAATCCCACAATACTCCCCCAAACAACCCCTGCCCATAACACAACAACACCTGTACGCCGCCCTCGCAACAAAAACCAGGGAAGAAAAAAGGCAAAAGCCCCTGCCGCATGGCCACTGACAAATGAGCAGTTGTGTTGACACTCTGAGGCTTTGACTAAAGCTGGTGTAAAATGGGCTTGACCGCCAAATTCTTGAATTTGCACGGGGCGAGCTCGTCCCATGGACTCTTTGAGAATAACATTGACAATCAAACCTGGCCCTAAGAGTAATGCCACAACCAAAAAGAGAAACCCCCATCGAGGCACACCCCACAATACTGTTTTTTGGGATGCTAACAGAGCAAGCCAGATGATGAGTGCCAGAAAACCAGCAAAGGCAATCAGTCGCGGGGCCCATCGCCAGATGGTCGTAACAATCGGATGGTTAGCTAAAAAAAATCCGGAGGCGGGATCATAAAAAAGTGAGGCAACCCACAGATCGATCCCAGGAAAGAGAAAAAAGAGAACCCCTGCCAATAACGCAAAGAAGAGAAAACGGTAGGAGATCCCCCAGAGCATCGACAACCCTTAACGGTGATGATGGGACATTATAACAAGGCTAAGCTAAAAAGGCGACACTATATTTGCTGACAAAATAACCCGCCACCACGAGCCATAAAAAGAGGATACCCGCCACCCAGATTGGCTTCATGCCAACCCCACGGAACTTACTAATGTTTGTCTCCATCCCAATGGCAGCCATCGCCATCGCCAACAAGAAGAGATCAAGCGTGTTGATGAAGTTAATAACCTCTTGAGGTAGCAGATGAAGGGAATTAAACCCTGCAACAACAACAAACATGATCGCAAACCAAGGTATGACAATAGCGCGTCGCTCACCCGCACTACCACTACCTCCTGAAAGAAACCATCCAAGCACCAGCAACAAAGGGACAAGCATCATGACGCGTGTCATCTTGACAATAACCCCTGTATCCATCACTTCAGGTGAAATGGCAACACCAGCCGCTACCACCTGCGCCACTTCATGAACTGTTGCTCCCGTATAGATACCAAAGGCCATAGGAGAGAGATCTAAGAGGGGATAGAGAAAGGGATACAAAAACATCGCGATCGTTCCAAATAATACTACAGTAGCCACTGCAATCGCCGCCTTGTAACTCTCGCTTTTCACAACTCCCTCAGTTGCCAAAACAGCGGCTGCTCCACAGACTGAGGCGCCACTTGCTGTCAAGATCGAGGTGTCGCGATCAAGACCAAAGAAGCGAACCCCTAAAATATAACCCAAAAGAAATGTTGTTGTTAGCATAATGGCATCCGCCACTAATCCTGGAAGACCAACGGTATAGATTTGTTGAAAAGTTATTCTAAAGCCATAAAGAATGATACCAAGCCGCAACATCTTTTGCATCGAAAACTTAATGCCTGGAATCCACTCCTTAGGGACCTGATGATAAAGAGTATTGCCATAAAAGATCCCGAGAATAATCGCGATAACAAGTGGACTAAAGCCTAACGCTGCTATCAGGGGAATCTGGGCGATATACATCGATGCGAAGGCGAATAGAACAGTCATTGCGATACCGCTAAAGGTACTGGCGCGCTGGTGGCGAGAAAAAGCCATGGCATAACTCCTGATCTAAGAAATTGAGCTTGTGTGATTGATGATATGCTCACAACTATCACAATCTATTTTTCTCAACTATAGATGAGAAAAACTGAATGAGTCAATTGATTTTTAGCAAATCACTGATATAATTATAGCACAACGAGGCTTTATAAATAAAGTCTAACAAAATAAGGTTTTTAATCATTTGAATTTAACGAAGGAGGTTGAGATGGAGATCACGCTGCGTCAGCTCGAAATTTTTTATACGGTCGCTAAGATTGGGCATGTGACCAATTCAAGCGAAATTCTTGGTATCTCACAATCGGCTATTTCAATGGCAATCCAAGAGCTTGAAAAATCGCTAAAAACAAAGCTCTTTGAGCGAATCGGGCGCTCTCTCCAACTAAACGAAAATGGCCGTGTTCTTTACAGTAAAGCCTACAAAATCCTCGAAGATGTCCGCGCCATTGAAGATGAGTTTCTTAATAAAGAGATTAGCGGCCACCTTATTGTTGGCGCAAGCCAGACAATTGCTAACTATATTCTTCCCATAATCATCTATGAATTTAGCAAACTAAACAAAGAAGCCCAAATCGAGCTAAGAATCGGTAATACTGACGAAATCGCGTCACAAATTCTAAGCGGAGCAATTGACATCGGTTTTGTCGAAGGGAATGTGAGTAATCCCGCAATTGCCACTGAGCACTGGAGAGATGATCAGTTATGTATCGTTACAGGCGGCGCCGTTGATACAACACGCGAGTATGATCTTAAAGAGCTTCTCTCTAAAAAGTGGCTGATGCGCGAAAAAGGATCGGGAACACGCAGATATTTTGAAGAGAAGGTTCTTAAAAATCGATACACACTCAACGACTATCTTGAGGTTGGGGGATTTGAAGCAATCAAACAGATTCTTAAAAATGATGGAGAGAGTTTCGCCTGCGTCTCTCGTGTCTCGGTTGCCGATGAATTAGCCAGTGGTGTTATTAGATCTATTAAGGTCAAAGGGCTTGATCTTAAACGCGACCTTTGGATTATTCATTTCAAAAATAAATTCAAAAGCAAACTCTTTAAAGCCTTTACTGACTACGCCAAAAGTTACCCTCTTTAACTAATTATCCCCCTCCTCAAGGGGGGCTTAGCCAGAGTAAGGTATAATCACACAAAATGTCATCTGATTACTATTAAGAGTGCATAAGAATCGGAAAGGGACTATGTTGAGAACGCATTATTGTACCGAGTTGAGCGTGGCTAATGTGGGTGAACGCGTCACTGTTGCCGGATGGGTTAATAGCTATCGTGACCATGGCGGGGTTATCTTCATTGACTTGCGTGATCGAAGCGGGATTATCCAACTTGTCTGTGATCCTCGTGAGCATGAAAAAGCGCATGCTATTGCAAGCCAGGTGCGCGATGAGTTTGTCTTGATTGCCTCCGGTACAGTTCGCCGTCGGGGTGAGGGATTGGCTAACCCCAAGCTAAAAACAGGCGAGATTGAGATCGTTATCGATGAACTTACCATCGAAAACCGTAGCAAGACACCTCCATTTGGGATCCACGATCCTCACGTCCATGAAGATTTGAGGCTGCGCTACCGTTACCTTGATCTACGCCACCCCAAATCCTATGAGATCTTCCGCCTACGATCCAAAGTAACGATGGCTATCCGTAATGCGCTTGATGCGATGGGATTTGTGGAGGTTGAAACCCCGATTTTGACCAAATCAACACCCGAAGGGGCACGAGACTATTTGGTTCCAAGCCGCATCCACCATGGTGAATTTTTTGCCCTCCCTCAATCCCCTCAGCTTTTTAAACAGCTTTTGATGGTTGCAGGATTTGATCGCTATTTTCAAATTGCCCGCTGCTTCCGTGATGAAGATCTGCGCGCCGATCGACAACCTGAGTTTACGCAGGTCGATGTTGAGATGAGCTTTTGTGATGAAAATGATGTCATGAAGGTGTGCGAAGAGCTACTTGTTGCCGCCTTCAAAGCCGCTGGCCATGAGATCACCCCTCCGTTTCGACGCCTAAGCTATCGTGAAGCAATGGAGAAGTATGGCTCAGATAAACCTGATCTGCGCTATGATCTTGCAATGGTTGATGTTATTGATATCTTCGCTACAACTGAACTTAAAGTCTTTGCCCAAATCGCCCAGATGCCCCACAAAAACCGCATCAAGGCACTCCATGTTCCCAATGCCGATGCACTCACACGTAAAGACCTCGATGAACTAACGAACTTCGTTGCTAAGTTTGGTGCTAAAGGTCTTGCCTGGATTCGTATAAAAGAGGGAGAGCTACAAGGCCCGATCATTAAATTCCTTAGTGATGCTGAGAAAAAGGCCTTGATTGAGCGTACCGGTGCCAGCGAGGGATCGATTATCTTTTTTGGTGCCGGAGAGAAGAAGGTCGTTCTTGACTATATGGGTCGCCTGCGTATCGAGCTTGCGCGAAAACTCAATTTGGCCGACCCCAACCGCTATGAGTTTCTCTGGGTCGTCGATTTTCCGATGTTTGAAATTGATGAAGGAAAGGTGATGGCCCTTCACCACCCCTTTACAATGCCGCGCACAATCGATAGTGAAAACATCGAGGAGATCGAGAGTATCGCCTATGATATTGTGCTCAATGGCTATGAGATTGGTGGCGGTTCAATTCGTATTCATCGTGACGATATCCAGCAAGAGGTCTTTAAGCTGATTGGCATGAGCCAAGAAGAGACCGAAGCGCAATTTGGCTTCTTGTTAGAAGCACTGAAATTTGGTGCACCTCCCCATGGCGGGTTTGCCCTTGGGCTTGATCGTCTTATTATGTTACTGACCAACAGCGAATCAATTCGCGATGTGATCGCCTTCCCGAAAACTCAGCGCGCCCAGTGTCTTTTAACCAACGCCCCAAGCCCTGTAGAAGAACGGCAACTACGCGAGATTCATATCCGTGTTCGCGATAAAAAATAACCTTTTTAAGGAGATATGATGAAAAAACTCTTTCTTATTATCGGCGCCCCCGGCAGCGGCAAAACAACCGATGCCAGTCTCATTGCACAACGAAACAGCAGCTACGCTCACTTCTCAACAGGTGATTTGCTGCGGGCGGAAGTAGCGAGCGGTAGTGAACGAGGTCGCATTATCGATAGTTTTGTCTCTAAAGGCAACCTTGTTCCCATCGATATCGTCATCCACACAATCCTTGAGGCGATTAAAAGCTCTGACAAAGATGTGATCCTCATCGACGGTTTTCCTCGCAGCGTCGAGCAGATGAACACGCTTGATATGATGCTTCACCACCAAACAGAGATTGCCCTTGTCAGCGTTATCGAAGTTGTTGTCAGTGAAGAGGTTGCTCGCGAGCGTGTTTTAGGTCGTGCGCGCGGTGCCGATGATAATGTTGAAGTCTTTAATAACCGCATGAAAGTCTATACCGATCCCCTCGCTGACATTCAGGCCTTTTATAGCCAACACCATCTTTTGCACAAAATCAATGGTGAGCGCAGTATCGATGAAATCGTCGATGAGATGGATGCCTATATCAAATCAAAGCTCTAAGCAATGACAACTCCCGCCTTTTATGCTGTCATCATCGGAAGCGAAATCCTCAATGGCCGCAGGCGGGATGCCCATGTTGACTTTCTACGCGACGCCCTACAAGAGCGAGGCTATGAACTCAAGGTCTCATTCATCATCAAAGATGATCCGTCACTCATCGATAGAGTTTTCTCATTCATCAAAGAAGACCCCGATGGTGTTCTTTTTAGTTTTGGTGGCATTGGTGCAACACCCGATGACTACACGAGAGAGGCTGCCGCGCGGGCATTTCGTGATGGATCTTTAATCACCCACCCTGAGGCATTGGCTCTTATCGAAGAGCAATTTGGGCAAGCTGCCAGACCTTACCGGATTCGCATGGCCGATCTTCCTTCTGGCGCCAAGCTCTTAACAAACCCGATTAACCGCGTTCCGGGATTTTTTCTGGATGATCGCTACTTTTTTGTTCCCGGTTTTCCCGAAATGGCCCATCCGATGGTTCGTGAAGCATTAGAGCGCTTCTTTCCCGCAACCACCAAACCACTTCGACTCACTGTTACTGTTTTAACCGGTGAAAATGACCTTATCGAATTGATGCGTGCTGTTCCCCCATCGATTGAGCTATCAAGTCTTCCTGTCATTCTTGGCCCAAAGCGGCGAACTGTCCTCTCGCTTGCGGGCAATGACGAAGAAGTACGAAAGGCCTATCAAAAACTTTTAGATGGAATTCGGGCTCTTGGCTTTTGGTTTATCGAAGGGGATCACCCTCGCGACGCCTTCGCCTATGATGAGGGTGATTTTCCCTGTTGTAACAGCTAATTTTTAGCCCTCGCTGATTACAATATCATCACCAATACAATTAGGAGCATCTTATGGATATTAGCAAACTCTCCCCTGGTAGTAACCCTGACAAAGTGACAGCCGTCATCGAAATCCCCTATGGAAGCAATATCAAGTACGAAATCGACAAAGAGTCTGGTGCTGTCGTTGTTGATCGCGTCATGTATAGCGCGATGTTCTATCCAGCTAACTATGGCTTTGTCCCGGGTACTCTTGCCGCTGATGGTGACCCGGCTGATATTCTCGTCCTTAATGAATACCCCCTTCAGGCTGGTAGCGTCATCCCCTGCCGATTGATTGGTGTGTTGGTGATGGAGGATGAGAGCGGGCAAGATGAAAAACTCCTTGCTGTTCCTGTCACAAAGATCGATCCCCGTTATGCCAAAATCAATAGCCTTAACGATCTTCCTCAAATTACCCTTGATCGCATCAAAAACTTCTTTGAAACCTACAAGATGCTTGAGCCTGGCAAATGGGTGAAGGTCAAAGAGTACCAAGATGCGGCCGCAGCGAAAGAGATTTTAGATAAGGCGATTGCTGCCTACAAAGCATAAGATAGATCCATACACCCTCCGACAAAGGAGAGAAAGGTAGATACGTGCAACCTCCACTTCGGCAAAAACATCCTTATCGGGTTCTCTATGTCGAAGATGAAGAGGCGATCAGAATGCAAGTTCAAAAATCGCTCAATCGTCTCTTCGAGGAGGTCGTCGTTGCTACCAATGGCGAAGAGGGGGTGCAAGCCTTTATTGAAAAGCCATCTCATCTGATTATCACCGATGTCATTATGCCACGAATGGACGGACTTGAGATGGCCCGTCGCATTAGAGAGATTGATCGCAGCGTTCCAATTATCGTCATAACTGCTCTTTCCGATGTCAACCGCCTTATTGAAGCGATTGATATTGGTGTAAGCCGATTTCTTCTTAAACCACTCTTGATACCCAAGCTCCACGAAGCAATCAATAAAGTTCTTAAAGAAGTAGAGTATATCAGCCTCAAAAACGAATTAGAACGCACCAATGAAAAGCTAAAACTCAAGAATAGCCAACTTCAAGCGGCTATGGAAGAGTTAGCCCGTACAAAAGAGGCTGAAGTTGAACTACTAAGACTCAAAGAAAACTATCATCTGCAGCAGCAAGAGATCGCTCTACGCAAACAAAACCAGATTATGCGTGACGAATTGACCCATCTTGCAGAGGGAGGATGGCTCTTTCGTAACTACTTCAGACCTCTTGATATACTCAGTGGTGATACCTATGGTACAGCCAAAATCGGTGAGAACCTCTATCTCTTCTATATCGTTGATGCGATGGGTAAGGGTCTCTCGGCATCTGTTACAGCGATTCAGTCAGCCTCCTTTCTTAACCATGCCATTGACCATTCGCGAAGCAAGAATGACTTCAATCTGGAACGACTCATAAGAGACTACTGCGCTTTTATTAGAGGGCAGATCCTTGAAGAGGAGATCGTCTGTTCTCTTTTTCTGATGCTTGACCTCGCCAAAAGCGAACTCTCAGTCGTCAATTTTGGTATGCCCCCGCTCTACATCGAACAATCCGATAAAACAGTAATCTCAATTCCAGCCAACAACCCCCCGATCATGGGTTATTACGTTACGCTTAATATCGATAGATACCAACTCGATATCATGACAAGGATTATGGGCTACAGCGACGGCGTCAATGAATTGACAAATGATAAGGGGGTTATCTTTGGAACTCATCTTGAGGAGAGCTTCAAGAAGAGAGTTACACCTAACGAACTCGTCGCAGAAATGCAACACTTTTCTTCTTCCTCATTTGATGATGATATCACCATCTTGTGGATTGAACGCGACCAATGTACTGTTTT
>JAINCO010000032.1:0-2822 GCA_036574095.1 Campylobacterales bacterium | reverse complement strand
CTCAACCACCTGAGGCAGAGTTAATTCTTTTTGCTATCATTGGCAATCAAGCAAAAATCAACGATCGATGGTATCGTGCGGGTGACACCGTTGAGGGGTACAAGCTCGATGCTCTTTTAGGCGATCGAGTACGCCTCTTAAAAGGAGGTATTTCTCGCGAAATTAACCTCGTGATGCCCGATTCACGTATCCAAATTCAAACCATGACAATAAAGAATGTACCTTAGAAAGGGAGCCCGTGAGACTGATTCGATATGCACCATTATTGCTCTCAACTCTTTTAGTAGCAGGAAATTGTGACCGCCAGCTATTTACTATTAACGCTGAAAGGGGAATTGTCATCAGTGAAATACTCGAACAACTTGGTGTCCAGTGTGGTTTTAGCATCGCACCCCAGGATTCGAATGTAACGATGGCGATTTTAGGGCGTGAGATGATGCGCCTCTCCCTCAATAATGTCACTCTTGATGAGCTTTTAGATCTTCTCATTACAGAAAATGGCCTTAGTTATGAGCGTAAAGGATCGATTCTCAAAATCTGGGCTCTTGAGACAAAAAGCTATCGTGTTGACTACCTAAGTACGCAACGAAGCGGAACGAGTAGTACCGATATCACCCTTTCAACGACAGCCACAAGCCAAACCTCGACTACAAGCGCGACTGGAGGAACAGGGGGCTCAGAAAGCAATAGCGCAACTTCGCGCAGTGGTATAGCTATAAAATCAGATGATACGTTTGTTTTTTGGGATAGATTAGAAAAGGATCTTCTCGCGGCAGCTAACACAGCTCAAGATGACTATATCGTTCAAGCACCCATTATCAACAAAGAGGCTGGGTTAATTACCGTCACAGCAACCAAAAAGCAGCATGAACGCATCAAGCGCTATCTTGATAATCTTCTCTCTCGTATTCAAAAACAGGTCATGATCGATGTTAAGATCTTCGAAGTAACACTTGATGGCTCTAAAACAACAGGTATTGACTGGTCGCAAATTTTTAATTTCCAAAATGTAACAGTTGGAGCAGGTGGTGTTGCTCAGATGGGTCCAAACCCAGCAACTGTTGCGATGACAACAGGGCAAACAATGACCTATACAACCAGCGATCGTTTTGGTGGCTTTTTTCGCTTTGATAAGACAATGTCGATTAATAATCTGATTGCTTTTCTCAAAACACAAGGCGATGTAAAATCAATCTCAAATCCCAAGATTACAACCATCAACAATCAACCAGCTGTCATTAGCTCAGGTGATCAGATCTACTATAAACTCTCAAGTACAACAGCCACCACAACAACAGCAACAACAACAGCCTCGTCAGAGGTTTTAGGATCGGTCTTTGCTGGCATTTTGCTCGATATCACGCCACAGATTAATGACCAAAATGAAATCATGCTCAAAATCAATCCAACGATCAGCAAGTGTCGTGATTCGACGCAATGTGTCAGCACCTCTGTAGCCACACGAACGATGCCGCCCGATCTTGTTAAAAAAGAGATGTCGGCTGTCATCAAGGTCAAAGAGGGTGAGCGTATTGTCGTTGGGGGCCTCATTAGCAACGAAGATGGTTTAACAGAAAAAAAAGTTCCACTCTTAGGCGATATCCCGCTACTTGGATATCTCTTTAAACAAGAGGTCAAAAGTAAATCGGTCAAAGAGCTTGTTATCGTCATCACAACCCACCTCATCTCTTCAGAAGAAGAGACACCAACGCTGCGTGACCTTGGGTACGAGAAACTTGATGAAAAAGATTTATCATCGGCCAAGCCAGTTGATAGTAATATGACGGCAATGGCACAACAGGTGCAGTAATGGTTACTGGAGAGTATGCTATGGCTCGCGAGCTCTTTTTTGACGAGCGGGTAGGAGATGCCTACTACATCAACCTCGTCGGCTTGACTGAATCAATGGCCAATCTCATGGAGCTTCTTGAAAAGCCACTTAAAATGATCCTTCTTTATGGCAAACCAGGGACTGGCAAGAGTATGATGCTTCGAAAAGTTTATGAAGAACTTAAGGAGCGCCGTCCTATCTATCTCTTCGAAACCCCCTCATTTGATGAACTTCACGATCTTAAGCGAATCTATAGTGACATTACTGGCAAAAAAGCTCCAACAACACGCAGCTTTACCAAACTCTTAGAAGAGATTAAGGCTGAACTTCCGGCTGATCGTGCCATTATTCTTCTTGATGAAGCACAACTTTATCCTGTCGAGAAAATGGAAGTTTTTAGACTTTTAGCTGATACTCGCATTTTTAAGTTTGTTATCGTCGTTCACAAAACAGCCTCTGAAGAGCTATTGGCGATGGAGCAGTTTAAGACTCGCATCTGGGAGATGATCGAGCTTAAAAGTCTTAATCTCGAGGAGACAAAGGTTTTCATTGAGAAAAAGCTCATCAAAAATAATCTCTACCAACTTTTAGGAGCCTTTAGGCCACGCAATTATAAACTCATTCATAAATTAACAGGGGGAAATCTTCGCAATATTAACAAGTTAATGTATAAGCTTTTTGATATCTATGACTATTTTGACGCCACTGCACCACATAAAATCAATAGAGCAAAAATTGAAAACAAATATATTGAAATTGCCGCAATGGATACAAGGATGGATGAATGAGGCATTATGACAGATTAGAGCAAGAGTGGCGGCTTGCACGCTTACGCAAGCTCAAGAGGCTCTCTTTGTTTGGAATTATGCTTCTCTTTTTTGCAGCTGCTATTGTCATGATCGTACAACAAGCAACAAAAGCCCCTGAAGTTAAGAGTGATACCAACACAACATCAACTCCCCCTCTACCCGTTCAAGAAGCAAAGAGTCAA
>JAINCO010000031.1:0-8317 GCA_036574095.1 Campylobacterales bacterium | reverse complement strand
TGCGATAAGAGTTGCCAGCTTTTAAAACAACTTCAAAAAGGGAGCTTTTTTGACATCCCACTATCCCATGAATTACGCAAGGCATGCAAGAGAGTCCGCTATGTCGCTGAACATCTTGAGCGTCATGAAAAGATTCTTCTTCCTTGCAAAGAGGCACAATCGCAACTTGGACGAATTCATGATTTAGATTACTGGCTACAATGGCTCACGCGTGCCTCCCCGCAATCACCCCATATCGCAACCTTGCGTGATGAGCTTGATCATGCTATTATATTGTTTAATGATTTTATAAAAAAAGATGGATTAAAGCCGCTTTGCAACGAGAGCTTTACTACTACGACGTAGCGGTTGTTGGTCAGCCAACAGGTACCCTAACCTATAGTTCACCTTATCCGTTAAAGCCTGCTGACCATGTCGAAGTGAGCATCAGGAATCGACGGCGAGAGGGGTATGTGGTCGCTGAGGTTGAAAAACCCCCCTTTGCCTGCCAAGAGGTGCACCCTACAGGGCGATACCTTCCTGAAGGGTATTGGCTAACAGCCCGCCTTTTGGCAGCCTACTATCTTAGTCCGCTTGGCGTGATCCTTGAGCTCTTTTTTCCTTTTTTGCGCCAGTTACCAACCTTGTCACCTCCTGATGGGCTCGCCTCTCCGCTTCTTTCGTTGCGCCAATCCCAGGCACTCAAGGAGGTGATGCAGCCGCGCACAACACTTCTTTTTGGTGATACAGGAAGTGGCAAAACCGAAATCTATGCCGCAGCGATAGCCAAGACGCTTGCTGCTGGGGGGTCGGCTATCTTGTTGATGCCTGAAATTGGCCTTACACCCCAAATGGAGAAGCGACTGAAGCACTACTTTGACAAGATGGTTGCTGTTTGGCACTCTAAGCAATCCAAAGCACGCAAACGCCAGATTCTTGAAGGCATCGAATCAGGGGAGGTGCGGGTTGTTGCAGGGGCGCGTTCGGCACTCTTCTTGCCCGTTGTAAACTTAGGATTGATTGTTGTGGACGAAGAGCACGATGACTCCTACAAAGCCTCAGGACGCCCTCTTTATCATGCCAGAGATGCTGCCATAGCGTTAGGCGATCGACTCTCTATACCTGTTATTCTGGGTTCTGCAACCCCATCGGTGACAAGCTGGAGCCGTTTTCCCTCTGTGCGGCTTAAAGGAACACACCATGCGTCACACCGTGTTTATGAGTTTATCCCACCTTCGGATGAGATACCTGGGCGCATGATTGATGCACTCGCATCCGCACTTGCCAAAAAAGAACAGTCCATTGTCTTTGTCCCGACACGCGGCAACTTTAAATATCTTATCTGTCGAGACTGTGGCGCTACGATCGAGTGTCCTCATTGTAGCGTTGCTAAGAGTTTGCATCGTAGCAGTGGCTCCATGCGATGCCACTACTGTGGGCATCAAGCCCCCATCCCCACCCATTGCCCCTCATGTGGCGGCACGACTCTTGAGGCGCAGCGGCTGGGAACGGCGGAGATGGTTGGGCGACTTCAAGAGCTTCTTCCCCAAGCGCGCATTGCCAAGTTTGACCGTGATGAGATTACCAGCGAAACGAGACTGCGTACAATTTTATCATCATTTAGCAAAGGAGAGATCGATATTTTGGTTGGAACTCAGATGGTTGCCAAAGGTCACGACTATCCACGGGTGGGGCTTACGATTATATGGGGTGCCGATTATCTGATGACCTCTGCCGATTTTCGCGCTAAAGAGAAAGCGATTCAGACGATGATTCAGATCGCTGGACGAAGTGGCCGACAAAGGGAGGGGAGAGTGATGATTATCAGTGCCTATCCTGAGCGAATTGCACCCTACTTAGAGGATTATGATAGGTTGTTGGTTGAAGAGACAGATGCGCGTCGCGAACTCTTTCCTCCCCATCGTAAACTCGCACGCATCCTATTTGTCCATAAAAAACAATACATAGCACAGCAGCAAATGGAAGCTGCACTAAAGCTTCTTCGATCATTCACTGAGGTTGAGATTGTTGGGTGGGGAACAGCACCTATTGAGCGGATGAATGATGAGTGGCGCTTTTATATTATGGTGCGTGCACTATCAAGCAAGGTACTGCTACAGGCCCTCTCTTGCATCAGTTCGGGAATAATCGATGTTGATCCTATATCATTCAGTTGAGCTTAATGAGCTTAGCGATATAATCAAACAAAAATAATGTGAAGGGTTAGATGCGAGCTGAAGTAGCTAAGGGCGTTGCGATGATGGCGCAAAATCTCACCGCATCCATCCCAAAAACCCAGGCATTTCACCTTTTTTTGCAAGGGCTCTCGATGATGGGAGCCCAAGCAGGCGCGATTATGGAGGCCGACCCTGCAGCCGGAGGTAGATTGGTTGTTCGTCTTTCGTTTGGACTTGAGGGTGTCAGTAATAAAGTGATTCACCCCTCACCAACGGGTCGAACGGCACTGATCGAGGCACTTGTCAACGACAAGCCTATCACTGTTCTTGATTACGCTACAGAGAATAGTTATCGCCCTAGTGATCTTGAAGAGTGGTTAGGAGTGACGGGAGCCATGATCGTCCCTATCCCCAAAGATGCCTCACCTTCACCCGTGGGGGTTGTTGCTTTGTGGAGGTGGGGTAATAGGGATTTTGGGGTAGAGATCGATGAGCTGCGCACGCTTGTTGAGCCGTTGGGATACTATCTGCGCATACAGCGTGAAGCCAAAGAGCGTCTTTTTCAACAAACCAACGATACAAGACCACCGATCGAGGGAGCAGCAAACTTCTGGGGTGGAATACTCGAATCTGAAACATTAGAGGAAGTGTGTGACAAGGCGCTGGCTATCTCGTTAAAACAGATTGGCGCAGAGTTTGGGTTTGCCGGTTATATTGACAAAGAGACCGGATATCTCATGTGCCCGACAATGACGCGCGATATTTATCACCTCTGTCGAGTTGCCGGAAAAACGGTTGTCTTTGAAAAACCAAGTGGATTGGGCGGCTTGGTTCTTGATGAGGCCAAAACTGTTCTTGTTAATGATCCATCCTCCCACCCCTCTAGTGTCGGAACTCCTCCTGGCCATATCCCAATCCGCGAGTTTTTAGGAGTTCCGGCACTCTTTAAGGGACGCAAGATGGGGATGCTCGCTCTAGCCAATAAAGAGGGTGGCTTCAAGGAGGATGATCGACGGCTTTTAGAAGAGTTTGCTGCTGTTTTTGCCGCCACCCTTGCGCGTATTTTTTTAGTTGAAGAAGCCAAAAGTGCACGCGATGAGTTTGAGAGGCTCTACAACGAAGCCCCTTTTGCCTATTATACGATTCAGCGCGATGGGGTCATCTCTCAGATAAATCAGACCGCACAAATAATGTTGGGCTTAAAACAAGAAGATCGCATTCTCTTTGAAGATTTAGTCTCTCCGCAGAGTCTTGATCAATGGCATAAACAGCTAAAAATTGCGCTGACGGGAATTGAGCCACCTTCGTGTGAGCTTGAGCTTAAGAGTCCAGGGGGACTACTTCCGGTTTTGCACCGCATCAAGCCTCAGGCAGACGAACGAGGTGTGATTGACCATTTTCACTGTATGGCCATTGACATCACGAATGAACGAGAGCTAAGACGTAAAGAACACGAAGCGATGGAGGCGCTACAAGATTTAAATCGAAATCTTGAAGAGCGCGTTGCAACTGAAGTAAAACAGAGTCGCGAAAAAGAGATGATGTTAATGCACCAAAGCCGTCAGGCAGCTATGGGTGAGATGTTATCTAATATAGCCCATCACTGGCGCCAGCCTATTGCTAAAGTTGCAGCTATTATCCAAGAGATCCAGGATGCGTGGCGTTTTGGCGAGCTTGAAGAGAATAATCTCGCAACGCTTTCAGCATCAGCGTTACATATTCTCACAGAACTCTCATCTGTGATCGACAAATTCTCTACATTCTTTGAGCCTCAAGAGAATGATAAAGCAGAGTTAGCCGATGTTGCGCGTGTTGTCGAGCGTAGCCTCTCTTTGCTCAAAGTAGGCTTGGAGAGTGACGATATTCGCTTAAGTATTGATATCGTCGAAACTGGCTCCATTCGAGGCCCTTGGGCACAACTGGCACAAGCACTCCTGAATATCCTTACTAACGCCAGGGAGGCGTGCCTGCGCAAACGACAGGTTAAGACGGGGTATCGTGGATATATTGCTGTTCGTGTCCTTCGCAACAACAATGAAATTCTTATCGAAATCGAAAACAACGGCGGCGCGATCGATTCGCAGATAGCTGAGCGCATTTTTGAACCTTATTTCTCGACAAAAAAGAAAAATGAAGGAGCTGGTTTGGGACTTTACACCGCCAAGCTGATCATCGAGCGGCAGTTTGGTGGGCGTATTGCCTTTGAAAATCTTGATTCTGAGCGCGTTAAATTTACAATAGGGCTTCCTCATGGGTGATTGTGATGATCTTAAACATATAACACTTCTTTATGCAGAAGATGAAGAGATTATCAGGGAGATGTTAGCCAAATTCCTTAGGAGGCGTTTTAAGGAGGTCTGGCTAGCTGACAATGGTGCCAAAGGTGTTGAAATTTTCCTTGAAAAACGCCCTGATATCGTCTTAACTGACATCGAAATGCCTATAATGAACGGGGTTGAGATGATTGCCAAAATTAAAGAGATCGATACAACAATACCATGTATCGTCGTAACTGCCTACCGTGACGAGGCACACCAGAGTCACCTGGCACAAGCAGTTGTTTATAAACCAGTTGATAACCTTGCTCTTTTAGAGACGATCCAACGTGTCTGTCGCAATCATTTTCAACACTCAACGGAGCGTGTATGAATCACTTGTATATCGTTGATACATCAGTTATTCTCGATAATGCTTATAATATATTCTTATTATCAAATGATGGGGCGAACCGTGTCATTATCCCCGAAACCGTTCTTGATGAGATCGATGCTAAAAAGAGCGGCTATGATGATATCAATTTTCAAGCGCGTGAATTTAACCGGATCCTTGAGGAGCAGGGGAATACCTACGAGCAGATTGACCTTGATATACATGGCGACAAGCTCTCTGTCGTGAAGGTGACGATTGGTCGTGCGGTTTTTGAGCTTGTGAGTAAAAAAGATTACAAAGTCCTCTCCTCAAAAGATGCCTCCAATATCATCAATGACCGAAAAATCCTTGAAATAGCCCAATATTTCCCTGAGTGTGAAGTGATTAGCAATGATAGCGCGATGCGCATTCGCGCGCGCTCGCTCAAACTCAAAGCCTCGCCACTTCGCACCAACCGTGTCAGTGACATCGACGAGCTATCGTTTGTTGAAGTTGTCACGATCAAAGAGGCCCAAAAAGAGCACATTCAAGGCTCAAGGCCGCAAGATTGGGGACTAAATTTCTCATTTTTTACCAACATCGAATTTGTAGTTGAAGAGACTGGCGAGCATATTTTGGCCTTTTATAAGCCAACGGGAATCGAAATCATCAATGAAGAGCGCTTGCGCCGCCTTATTGTTAAACCCAGAAATAAAGAACAGATCTTCTTTTTGAATATGCTTATTGATAAAGATGTTCCTATTGTTGTCTGCGCAGGTGTGACAGGGAGTGGCAAAAACCTTCTTTCGATGCAAGGAGCGATCGCGCTTTTAAATGATCACGAAAGCGGGATCGATCAGATTATCTACTGTCGCAATACTGTGACAGCGGGTGATACGGCGGCGCAGTTAGGGTTTTTAAAAGGTGATGAGTGGGCCAAGCTCTCTGTCTTTACCTATCCACTCTATGACGCTGTTGCTGCCTACCAAAAGATGGAATTTGATGAGAGGCTCAAACAGGGTAAATCGGCTCCCGTTCTCTCGACTGAAGAGTTTATGGCCAAAAACAACATTAAGCCAATCAATATCAATCAGATGCGCGGTACCAATCTCAATGGCTATATGATTTTTGATGAGTGGCAAAATGCCTCGGCAATGGTCAATAAGTTGATGCTTACCCGTGTTGTTGAAGGGAGTAAGGTTGTGATTTTAGGTGATTTGAATCAAATTGATCACCCCCATCTTTCTCGCTACAATAATGCGTTGGCGATTATGCTTAAACACGCCCAAACAAGCAACCTGATCGGTGCGATCAAGATGACGAAAGTAATGCGCGGTCGTATCGCCGAATTTGCCGACAGGGAGTTGTGAGGTTGGAGCCTATGAGCCTTCAGCGCAAGGCGACGATTATCTCGTCCATAACTGCCTTTATCCTCATTATGATCAAATTGATCGTTGGCCTGGCCTCAGGGGCGATCGTTGTCCTTGCAAGCGCTATCGATTCAATATTAGATCTTGTTGTTTCGCTCTTTAACTATTTTGCGATTCGACAAGCCGAAAAGCCAAGCGATGAACTTTTTAACTATGGGCGTGGCAAGGTTGAGGCATTAGCCGGGGTCTTTGAGGGGGCTATTATCACCCTCTCAGGACTCTTTATCATCTACGCCTCCATCAATAAAATCGTGACTGGTGCCCCCACACAACACCTTGAGATGGCAGTCTGGGTGATGGGTGCGTCGATGGTGATCACATTGGCACTTGTTCTCTTTTTGGATTATGTCGCGCGTAAAACTGGCAACCTTGTTGTTCAAGCTGATGCTCTCCATTACAAATCTGATCTTTTTTCAAATACCGGCATTCTTGCCTCACTCGCGGTCATCTGGGCAACAGGAGCTGATTGGCTCGATCCTCTAATTGCCATCGTGATTGCTCTTTATATTATTTATAGCGCTTATGGGATCATCAAGGAAGGCATCCTGATGTTGATGGATCGCGCCCTTGATGAGGAGTTGGTCGAAGAGATTAAGCGAGTCATCATGAGTGCAAGCCCACGCATTAAAAGCTACCACTACCTACGCACGCGTCGCTCGGGCAATACCTACATTGTTGATGTTCATCTTGTTTTTGATGAATCAATCTCTTTGTTAGAAGCACACCATGCAGGCGATTTAATAGAGGAGCGTATCAAGGCGCTTCGCAACGATGCGGCATGGATTGTGACAATCCACCTCGATCCCAAAGATGATTCAATGATGGTAAGTCACCCATGAGAGTTCTTCACCATCCCATGGGCAGCTACGAGACCAATTGTTATATCGTTAAACTCCCTGAAGGGGAGATTATTATTGATCCAGGGATGGGGGCAACCACTTGGGTGTTAGAGCAAACCAGTAACCCCTTGGCGATCCTCAATACCCATGGTCATTTTGATCATATCTGGAGTAATGGTGAACTACAATCCAAGCTGCGTGTTCCTCTTTTTGTTCCTAAGGATGATCTTTTTATGCTTGAATGGAACCAATTTGGTATCCAGCCCCCACCCAGTCGTGCCGATGTGGCAGTCGAACCAGATACAACTTACGAGATTGGGAGCATTAAGGTAACCTTCTGGCATTTTCCAGGCCATACGCCAGGCTGTAGTGCTATTGAGATTGGTGATCATCTTTTTACAGGTGATTTTCTCTTTAAAGATTCGATTGGTCGTGTCGATTTTCCCTATTCAGATCCGAAAGCAATGGCCCTTAGTCTTAAAAAGTTTCAGGGGATGTTTGATGATGCCATGGTCTTGGCACCTGGCCATGGTGGGCTTTCAAGCGTAGGGCGAGAGAGGAGAAATATCCCCCACTGGCTTGCGTGGCTTAGGTGATACTCATCTTGAGGACATGACGATCAAGAACAACCGTCGCAAACTCCCCTTCAAAAATCTTGATCCCATTCACAACAGCTGTGACGGATACATCGCGTTTTTTTGTCGTTGTATGGCTTGCTTTTGCTTCGAAAATCGCTTCATCGCCAACCTTCATCGGGGCTAAAAAGCGCGTCTTTGCCCCCACAAGGACGACATTAGGATGATTAACAGCTGCCATCGCAGCAAAATCGGCAGCACTAAAGGTAAAACCTCCATGTACAAGCCCCATCTCATCAGCGGCCATCTCTTCGGTCGCCACCAGGGAGACTTTTGCATATCCATCACGCAGTTCTACGATTTTACCCGATAAAACCTGATTAATTTTTTTATGTGTGCGAAGTTCGTAGCTACCCTCGCTACTTGACCCCTTCTCCTCAATGATCTCTTTTTCTTTAGCCACTACTTCCTCCTTGCTTGTATATAGACACGACGCGGCGCAGGATACCCTTCAATTGTTTTAGAAGGATCAATAGGATCGAGAAAATCCTCAAGACTCTGTCCATTTATCCATTCGGTTTTGCGCTGCTCGGTAGTATCAGTAGGCTTTGTTGCTAACACTTTGATATCAACAAAGCCGCTGCGTGTTAGCCAATTCCTTAGCGCTGCAATTGTAGGTATAAAATAAA
>JAINCO010000030.1:0-3165 GCA_036574095.1 Campylobacterales bacterium | reverse complement strand
GCTAATAACAACGCCCCTACCTCATCAGCAATAGCACGAAAACGAGCAAAGTCGATTGCGCGACTATAGGCTGAGGCGCCGCAAATGATCATTTTTGGACGGACAATGCGTGCAATCTCGGCTACTTTGTCATAATTGATGTAGCCATCAAGTTCCACACCATAACTAAAGCTATGGTAGTTTTGTCCTGAGAAGTTGACCTTGGCACCGTGCGTAAGGTGACCTCCATGGGAGAGATCCATTCCAAGAATCTTGTCATACGGCTTTAATAATGCTGTAAAAACAGCACCATTAGCCTGACTTCCAGAGTGCGGCTGGACATTGGCGTATGCACATCCAAAAAGCTCTTTGGCGCGATCAATGGCCAATTGCTCAACCGCATCAGCAAATTCACAACCACCATAGTAGCGTTTGTAGGGGTAGCCTTCGGCATATTTATTGGTAAAAATCGAGCCACTAGCCTCCATCACAGAAGGAAATGTGAAGTTCTCACTGGCAATCATCTCCAGATGATAGGTTTGTCGATGCAGTTCATCGTTAAGAATCTGGTAAACTTTGGGGTCACTCTGGGCTAAAAAACTCATTCGTTATCCTTTTTGATCTCGTGGTGTAGTGGTTTCATCGCTGGAAAAAGAAGAACATCACGAATACTATGTTGATTTGTTAGAAGCATCACAAGACGATCGATACCAATACCCTCCCCTGCTGTTGGAGGCATACCATATCCTAAGGCGCGAACATAATCCTCATCCATCTCATGAGCCTCATCATCTCCCGCTTCTTTGGCCTCCAATTGTGCAGCAAAACGGTGATACTGATCAATTGGGTCATTAAGCTCACTAAAGCCATTACCTATCTCCTTGCCTGCGATAAAAAGCTCAAATCGGTCAGCGATCTCAGGATTGGCATCATTGCGTCGCGCCAGTGGTGAAATGGCAATAGGAAAATCGGTAATGAAGGTTGGGTTGATCAGCTTAGCCTCAACAAACGCATCAAAAAGCTCAGCCAATGCATGCCCATAGCTAGCAGGACGCTCAACCTCAACTCCTTGAGATTTGAGATACTCCCAAGCACTCTCAAGTGAGGCCAAGGCCGACTCAGGTACACCGCCAATGGTTATGATTGCTTCATTATAACTATAGCGAGCAAAGGTTGAAAAGTCGATGAGAAGATCACCATAAGGAAGCTGCAAAGGAAGATTCAATTCAGCAAAAAGGTGCCTAAAAAGCTCTTCTGTTAGCTTCATTAGATCTTCGTAGGTATGATAGGCCCAGTAGAACTCAATCATTGTAAATTCGGGATTGTGCGTATGGTCCATACCTTCATTGCGGAAATTTCGATTAATCTCAAAAACAGCCTCAAAACCACCGACGATCAAACGCTTAAGGTAGAGCTCTGGCGCAATGCGCAAATAGCGCTCAACACCCAAGGCATTATGGTAGGTAACAAAGGGACGCGCATTAGCACCGCCAGCAATTGGGTGCATCATTGGTGTTTCTACTTCTAAAAACCCCTTTTCCTCAAAAAAACGACGAATGATGGAGACGATACGGCTGCGCGTACGGAATACCTCCCTTACATCCTTGTTCATGATCAGATCAAGATAGCGCTGACGATAACGCGTCTCCATATCAGTCAAACCATGAAACTTCTCAGGCAAAAGACAGATAGCCTTGGTTAGAAGCATCAATGTTCGTGCATGAATCGAGAGCTCACCACTATTGGTCACAAAGGGAAAGCCCTCAACCTCAATGATATCACCAACTTCATAGAGCTTCTTGAATATCTTAAACGCCTCGTCTCCAATTTCGTCACGGCTGATGTAGGCTTGAAGCATTCCACTCTCGTCTTCAATCTTGACAAAGCTTGCTTTGCCCATATGACGCAAAAATTTAATGCGTCCTGCCACCACAGCTGTTGCACTCTCATCCCTTCGATTCTCTGCTTCATGCAAGAAAGCGTAGCGATCAAGGAACTCAGCACATCGTGTATCTCGTCGACTACGGTTCTCGTAGGGATTAAGCCCCAGTTCCCTTAGCTCTGTAGCTTTGGCGATTCGCTGCTGCTCATACTGATTCTCAAATAGAGTCATTTTCTACCTTTTTCGACACACTCACTACATAGACCAAAAATCTGCATCATGTGGTCCTCCATCTCAAATTGATAGCGACGGGCGATTTCGCGCTGCATCTCTTCGATTCGCTCGTCAAAAAACTCGATAATTTTACTGCACCCTCTGCAAATCATGTGATCATGATGTGTGGGATCGGCAAGTTCATATTTTTTGCCACTAGCACCGAAACTAATAGAAGAAATCAGCCCCTCTTTTTCAAGTAATGAGAGAGCACGATAGATCGTAGCAATACCAATCTTTTGATCAGGCGCCTCTTTTTTAAGTTGTTCATGGATCTGTTCAGGCGTATGGTGACCAGGGCGATCAAAAAGAAGGCGTAAAATTACTTCTCGTTGATGGGTATTTTTAAGACCATTGCGTTTAAGGATTGCACCTAAGCGCTCAAGTAACGCAGTAAATTCTGCTTCACATTTTGCTTGAGACGTGACTACTCTCTTGCTATCGTCGACCATCACCTTGCTCCTTCATTCCCTGTAGATGGGCCTTCATCGCCTCATCTCCAACAGTGACATTTAGATCACTCTCTTTTGTTAATATCGAAGGATCAATTTTGACGATAGTTCCCCCTACAGCCACAAGAATAGGATAGATGAGACTATTGTCGGTAAATTTATGCATCGCCTTAGAGATAAAAGTAACATTACTAAGCGCATAGGCAATAATGGCAAACGAGAAGAAGATTTTTCCAGCCGCAAAGAGAAAACCAAGTAGCTTATCATAGACCGCTAGTCCACTTTTTTCTAAAAGAGTTCCCAGAAATGAGCCAGCCGCCAATGAACCAACCCAAAAGAGAGCTAAAGTTAAGGCAAACCCAATGAGTGCGATTGTCTTAGGATTTTCAAAACCAAGAAAAACATTGACCGTCTCACCCACCCCATGAGCCAATCTTGATGCCAAAAAAACGCCTCCAACAAGACCTATGAGGCCAAAAAGCTCTTTCGAAAATCCATTAAATATTCCTTTTAGTCCCAAAAAAACTGTAATACTCACAACGATTAAATCAAGCATCTGCTAACCGCACTCCTGGTTGA
>JAINCO010000029.1:0-14869 GCA_036574095.1 Campylobacterales bacterium | reverse complement strand
ATCAAAAACCGATGAATCTCTATCTGGAGGCGATCAAGAATAAAAAAGAAGAGTTCAACAATGTTGCTTAGGGTTACAAATCAGGTGGGAATAATGGAGGATCGTTTTTCTATCTTGCAAATGGGGGTAGTATAAGTAAGTTTTTATCGCAGTAACAAGAGCTAAAAAAGTTTATTGTTTACCTCTTATGGAGAGATGAGCGAATTCTTGGTCAAATGATGACCATCTACCCACAATTTTTTCATCAATAAGGGGTTTTGCGCTCTCTTTTCAAGCATCTTAAAGATCGATTGGTATATCATATGGCAAAAATTAGATCAGGAACGATGATGATCGATCTCAAAGACCCTTCACTCTACTTTAATCGAGAACTTTCATGGCTTGCGTTTAATAGTCGTGTACTGGAGGAGGCACGCAATACCTCCACTCCCCTTCTTGAGCGATTGAAGTTTATTGCTATTTATGGAACAAACTTGGATGAGTTTTATATGATCCGTGTCGCCGGACTTCAGGAGATGTACAAAGAGGGAATCAATGCCCACGGCGCTGATGGTCTTACCCCCTTGCAACAGCTAACCGAAATTCGACGCTATATTCATGCCGAATTAAAAGAGGTTGAGAGCCTTTTGGCAGATATTATCGCTAAACTGGCCAAGGAGGGATTACTTATCACCGACTATAACGAGTTGGATGTTGTCTTGCAAAAAAAGGCCGATAGCTACTTTTTTACCAACCTCTACCCTGTCATCATTCCCATCGCTGTTGATTCGACCCATCCTTTTCCTCACATGAACAACCTTAGCTTTGCCCTCGCCGTGAAGCTCAAGGATACTGAAAGCGATGAGATTCAGTTTGGATTGGTTCGCATTCCTCGCGTTCTTCCTCGCTTTATTGAGATTGAGCGCAACATTTTCATCCCAATTGAATCGCTTGTACGCAACCATATCGAAGACCTCTTTACTGGCTATAAGCTTATAAGCTCAACCCCGTTTCGTGTGACACGCAACGCTGACATTGACATCGAAGAGGATGAGGCGGGTGATTTTCTTGAATTAATGGAAGAGGGATTGCGGCTTAGGCGTCGAGGCAATTTTGTTAAGCTTTCGATAGAGAAGACAACCGATCTTGATCTTTATCGTTTTATTGCCTCGCATATTACTGTCGATGAAGGGGATATCTACTCCTACTCGATGCCGCTTAACTTTGGCTCGTTTTGGCAGCTTGTCGGGATTAAAGATTTTGCCCACCTAACAGCTAAACCCTTTACACCGCGCATCCTACCACCACTTGATCTTGAAGGATCGATCTTTGAGCATATCGACAAACAAGATGTGATGATCTACCATCCTTTCGAGAGTTTCGATCCTGTTGTGAAGTTCATCAATGATGCCGCCGATGATCCTGATGTCCTCTCGATCAAGATGACGCTTTATCGCACCGGTACCAACTCACCCATTGTTAAAGCATTAATTCGTGCAGCTGAAGAGGGTAAGCAGGTTACGGCTCTTGTGGAGCTTAAGGCTCGCTTTGATGAAGAGAATAATCTCCACTGGGCGAAAGCACTCGAAGAGGCAAGCGCTCATGTGATCTATGGCATCAAGGGGCTTAAAGTTCACGCTAAGATTGCGATGGTGATCAAAAAAGAGGGGGGGCGGCTCAAAAAGTATGTCCACCTCTCAACGGGTAATTACAACACCGCAACCGCGCGCGTCTACACAGATATTGGCTTTTTTACCTCGAATGAGGAGATCGCCGCAGATGCAACGAAATTCTTCCACCATTTAACAGGATTTAGCAAATATGCCAAGCTCTCAACGCTCACAATGGCGCCTTTTGGGCTTAAAAAGAAGGTGCTTGAGCTAATCGAGCAAGAAGAAAAAGCTGGTAGCAATGGTGAGATTATCGCTAAAATGAACGCTCTTGTTGATACGGACATCATTCGTGCGCTCTACCGAGCCAGTCAGGCAGGTGTCAAAATAAATCTTATCGTGCGTGGTATCTGCTGTCTGCGACCTGGGGTTCCTGGTGTGAGCGAGACAATCAGGGTAATTTCGATTGTGGGTAAATATCTCGAACACGCACGGATTTTTTATTTTAAGAATTCAAATCCCCACTACTACTTCAGTAGTGCCGATTGGATGACACGAAATCTTGAAAACCGCATCGAATTGATGACACCTGTGAGTGATCCTGAGATTTGCCGAAAAATGCATGAAATCCTCAAGCTTCAGTTGGCCGACAATGTCCAGGCAAGAGAACTTCAAAGCGATGGAACCTATGTGCGTCTGAAGCCAGAAGGCAAACAACGCATTGATAGTCAGAAAAAACTTGAGGAGTTTACCGCAAAACTCCACGAAGCGAGTATCAAAGAGGTTAACTCGCGCAGTAACCGCCTTATTTCAAAACTACTTAAGGAAAGTTAATGAGCTGGATTCTCCCTTTTAAACACTGGATGCCACAATTTGGCAATAATGTCTTTATCGCACCCAATGCTACAGTTATTGGCCGCTGCAGCATTGGCGAAGATAGCTCGATTTGGCATGGTGTGGTTATTCGCGCCGATGTTCACTACATCACGATTGGCGCGCGCACAAGTATTCAGGATCTATCAATGATCCATGTTACTCATCACAAAAAAGCTGATGAAAGTGATGGCTATCCTACACACATTGGAAACGATGTTACTGTTGGTCATCGTGTGATGCTTCATGGATGTACAATTGAAGATGCCTGCTTGATCGGGATGAGTGCAACGATCCTTGATGGTGCTGTTATTGGCAAAGAGTCGATTGTTGGGGCTGGTTCACTTGTGACCAAAAATAAGGTCTTTCCCCCAAGGAGTCTCATCATGGGTAGCCCCGCCAAGGTTGTGAGGGAGCTAACGGATGAGGAGGTTAGTGAGATTTACGCCTCCGCAAAACGCTATGTCTCATTCAAAAACGAGTATATGTAAAGCTTAGCTCTCTTCAGTAGATGGGAGCTTAAGCATCCCATAAATTTTGAGAATCGAGATAAAAAGAGCTGTAATAGCTGGCCCAAGAATAACCCCCCAAAAGCCATAAGCCGAAAGTCCTGCTACAATTGAAAAAAAGATCAGAAGCGGATTGATACCTGCCGAAACTGGCTCCCCGGCTTGAGCTTTATGTCGTGAAGCTTTCAACAATCTACGATTAATCATCTGGATGATAATTGGTTTGACAAAGGTATCGGCAATAACCGAGATGATAATAATCGAATAAAGAGCAATGACAATCGCATTTTCATAGTGCTCAGCCGAAAGCTCAACCAACGCCAGCGGCCCCCACATCATCACACCACCCAAAACAGGAACAAGCGAGGCAAATCCATAGCTGATACCAAAAAAGATTGGATCATAACCAAAAAAAGCAACAAGTATCCCAAAGAGAGCACCCTCAAGGATAGCTGTCACGAGCGAGGAGTAAAAAACCACACCCATCACTTGGCTTGTTTCGGTATAGATCAGACGATTATCACTCTCAGATAGTGGCGAGACCCGCCCCAGAAAGTGGATAATATCTTGACCATAGAGTTGGGCAAAAAAGTAAAAAGTGAGAATTAGGACAATATCCCACAAAAAGAGTAGGCTTTGTTTACCCATTTGGGTAGCCAGATTAATCATATCTTGCGTGAACTGCTGATGCTCAAAGCCGTAAAAAAGCTTCTCTACCTCTGTCTTGATAAAAGCAAGTGAAGGTGGGAGCTGCTCAAGCCACCCCTCTAACATCCCCTTTAGGTTGGAAAGCTGCCCAACAAAGGTCGAAATCGATTCGATTTGAAAGGCGATATTGACAACGAAATAGAGAATGGGCCCAAAGAGAACAAAGGCAAGCCCCAGCGTCATAACGATCGCAGCCATCAGTGGCCGGCGCACCGTCGATGGGCATGGCAGACGCCTCTCGATATTCTCTCGTAGGCTTGCTGTTGCGATGGCAAGAAGTGTTGCTATTGCTAAATCAACAAGAAATGGGCGATAAAGATCGGCCATCCAATAAAGCATGACCAAAAAAAGAGCCGATAGAAAAACAACCGGGCGCACTACTCGCTCCAAAGAGTCGGTTGAGAACCAGGGGATAGACCCGTGATCTCATATGTTCGTGGCGTGGCGATGCGACCCCTGGCGGTGCGCTCAAGATAGCCATTGGCCAACAGATAGGGCTCAATAACATCCTCAATCGTCTCTGCATCTTCACTTAAAGCAGCAGCCAAAGTATTGAGTCCCAAAGGACGCCCCTTAGCCTCCGCAAGAAGTCGAAGTAGCGAAAGATCAAGCTCATCAAGACCGTGGGCATTCACCCCTAATTCTTCAAGAGCGTGACTGGCAGTAGCCAAAGTAATCGCTGGGCTATCTTCGATATCGGCAAAATCACGCACACGACGCAAGATGCGTAGCGCAATACGAGGTGTGCCGCGTGAGCGCTTGGCAATCTCAAAAGCCGCGTCTGGTTCAAGCTCTTTGCCCAACTTACGCCCTGCTATGGTGACAATCCGCGCCAACTCATCAGGAGTATAAAATTGCATCCTAAAATGCATCCCAAAGCGATCACGAAGCGGGTTACTAATCATACCTGCCCTTGTTGTGGCACCAATGAGAGTAAAGTGCGGTAGATCGAGCTTGACTGTCTGAGCAGCAGGGCCACTTCCGATAATAATATCAAGACGAAAATCTTCCATCGCCGAGTAAAGAACCTCTTCGATGGCCGATGAGAGGCGATGGATCTCATCGATAAAAAGGATATCATTCTCCCCAAGGTTCGTTAAAATTGCCGCCAGATCACCACTCTTTTCGATCATGGGTGCGGCAACAACACGCAAATTACTCCCCATCTCTGCCGCAATCAGATGAGCTAAGGTTGTCTTACCCAGGCCAGGAGGACCAAAGAAGAGAATATGATCGATCGCCTCACCCCGCTTTTTGGCCGCTTCGATAAAGACTTCAAGATTTTTTTTGATCTTTTCCTGACCAATATATTCTGACCAAGCAGAGGGGCGAAGCCGAACCTCGTCGTCACCTTCGAAACTGATCTTTTCGATCTCGACTATCCTCTCCATTTAGCTAAAACGCTCCTCTTTTAGGAAGTCGGCATTGTTGTGATAACCGCGCACCTCCCAAAAACCTGGATGATCATCAGCACTTAATGTGATCTTTCTAATCCATTTGGCTGATTTCCAGGCGTAGCGACTTGTGATAATTGTTCGAAAGGGGCCACCATGATCGTGTGAGAGCAGCTCCCCATTGCGACCATAGACGATGAGCGATCCAGGCTCTAAGGCTACCTCTAAGGGGATATTGGTCGTATAGCCATCATACGCTTCAAAGATTAGATGGCGCGCCTCTTCTTTGGGGGCAGCCAACGACAAAACATCAGAAAGGCGCACCCCAAGCCATCGGTTATCAAGCATACTCCATGTCGTCACACAATGCCAATCAGCCAGTGTCTCATACTGTGGCAGCGCCAATAGATCGGAAAAATTTAGTTGAAGCGGTCGCTCGACACACCCATCAACCATCAACCGCCAATCCTCAAGAGCAATCTTTGGCCGAATCCCAAGGTCTAACAAAGGCCATCTGGAAGCCACATGTTGACCAGGAGGAATGCGCTTCGTTTCGGGGCGTATGTCTACTATCTGAGGTGATATCGAAGATAGATCGATCACATTACCCCTTTAAACGATAGTCGTTGTGCCTGTTTCATCTTATCTTCCTCCAAGCTTAGCCAAAAATTGTGAAAATACCTGCTTTAATGCCTCAATCTCTGCCGTCATGATCCGTTCATTAGGCGCATGGATCGTATCGTTACGCACACCAAATTCAACAACATCAACTCCATACGCTGCAACATAGCGTGCATCACTCGTGCCACCGGCGGTTGAGTGCTTAGGAGTAATACCCGTAATCTCTTTGATGGCTGCTGAAAGGGTTTGGGTCAAAAGATCTGCATAACGCCCTCTGTGGGTAATAAAGGGTTTGGAGCTTTGCTTAATCTCAAGCGTATAGTCTGAAATGCCTGCCTTCTCAAGCTGATGACGCACAAAGGACTCAATGTCATCTTTGGTCGTTTTGGTTGAGTTTCGGACATTAAAAAGAAGCGTAAGCTCATGAGGGATCACATTAGTCGTTCCTTTGCCAGCTTGAATCGTTGTCATCACCAGCCGACTTGGCTCAAAAAACTGATCCCCTTCATCCAGCAATCTACCTGAAAAGGCAGCTAAAAGTGGTACAGCCATCTCGATAGGGTTGCGTGCTTTGGATGGGTAGGCAGCATGGCCACCGAGCCCACGAATGACGATCTTGCCGTTCACTGAGCCGCGGCGACCAACCTTGATGGCATCCCCAAACCTCTCTTCGCAGGTTGGCTCGGCAACAATGCACAGATCCGGCAACATCCCCTCTTGTTGCATATGGGCCAAGATGATATCTGTTCCATAGATACCATCCCCCTCCTCATCACTAGTTAGAATCAACGAGATCTGTCCCGGAAAGCTTTGGATAAAACGAACAGCAACTAAAAATGCAGCGATACCACTCTTCATATCCTGCGCACCACGCCCATACAAAAACCCATCCTTAATGATAGCCCCAAATGGATCGACACTCCACCCATCTGCTGCCGGAACAGTATCGACATGGCCCGCAAAGGCAAGATGAAGCCCCTCGCCAAACTTTTTTGTCAGTAAAAGATTCTTTACTCCTTCATGATCAAGACGCTTAGCCTCAAAGTCGGGAAAATATGTCCTGATAAAATCAAGAATCCCGCCATCATCAGGTGTGATCGAGGGGCGACGGATAAGCTCTTGGGCTAATTCAACGACATTCACGCGATCCCTTTGATCTTTTTAAGAGCAGCTGTGACATCCTCTTGGCGCATAAAATGCTCGCCAATCAAAAAGGCATCGACGCCAATTTTATTGAGAGCAACCAACTGCTCATGATCGGTCAATCCACTTTCGGCAACAATCACCTTGCCATTGGGGATCAGCGGGATCAGTTTTGCCGAGAGCTCCATATCCATCTCAAATGTCTCAAGATTGCGATGATTGATACCGATGATATTAGCCCCCGCAAAGATTGCTTTGGTCAGGTCCTCTTTGTCATGAATTTCAACAAGTGCCTCCATCCCCAATCCCCACGCAAATTCAATAAGCTCTTTAAGCTCTTTACGAGCGAGGGCACGCGCAATCAACAAAACAAAGTCAGCACCATAAATCAGCGCTTCAAGAATCTGATACTTATCGATAATAAAATCTTTGCGCAAGAGTGGTAGTGAGCAGTAGCGGCGAATTTGAGGAAGAAATTCAAGATCTCCTTTAAACCAATGAGGCTCTGTCAAGACCGACAGGGCAGCCGCTTCACCTGCTTCATAGGCTTGGGCGATCTCAAGATGATCAAAATTCTCTCGAATTATCCCCTTGCTTGGACTTGCGCGCTTCACTTCAGCAATGATCTTTAGTGGATCATCAGGCGTGGATCGTAGCGCCCTAATGACATCACGTGGAAAATGGGGGTTAAACGAGAGGCTTTTGGCTAAAAGTTCATAAGGAAGCTCTTTTTGGCGGCGCGCTAAATCCTCCTTAGTTTTTTCTAAAATTTTATTGAGTATCATTCAGTAGTCCTCGTAGTGTCTTTTTTGGATCAATCGTGCGATCGTAGCACTTTTTAATCGCCTCCCAATGCTCTTTGACGACCTTATCTTCTGGCATAGCGTCGATGACTTTTTTCATCTGTTCATAAGCCTCTTTGCAGCGACCCAACTTATAATACCCCCACGCCAGGGAGTCAAGATAGGCCTCATTTGAAGGATTTTTTGCCACGGCACGCTTAACCAGTTCAATCCCTTCTTGGATATCAATATCATAATCTATCAATAAATAGCCTAAATAATTTAGATAGATATCACTGTCAACTGTTGAAATCACTTGTCTTAGGTTACGCACCGTCTCATTTAAAAGTGCGGGCGAAGGCGAGCTCTCCTCTTCAAAACGATAGATGGTTGCCTGACCCAAAAAGTCAGGATCACCATTTTTTTGATAGAGCTTAAGGGCAATAGCAGCAGCATTTTTAAAATCGCGTTTGGCTTTATAAGCTTCAAGCAAAATCAGATTATCAAACTTGTTTTTTTTCAAAAACTCAATCAGGCCATCCAGATTATTGCGCAAAAGATAGAGTTGAATAATCCGATTTGCAACATCAGCCTCTTTGTAGCGCTCATAGAGCCGTCGACTGATTGTGATGACATTTTCGATATCACCAAGATCGGCATAAAGCTCAGCTAAGCGCTGACAAAGATATTTGCTGCAACCATAGATGCGAATATGGGTCTCATAATACCCTGCTGCCTCATTACCGCGCCCCATCATATAAAGAACAGAGGCAATTTTGTCAATCAGCCCCTCATCTGCCTTGAGGCTATAGCTTTGTTTATAGTATTTTAGTGCCCCCTCATTATCTCCAGCCATCTGAAAGATATCGCCGACCATCTCATAATCTTTGGCACTTTTGGTCATTGAAGCGACCTTCAACGCCTCGTGTTTGGCCCGCAAAAGCTTCTTTTTTGCCAACAAAGCATTGACGAGATACTTGCGAACTTCAATATCTTTGGGGTGCTTCTTGAGATAGTCATCGGCAAGCATCACGGTCTCAGTCGAGCGGCGAAGCTGGACATTGAGCTTGCAAAGTTCGATGAGATACTCCCGATTGTGGGTCTTGGTATAGAGCTCAGTAAAATAGGTATGTGCCGCCTTGTAATCTTTTTTATCAAGTGCCTCAAGGGCTAAAATAATCAGCCTATCTTCGTCAGAGACGGTAATATTAACCTCTTTAAGACCGAGTCTCTCCCCTGAGGTATCGATGATATTCACACCCCGCTCAGGAGGCATCGATTTGGTACTTACATGAAGGTCTGAGGCATGCAGCCATGCCGCTAACAAAGGCATCGCTAAGGTTTTAGTTACAAGGGGATAATACCGGGACATTCGTCATAGGCCTCATTCGGATTGCGCTTAAAATAGTCCCAAAAGGGAAAGGTTCGACATTGCCTTGGCCTGACCTCATAGAGGCTGCAACCGTGCATCTTTGGGTCAAAAAAGCAACAGGCATATCCACTACCAAAAGGATATTCTTTTAACGAAAATCTTGCCCCGATTTGTACACAAAAGCGACTGATAAACTCCTTAAGCTCAACTCCCAAATAGCGACTCATCGCTTCGATTTCGGCCATAGAGACCCAAATGTAGCCTGAATCTCCAATACAACAATTCCCGCCACACGAAGCACACGCCGTTGGATCAAACGCATAGGGAAATCCCTCTTGTGTTATTCGCTCCATACAAGTGACTCCGTCGCAGCTTTTTTATAGACACGCTTTGCCTCAGGCGTAGCTCCATCAGGACCATTGACGATCAAAGGTGGATGGATGCGTAATTTGGCGCGGCTAAATTTCTTAGCTCGAATCATCACAAGCGAAGCGGGTTTTCCTTCTTTAGGATAAAGTGTAGCCATGTCGATAGGACGCAGATGAGTTTGACTAAAGGCCTCAAAAAGTAGAGGAAGCTGCCCTGGATCATAGCATATAATCAGCTCACCATGATGAGCTAACATCGATGAGGCTTTTTGTAGAAAGGGGTGTATGGGAAGATGGTTATTATAGCGCGCTGTTGCAATTATTGGGTCTGGGCTTTGTGCTATCTTAGCATCATAATAGGGAGGATTAGAGACAATCATATCAAACAGAGCTTCTGGTGCATGCTCCAGAAAATCCCCCTCAATCACCTCAGCATCGATACCATTAAGCTCTGCATTAGCCCGAGCAATTTTAACAAAAAGCGGTTGTTTGTCGATGGCTGTAAGTTTGATAGGAAAATCACGCGCTATCAATAGCCCAACCACCCCACACCCACAACCAACATCAAGCACACGCCCTTTTGGATGAAAACGCGTGATGAAATCATACAGAAAAAGAGAGTCGCTTGTATAGCGAAACCCCTTTTCAGGCTGCATCAACTTCAAAGCATCATCCTTCGTCGTTCGCTTGAGCTTGGGATATCCATCTCTTTACGATATTTTGTAATTGTGCGCCGAACCATCTTGACCTTAAACTGCGCTTCGACAAGCTCAAGGATCTTCTCATCGGAAAGAACTGAATCAGCTCGCTCCTCTTTGATCAGCTTCTTGATAAACTCTTTAATCGCAGCATTAGAGACATCCTCTTCGATCGCTGTTGAGAAAAAGGCTTTTAAGGGAAAGATGCCACGACTGCAGGCCAGATATTTATTGGCAATTGCTCGTGAGATTGTTGAAGGGTTGCGACCAAGCTCTATTGAGATATCAATAAGACGCATCGGCCGAATATCACCACCCATAAAAAAATCATACTGTAGCTCAACGATCATCAATGCAAGTTTATGAAGTGTTGCCTTGCGCATTGCCAGAGCATCAATAAGATCTTTTGCTTCTCGGATACGATGGCGAACGAACTCATGCTCTTCGTATCCAACCCCTTTTTCGATAATAATCTCCGGATAAAAGCGGTCATTCAGAACAATCTTAAGCCCATCCTCATCATTGAAAATATATAGATCGGGAATAATGGGCTTCTCTTCTTCCAAAAAATCGATTGCTGGGGGATTTTTTAGTCGTTTAATCGCCGAAAGAGCCTCTGCATAGCCTGGCTCACGCTTAAATCGCCCCATATCATCAAGCGAAGCGACCATGCGCCTGGCTAACTGACGGACAGGCTCATCAAGCTCAAGATCATCTAATTGCCACTGGAGGGCTTCAGTAAGACTCATCGCACCAACGCCCGTTGGTGTCAAACAAGAAAAACGCTGCCGAACACGCTCAATCTGTTCTTCAGACTCTCCAAGTTCTCGAGCTAACTCTTCAAGAGAGGTATCGCACAACCCCCCTTCATCAAGGTGGGCAATGATCGCTCGAGCAATCTTTTGAGAGTGTGGCGTAGGAAACAAGGATGAGTCGATCTGCTTAAGAAGATGATCAGTTAGCGATTCTCGAACAGTTGTTAAAGCCTCAATGGTGTCGCGATTGGAGTTTCGCTCATAGGCTTCATACCAGTGATCATCACTATATACACGCTCCTCATCAGAATCAGGAAGCAGCTCTTCTGAATTTGTCTGAATGCGAACGAATGGATTAGCCTCAAGTTCAGCGCGAACACGCTCTTCAAGCTCATGGAGCGGACATTGAAGTAGCGGCAGCCAGTTGCGAAGCGTCGAAGAGAGTTTCTGCTTTTTCGCCTGGCCAACGCGCAGCTTCATGAAAGTGTGGCGCCTCCAAGATAGTGTTTTTGTACAGCGGCATCGGCTGTAATCTCTGCAGGCGTTCCTTCGGTCAGCACCCTGCCCTCTTTGAGAACATAGACACGATCACAAATAGCAAGTGTCTCACGGAAATTATGATCGGTAATAAGAATACCAATTCCCTCGTTTTTTAACTCCTCGATAATTGCTTGAATATCAAGAACAGCAATAGGATCGATACCAGCAAATGGCTCATCCAACAATAAAAAACGAGGGCGACTCACCAGCGCACGGGCAATCTCAACACGCCTACGCTCTCCACCTGATAGGGCAACTCCCTTGCGATAGCGGATTGGCTCGATATCAAAAGCATCAAGCAGCTCTTCGATACGCTGCTGGCTCTCATCATCCTTCAGCCCAGCCAACTCAGCAGCCATCATCAGATTCTCTTCAACAGTAAGGTCTTTAAAGATACTTGCCTCCTGTGGCAAATAACCGATCCCTTGTAATGAACGCTCAGAGAGCGAAAGGCGCGTAACCTCCCGCTCATCAAGCAAAACACGCCCACCGCCAACCTCAATAAGACCGCAAATCATATAAAAAGTTGTCGTTTTTCCAGCGCCATTGGGCCCCAAAAGTCCCACAACTTCACCACTACGAAGCTCGATGGAGACATCATTGATAATGGTGTGTTTTTTGATCGTTTTAGAGAGATGCTCCGCCCGCAAGAGATGCCCGCTCATGGGATTACCTCTACGATGCGTATCGTATCTTCAACGCGTATTGTAATGGTTAGATACTCCATCCCATACGCCTCTAATCGCCTCTTCATCGCATCATCTGCCCACTCAATAAAATGAAACCCCTCTTCTTCTAATGTCTCAAAGAGTCCTAATACCAGAAAATCTGATAGATCTCTCATATAAAGATCGTAGTGGTGAATTGTTGGCTGCCCTGGATAGCGATGATAGAGAGAAAAGGTGGGCGAGGTTGCTTCCGTAGCGCCACTCATCAGACAAAAGCGCTTCACCAACGCCGTTTTGCCTACCCCAAGATCGCCTTGCAATAAAATAATGCCACCTTGTGGCCTATTCTTCAGAAGCCATGTCACAACCTCATTCAAATCTTCGGGTTGGCGTGCCGTGAATGTCATAGCTTCTCCGAGACATCGATAATTTTTTTGAGTCGCTCTTTGGCGCGCCCGGTTTGAATTGCCTCTAATGCGATTTCAGCCCCTTCGGCAAGCGAGGAGGCACGACCAGCAACTTGCAGTGCTGCTGCTGCATTTAAAACAACAACATCTCGACGCCCATCTGTTATCTGACCTGCAAGAATCTCCCATGCAATTTTGGCGTTGTAAACACTATCACCACCAGTCAACATCGATAGAGGCGCATACGGAAGTTTCGCATCCTCAGGTGTCATCTCAATCTCATCGATACCTCCTTCATGAAGCATCGACCCAAATGTAGGCGCAGCAATAGAGATCTCATCGAGCCCATCAGCGCTACTAACAACAAGCACGCTTTTTGCCCCAGCTAAACGCATCGCTTCAGCCATTTTTGGGGCAAAGTCGGCCGAAAAAACACCAATTAATTGGCGCTTTGGGCGTGCGGGATTGGTGAGGGGGCCTAAGATATTAAAAATAGTGCGGTGTGGTAGGCTCTTTCGAATAGGCATGATATGTTTCATGGCCGGATGAAACCGCTGCGCGAAAAGAAAGCCAAACCCGGTATCCTCGATCATTCGCACAATGGATAACGGCTCATGATCAAGCCTTAGCCCAAGTGCTTCGAGCATATCGGCACTTCCTGATTTGCTTGTAATGGATCGATTACCATGTTTGGCCACATAAAGACCACAGGCAGCCAACAACAGACTTGCCGTTGTCGAGATATTAAATGTTCCGCTCTGATCACCTCCTGTACCACAATTATCGATCAGCTCATCGCGCAAATCTTCAGAGACCGGCAGCTCAATGGCGTGCGAGCGCATCACCTCAGCCACCTCAGCAATCTCTTGGGCACTCTCGCCTCGCTCATAGAGGCGACTAAGTAGCTTTCGCCCCTCATCAGCCTCCATCTCTCCCCTAAACAGAGCCTCAAATTCCTCATGCAGTGTCATGGAAGTTCCCTTACATACTCTGATTTGGCCGATTTTGGGAGTGTCTTCGTTTGGGGTATCTTAAGAACCTCATAACGAACAATCCGATCAAGGTAACGGATCTCGATAATATCCCCAACCTTGACATCCTTCGATGGTTTCGCCAACACACCATTAAGATAGACAACCTGGTGTGCCAACATATCCTGCGCCACCGTACGACGCTTCGTGATATTAACAGTGCTTAAAAATTTATCGATACGCATAAAACGATTGTAGCAAAAGGGGGCTTAAACGGCAAAAACCGTTCCATTCATCAGCGATCTTGGAAGCAGCCAATAAATCCAATACAGCTTGTGCGAAAATTTATTTCAAAAAGGGATCAGTTGCCACCTTTAAACCTCCTGAAATTTTCTCCTTGTTCATCCATTTTTGATTCATTTCGCCTTTGTTGCGATTCTTTCTTAAAAGAAGGTGTTTTTATCCTTTACTCAAAAGGAATCATTCATTGATGCGCTTTACTTCCCATAACAGGGGTGTCTAATCTCTTAGTATCCCTTCATAATTATGCTACCAAGAGCTCTTGGCCATAGGCTTCATTGTAACGCTCTCTCTTTTTGAAAAGAGCATGGGTGATAAGAATGATTTTACGCATACAAGCAATCTGTGCTACAGTTGAGTGTTTCCCATTACTCTTGAGTCGTTCATAGAATTGTCTAATGTTGTGATTGTGGTTGATGGCAATCAGTGTTGCCATGAAGAGTGATGCACGAATAACTTTGGATCCTCGTTTCGATATTTTACCCCGTCGAAAAACAGAACTTCCTGACTCTTTAGTCACAACATCCAGTCCTGCCAATGCAATGATTTCTCGACGATTAGCATCAGGATAGCGCAGAAAGTGATAGAGCAAGACAACACCACCCACAGGACCGATACCTTTAAACGAGGTAATCGCATCATAGCCTTCGTTGAGTTCGGGGTCCTTAGTCACAACTTCGTGCATCTGTTCCATAACAATCTTGATCTCTTCTGTTAGCCTGGCAATCTCTTTTGCCAATCTCTCAATCACAAAACCATGTGAACGACGCGCTTTAGCTGCTTCAAGTTGATTGGTGGTTGCTATCTTCTGTTTAACCAGAAAGCGATAATATCCCATTATCTCTTGAAGAGAGAGCAGTGCGTCACTATAATGTGGTATTGCTATCTCATGGGGTTTGGCAATCAAACCAATACGGCTAAGCATTCGAGCATCGACTGTATCGTTTTTATTGCGTAGTCCTAACGCTTTGGCAAAGTTGGCACTTTGTCTGGGATTGACAATAAAGGCTAAGAGCCCATGATCATGGGCAAACTTCTTGAGTCGTTCACCATAACTAGCTGTTGGTTCAAAAACCAATACGATATGCTCTTTGGCCTCTTTTCCGTAGAGCTTTTGTATCTTACCCCACAAAGATACCAAACCCTTATCGTTATTCTCGTAACAAATCTC
>JAINCO010000002.1:0-4978 GCA_036574095.1 Campylobacterales bacterium | reverse complement strand
ATTATTAACCTGCGGGGTCTTGTCATTCCGATTATTTCGCTTCCTGAGCGGTTGGGGTATCCTGAAAAGATCGATATGAATAGCAAAATTTTAGTCTCTCGTTACCGGGATCGTAAGGTCGGTTTTCTTGTTGATAATGTCAGTGAAATTCTTTTTGTTTCACCATCGCAGATGACGCGCAATGATGCACCTGATGCTCTTTTTACCGATATTATCAATCTCGAAGAGCAAAAGAGAATGATTCTGAGACTCTCGATCGATAAAATTTTTGCTCAGACACCCATTGAGTCTGTCGGTTTTGCAGGAGGATGAGTGGCGAAGGTATTGATCGTTGATGACTCAGCATTAGTGCGTCGACAGCTTTCTGAGCTAATCGCATCGGCTGGCTATGAGATAGATGTGGCCAAGAATGGCCAAGAGGCGGTTGAGAAGGTTATGGCGGGAAATTTTGATGCCGTGACAATGGATATTAACATGCCTGTCATGGATGGATTAACGGCGGTGAAGATCATTATGAAGGAGAAGCCCACACCGATCCTGATGATTAGTTCACTAACAACCGACGAGGCAGAGGTGACCCTTGAGGCACTCGACTTGGGGGCGGTTGACTATGTCGCTAAGCCTGGAACAATGTCGGTGAGGGTTGATGTGACGGGGGAGGATATCCTCACAAAGTTAGCAGCTATCACGAAGATCCCCAAGAATCGTCTTTTGCTTCGTCGTGCGGCGAGCAAGACAGTAGCGCGTATCGCGGAAGGAAGTCGCCAAGAGGCCGCTATTGTCCGTTCTAATAATTTTGATAAGGTTATATTAATCGGAGCTTCGACAGGAGGGCCAGGACTGATCGAGGAGATTTGCAAGAGTCTACCTGCCAACTACCCCTATCCTGTGTGTGTAGTCCAGCATATGCCTGAGCGCTTTACAGCAACTTTTGCTCAGAGGCTGGCGCGCGTGAGTTCGATCGAGGTTAAAGAGAGCGAGGATGGTGAGGAGTTAACCAGCGGACGAGTCTATATCGCCAAAGGTGGGAGTCACCTCCACTTTGCCAAGAAAGTTTCAGGCAAAATTGTCATCAAACATAGCCCTAATGAGAACAAGCGATTCTTTGTCCCCTCTGTTGATGAGATGTTTGAGAGTGGCGTTAAGGTGTTGGGCGCCAAAAAGATCTTGGGTGTTTTGCTAACAGGTATCGGTGATGATGGGGCTGAAGGGATGGTCGCGATCAAAAAGGGAGGCGGTCATACGATTGCAGAAAGCGAAGAGACGGCAACGGTCTTTGGCATGCCGCGTGAAGCAATTACTAGGGGTGGGGCTGTTGAGGTTCTTCCTTTTGGGCAGATTCCACGCAAAATTGTGGCGTTCAAATAAGGAGAGAGGATGGGATTAGTAAAAAGGGGAGTATCGGTAGCAGAGGAGCGTCGCCCCAGCGCTAGCCTTTCTGAGGCACAAGAGCGTTTTTTTGCTGCAGTAGATAATGAGCATGAGCGGCTTTTGGCGCTTGAGGAGGCGGTTCATTTCGAGGGGGGTGCTACTTGGCTAGTTGAGCTACTGCGTCGCCCTGAAATTGATCATCAGCTTGTCTCTCAAATCGCCGCCTTATTAAGCAACCTTGACCCTAAGAAAGCGCCCATTGATGAGATCCTTGAGCTATTAGCGTTAGAAAATGCTTTTGTGCGTAATCAGGCGATTACTATTTTGCGCAACTATGGCGATGAGTTGCGCTATTACATTGTCAAGTATCTTATAAGCCCTGATAGTGATTTGAGGATTTTGGCGATCAATATTTTGGGCGATGTCGAATTTCCTGAGAGTCGGGAGATGCTTGTGGAGCTGCTTGCCAGCGAGCGCGATCTTAATGTGGCGATGACGGCTGTTGATTATCTTGCAGAGATTGGTACTCCCGAAGATATTCCGACCTTAGAGGCATTGCGGGGGCGATTTAACGACGAGTATGCGCAGTTTGCTATTACCCGCGCGATTGAGGCAATCCGAGGGAGTGGCGCATGATGCTTAGTCAAAGCGACTATGAAAAATTAGTCGAGTATGTCTATCGCAAAACGGGCATTGCGCTGACCGAGAAACACTATGAGAAGGTGGCCAAAAATGTTGCTCAACGGTGCGAGGCTCTTGGACTAAAAGATTTTCGCGGCTACTTTTTTAAACTTCGCTTTGAAGATCGCGGTGGTGATGAATTTCAGACCCTCATCAATGCATTGACGGTTAATGAGACCTATTTTTTTCGGGAAAAGTATCAGTTTGAAGCGTTGGTGGAGTATATCCTTCCTGAGCTTGATCGTCTACGTCCAGCCAATCGAGTCCTCAGAATTCTTTCATCGCCCTGCTCAACAGGCGATGAGCCCTTTTCTATCGCCATCTATCTGTTAGAAGAAGGAAACATTGTCAACCGGCGCGATATCGAGATTGTTGGCATTGATATCGATACGATGGTTCTTGAGAAGGCGCGACAGGGAAAATATAGCGAGCGCTCGATCCATGCGATTCCTAAAGATCTTGTTGCCAAGTATTTTACCAAACGAGGACTCTACTACGAGATCGATCCAGAGATTCGCGATGCTGTTCATTTTGAGAATGTCAATGTTTTTGATAAGCAGGCGATGAGAAGGCTTGGGATGTTTGATGTGATCTTTAGTCGCAATATGCTAATCTATTTTGACGATGCCAGTCGTAAAGAGGTGGCTATGACCTATTACGAGATGCTTAACGCAGGAGGGTATGTCCTGTTGGGACACTCTGAATATATGAGCCGAATTGTTTCAGTATTTACGCCAAAGAAATTTGGCGAAGCCATCGTTTATCAAAAATAGTTGTAAGGAGCACTAAAAGAGATGATGCCGATTGTTGTATTTATTGATGATAGTGAAACAGCGTTGACATCGACAAGATTGGCAACCCAAGGGATGCCTATTGAGATTCGTCAGTATCTGCGGGCAACGCAGGCTTACGAAGAGATTCGTAGTGGTGCACTTGTTCCCAATCTCATTATTACCGATCAAAACATGCCCGAAATGAGTGGCTTAGAGTTCTTGGCTGCTCTTCGTCAACTACCCCAAGGCAAGACGATTCCTGTGTTGATGTTAACAACTGAAACCAAGGATGAGCTAAAACAGCAGGGGAAGGCGCTGGGATTGACAGGATGGATCGTTAAGCCCTTTAACCCAACGCAGTTGCAACAGGCGATTACGCGTGTTTTGCGCCTCTAAAAGGAGGCATATGATGGCAATCTTAACTTGTCTGGACGCCAGAACAACTGGCTCTGGCAATCTAAAGGTAGTAAAATGAATCAAGCACGGGCACTGGTCATCGACGACTCTAAAACTGTTCGGGTCTACCATTCTCAAATTCTTAAAGAGGCTGGATTTTATGTTGATGAGGCTGAAAATGGAATGGAAGGGTTAGAGAAAGAGGCAGCCGGAGGGTATGATCTTTATTTGGTGGACATCAATATGCCGGTCCTTGACGGCTATACCTTTGTCGAGCGACTAAGAGCCAAGGAGGGGCGAGAAAAGGTACCTGTCATCATGATCTCAACAGAAGCAGAGAACCACGATCGAAAAAATGGCTATGCAGTAGGCGCCAATCTTTACTATGTCAAGCCTGTGCGCCCCGATGAGCTCAAGCGGGTGACTAGGATGCTTGTGTGTGACAAAATAAGGGGAGGAAGATGAACCCGCTTCTTGAACAGTTTCTCATCGAGGCTAGGGAAAATCTCGCCTTCATTGAACAAAACCTTCAGCACTTAGGAAGTGGCGATAGTGAGCTTATTAATGCGATCTTTCGTGCCGCCCATACGATGAAGGGGGGATCGGGTATTGTTGGGTTTGAGGCGATCAAATCAATCACCCACCGTGCCGAAGATCTCCTTGATATGCTGCGCAGTGGCAAAATTGCCTTTAATGAGCGGATGGTCGAGGTGTTGTTTGATGCCTTTGATGAGGTTGTTGACTTAGTCGAAGCAGCAGAGATGAGTGGCGATGTTGTTGAGGCTGATGAGGCCAAAGTCCAAGCGATCATTCGTGCAATCGATGAATTGATGAATAAGAAAGAGGAGAGACCTGTTTGGAAACTCCCCTTTAAACTTGATCGTGAGGCTGCATGGCTCAAAGGGGCACCGATGAGCTTTTTGTCGGCCGTAACTATCGACTTACCGCTTTCAAGTGGCGAAATAACAGAAGAGAATCTCAATGATGAGCGTTTGTATGCGATTCTTTTTGATGTCGCTCAAGATTGCATGGTTTATGGTAATGATCCCATCTATGCTCTTTCGTTGTTGGGCGAAAAGCTTTTGGGTATAGATATGGCGATGGGGCGCGATGAGGCTAAAGCGATTCTGAGCGGCTTTGATGATGAGGAGGGGTTGCTGCTGCGTTCGATGATTATCGGTTATGCAAGGGCATCATGGAGCGAGATTGAAGATGCTCTTTATAATTTTATCGACGATATTGTGATTGCTCCTCTCTCGCTTGAGCTTCTTTGGCCAAATGAGCCAAGTGATGCAAATGTAGAGCTCTATCGTGACATGATGGAGGTAGTACGCGATGGAGTTGCTCACCAAGATCTGCAAGCCGTCACAGAGTCTATCAATCACCTTCTTGGCCTTATTGAGCCCCAGACAGCTACAGCAGTGGCGGCACAGCGACTGCTACGCTTGGTTGAAGCGACACAACTGCGACCTATCGAGGCGTGGCAGCGCCATGTTGGGGTTCATGCTGTCCCCACCCAACCCGCGCCATCGACCGCTGAGGCTGCTTGTGAGCCACCTCGCGAGATTACCGAGAGTGATCGTGAGACGATTCGTGTAATTTTAAAACAGCAGTATGAACAGCTGCTGGAGTCATCTGACGCAGCACTTGTAGCACGTGTTGCCCATATCTGTTCTCTTGTGGCATCATGTGGCAGATTAACTCCGCCGCCAACGACACGACAGGAGATGATCGCGTGGATTGAACAAGAGATGGGT
>JAINCO010000028.1:0-25999 GCA_036574095.1 Campylobacterales bacterium | reverse complement strand
CTCTTTTTTAAGGTCTATAGGAATCGTGATCATCTTCTTACTCTTCTGCTGGAATCAATAGTTGCGTCGTCTCATCTAACTTCCAAAAAAGTCGCTCAGGATCAAGAGCAAAAAGATCGCTCATGCGCCGCTTTGTCATTGTATGTTCAAAAGGAAGACAATGCAAGACATTAAAAAGTTTTTGTAATTCTCGAATCGGGTTTTTTTGGCCACTCTTAATTTCGATACGGCTATTGTGGATGCGCGCTAAATGTTCGTAGTGCTCAATCACATGCGTCTTTGGCTCATTTTCAGGATCAAAGTTATAAAGAACAAGTGGAAGATTGGTTTGACTGGAGATATCAAAGAGAGTTGGCGCAATCTTCTCTAAAGTTGGCTTAGAGGTAAGAATAAGTGACATCTGTGACAAAGTTGCGAGTGTTTGACGGCCAATTTTTAAAACAGGGCGACGAAGATTCCAAAGCGCTTCCATGACACCAGACTTAGTAAGCCGCTCTCTGCCTACGATCACCAGCCCCACCCCATAACGCACCACATCATCACCAACAACCTCCCCAAAATCCAATCCACGATATTCCCACAAAAGCGTCGCCTCCTCGTCTCTCATCTGTCTAAGACGATCATAAAGCGGTGAAAAAAGGGCATTAGCCACACGGATATAGAGCTTTCGTTTAAGATGTTTTGCTAGCCACAGCGACTCATTCACCAGCGATGTTAACTTGCTATCAGACGCATCCAACATATCAAGATAAAGATAGAGATGCTGGCCAAAAGGCTGTGGAAAATGGCCCGTCTGACTCTTGATCAAGCGGTAGATATCTTGAAGAATATGGGCCGCCCCTACCAACAAGAGCGTATCACCTGGACGAATCATTGTCGATGGCTTAACAAGAACGAGCTGACGGTTACGATAAAGAGCAACAATTCGCCAATTTTTTTGCTGAATATTTGAAAGATTTCGGTAGGCATAGGGACTATCGGCAGGAACCATTACCTCCATGATCTCCCCCTGCCCCAGACCGATATTTTGCGCAACAACAGGAATAGAGGGGAGAAAATCGACAAGCCTTGCTGTCACCAGATCCACAACTGGCACAAGATTAACCTGCCCATCATTCAAATCAATCCCCCAAAAGTCAACCATCGTGATTGCCAGATCTGGGCTCTCACGCCTCAGATGACCCAAGATCACCTGCGCCTCGTCCAGTCGATCCCAGATCAGGTAGGCAGATCGATAATCGTTTTTAAGGAGCGGCGCGAGTCTAAAGAGGCTTGTCGGATCGAAATCAAATATGCGAATCGTCGCCCCTTCACTTTCGCTACCCAACCCAACAATATCATAAAGATGGGCATCGGCATAACGCTCGCGGATCGTTCGCACGAATCGGGTGGCGATCTCCCCTCTTCCTATTATCAAAATGCGCTGCACAAAACTCCTTCACGAAACGCTTCGCGTGCATCCGTTAAGTTTATTATAACGCACAATCGATTAGAGAAATCATGGTCATTTGAGCGTTGATTTTAGCCGCACCATGCTACAATATGTCAAAAAGAAGGCCTGAAATCTTGGAATTTCGACTTGATGCTACCGATGGACACGCCCGTGCCGCTACGCTAATAACCACACACAGCACAATCTTAACCCCCGTCTTTATGCCAGTTGGTACCGCTGCTACGATTAAAGCACTCGATACGCAAGATATCGAAGCACTCGGTGCACAAATCATTCTTGCCAACACCTACCACCTCTACCTGCGTCCAGGCGATAGCACTATTGCACAGATGGGTAAACTCCATCGATTTACCGGCTACCAGGGAAGTTACCTGACTGACAGTGGTGGATTTCAAGCCTTCAGCCTCGCTGATAATGTCAAAATTTCTGAAGAGGGGATCAAATTTAAAAGCCACATCGATGGCTCACCCCATCTTTTTACACCCCAAAAGGTTCTTGATATCCAGTACAACCTTGGCTCAGATATCATGATGATCCTTGATGATCTTGTGGGGCTTCCTGCCACGCCTGAGCGCTTGAAGGCCTCTGTTGAGCGCACAACTCAGTGGGCCAAGACAAGTATCACCTATCATCAACAAATGCGTGAGAATGGAACAGGGGTCGGTCAGAATATCTTTGCTATTATTCAAGGTGGCATCGATCCTGAGTTTCGACGCATTAGTGCCGAAGAACTCACGCCACTTCCTTTTGATGGATTTGCAATTGGAGGCCTCTCTGTTGGTGAAGCACCACAGGCGATGTATGATACTGTCGAGCTAACAACCCCCCTCATGCCAACCAATAAACCGCGCTATCTGATGGGAGTGGGCACCCCTGAAGATTTGATAGAAAATATCCATCGAGGTGTTGATATGTTTGATTGCGTCATGCCCACACGCAATGCCCGCAACGGTACCCTTTTTACACATTTTGGCCGCATCGCGATCAAATCAGCGCGCTTTAAACATGACCCTTCGCCAATTGATGAAGCGTGCAGCTGTCACACCTGTCGTCACTATAGCCGTAGCTACCTTCACCATCTTTTCCGTGCCCAAGAGCTTAGCTACTACCGGCTTGCAACAATCCATAACCTCCACTACTATCTTACCCTGATGCGAGGAGCGAGGGAGGCGATTATTTCTGGAACTTGGGTTGAATATCGACGATTTTTTTATCAAAAACGACAAATACCCCTTGACAATATTAATTCAACATAGTATAATTACACAAGCTCAATTAAGTTGAGCCAAATTATATCAAGGAGGCTACAATGTTAGTCACACGATTTGATCCTTTCCGTGAGCTCCGAGCCCTTGAGAAGAGAATCCTCTCTGCGTTCCCAACGATTAGCGATGAAAATGGACCAAGTAATGTCTCAAGCTTTACACCTGCAGTCAATACTCGCGAAGGTGAATATGCCTATCATATCGAGGTAGATCTGCCAGGTGTTTCAAAAGAAGATATTCATGTCGAAGTCAAAGATGGTCTGCTGACTATTTCTGGCGAGCGACGAATGAAAAATGAGGTCACCGAAAAAGATTATTACAAAGTTGAGAGTTTTTATGGCAAATTCCAAAGAAGCTTTACGCTTCCTGATAATGCTGATGTTGAGAATATCACAGCATCAAGCAAAGATGGTGTATTAGAGGTGGTCATTCCTAAAATTCAGGAAGCAAAAAGCGAAACCAAAAAGATTACTGTCAACTAAAACAGCAATCCCCCGGAAGGGGGAAATTATTTTTGGACCTTACAACCGTATCCTACTTTTTTGATAGCGTCGCAAACTTGCTCAGGTTTAACGCTTTTATCCGCTTCAACTTCAGCTCGTCCTTCCTTAAGATAGACTGAGCATCCTTTAACACCTTTAACACTCAAGGCACTCTCCTTGACCGTTTTCGCACAAGCTGGACACATCATCCCATCTACTTTGAGTTTTATGGGTCCTTGAGCAAAAGCGGCTGCTGCTACGATACTTAGCAACATTAAACGGCGCATAACCTCTCTCCTTCTCTTTTAGATCGTTTCATTATACCATAGGAGTGTTAAATAGTTATTAAATCAAACCCCCTATCATTGTTTAACACATCTTTAACAAATGTTCGTTAAGATGCGCTCATGCAAATAATTGACCTAACAACACTCATCACGATCGCCTTTTTAGGTAGCCTCGGGCACTGTATCGGTATGTGTGGAGGTTTTGTAGTCGCCTATTCCGCGGCCAAGATCGACCCCATCCTTTCTAAAAGTGAACAAATAGTACGACATCTTATCTATAATGCTGGGCGTGTGAGCGCCTATGCTATGTTGGGTGTGATCTTTGGGGCTGTAGGCTCAATCTTTTTGGTTACCCCAGAGTTTCATGGCGCTCTTCTCTTGACGGCTGGTATCCTCATGATCCTCACCGCCTTAGCACTTGTAGGCGCATCCAAACTTCTACTCTCTGTCGAACACTCACTGACAAGTCTGCCACTCTTTAAGCGACTCTTTTCGCTACTAATCAAAAGCCGATCGATTCCTAGCTTTTTCGGATTAGGCATCCTTAATGGCTTTTTCCCTTGTGGTTTTGTCTATTTCTTTGCCGCCAAAGCAGCCGCAACAGCCTCACCCCTCGAAGGGGCTCTGGTTATGACGATTTTTGGCTTAGCTACCGTACCCACACTTGCCATTCTTGGATTATCGGTTAGTTTTTTAAGAGGATTGGCCTTTCGTCAAGCAATGAACCGCTTGGCCGCTGGTGCGATATTTCTTTATGGTCTTTATACGATCTATGGTGGATTGGCCTACTTTTTTGATCTTCCGCTCTAACATGACCAACAAGAGCAATCGGTAACGATCGATAGTTTGTGGGGCAAAGTTGTTATCTTGATTTTAAGAAAAATGGAGTATCATATCGTTATATAAATTAATATACAATGATCCCAAATTCAGATTGGTGAATTAACCTAAGTGAAATGATCGTTGTATCATTTCGAGTATAGATTATCATCTCAGAAGCGCCTCTTGCCTAGGGGACTACGCCATGAATGTAATTACTTAATCTAACTGGAGTCAATAGATGCGGTTTTTACTCATCTTCCTTATGGTTGTCACAACAATTCTTCATGGCCGTGTTGTCACCGATATGGCTGGACGCAAGGTGATATTATATTGAATGAAATCAATTATTTTTTAGATCCACATAGATCGCAGGAAGGAAAGTAACATGGATCTCTTCTATTGATGATACGGGAAAGTTGGGCGAAAATTATACAAAGATAGAATTATGGGTATATCGTGGGGATTATTTGGGCTATTTGAGCGCTTTGGAGGCTCCTATTCCAAAGCGCTTCATGATCAGCTTAACTTAGTCAAACTGGCCGAAGAGCTTGGGTTTGAGAGTGTGTGGATTGGGGAGCATCACTTTAACGACTTTAGTATCTGCCCCTCTCCATCGACTCTCCTGGGCGCTTTGGTGACCTCTACACACACGATTCGTCTGGGTACAGCAGGCTTTCTTGCCCCTTTTTACAATCCTATTCGACTCGCTGAGGAGATTGCCCTTCTTGATCAACTCTCCTGCGGACGGCTCAATGTCGGTTGGGCCAAAGGGGCCTTTGCCCCCGATTTCCACCACTTCCATGTCGATATGAACGACCTTCGCCAAGCAATGCAAGAGACAATCAGGGCCGTGACTCTTTTACTCTTTTCAGAAGAGGCAACTTTTGAGGGAAGGTTTGTCTCTTTTCAAAATGTCAGAATTGAGCCACGCCCCTGGCAAAATCCAATCCCCAACTTTATTGCGACCTTTGCGAGCGAAGAGTCGATTCGTTTTGCCGCCGAGAATAATTTTGGCTTGATGGCCTCTCAGAGCGCCACAGTTGAAGAGTGTCGTTGGATGAGTGATCTTTATGAATCGATACAGGGATCAAAACCCAAGATGGTGATCATGCGAACCCTCCTTATCGATCCAGACGACCAGCGAGCAAAGAGGCGGGCAACAGTCGCGGCGGATTATTTCGCGCGAGCGATGCGCGCAGCGTCTTCATTCCAAAAAGCCCCACCCTGGAATCCCAACCTAATAACCGAACTTGCAAGAGAGCGGGAGGCCTTCTTTCAGGGTGAGAAGTTTGTTAACGCCGGAATTATTGGGGATGCAAAGCGCTGCCGTGATCTAATCTTAGAGATAACCTCGCTCATTCCAGAGGTTCAGATTGCCTTTAAGCCTGCCGGGGTTACGTATGAGGAGAATCAACACATTCTTAGGATGTTTTATGAGGAGGTTCTTTGTGGATAGGAGGTGCTTGTGAAAAACTCTTTGCTTTTAATTGGCGCCCTATTGTTACTGCTTATTACCATTTTGGTCTCTTTGACGATGGGGCGTTTTGAGATTTCGCTTTATGATCTTTTACTCTTTTTTGGGGCCGATCTCTTGACATTAGGGACACAACCTGAGAATAGTTCGATGATTTCAACCATTATCTACGATATTCGCCTACCTCGAATCATTGCCGCCTGCTTAGTAGGAGCCGCCTTGGCCGTCTCAGGAAGCGCCTTTCAGGCGATGTTTGTCAATCCTTTGGTCTCACCGGGGATTTTGGGCGTCCTTGCGGGATCGTCCTTTGGGGCGGCCTTAGGCATTGCTCTTTCAGATTCTTGGATGATGGTTCAGCTAAGCGCCTTTATTTTTTGGTTTTGTGGCTGTTTTTGTGGCTGTTGGCGTAGCGGCTATCTATCGGGAATCTGGCGCCATGCTCATGTTGGTTCTTGGGGGTGTTATCTCAAGCGCCCTTTTTAGCGCTCTCTTGTCGATTGTCAAATACACGGCCGATCCCTACAACAAACTCCCCGCGATTGTCTATTGGCTGATGGGCTCTTTTGGTTCGGTTGATACCGCCGCCATCCATAAGGTTTGGTTACCGATGGTGTTGGGTATTGTTATTCTTTCATTACTTGGTAAACAACTGAATGTCCTCAGTCTTGGTGATGATGAGGCACGCGCTCTGGGGCTTCGGGTGGGGGTCATTCGCACAATCACCATTCTGGCGGCTACACTCATTAGCGCCTTAACGGTTGTCATCGCCGGAATGATTGGGTGGGTCGGACTGATCATCCCCCACATCGCGCGATTTCTTGTTGACCCCGATCATCGCTATCTTTTGCCGATGTCAGTGATCCTTGGGGCAACATTTCTTGTGGCGGTCGATACCGTTTGCCGAAGCCTTCTAAGTGTTGAAATTCCGGTGGGCATTGCCACGGCTCTCATTGGTATTCCAGTCTTTCTTTTGGCTTTGAATAAGGCGCGCAAGGGTTTTGCATGAGTCTGCTCATCATTCATAATCTAACCTTTAACTACGAAACCAAACCGTTTATTAATGATTTTTCCTTAGAGGTAAAGGCTGGTGACATCGTCTCGTTGTTAGGTCCCAACGGCATGGGTAAAAGTACGCTACTACGTCTTATTCTTGGACTGATCAAACCTAAAAAAGGGTGATTCACCTTAATCACAAGCCACTCTCAACCCTCTCACCCAAAGAGCGCGCCCGGCTTTTTGCCTATGTCCCTCAGATGACAACAATCTCGATTGCCTTTAGCGCAATGGAGATTGTGTTGATGGGGCGCATCAGTCGGCAAGGATTTTTTCAACACCATTCTCACTTGGATCGTCGTATTGCCTACGAGGCGATGGAGCGACTGGGAATTTCTCATTTAGCCGATCGAACCTTTCAGACTCTTAGTGGTGGCGAACGACAAATGACACTCATTGCGCGCGCCTTAGCTCAAGAAGCACCAATCTTAGTCTTAGATGAACCGGTGAGTGGATTAGATTTTGGCAATCAACTACGACTCTTAGCCATACTCAAAAGCTTAAGTCAAAGCGGTTATGCGATTCTTCAAACAATCCATTTTCCGGATCACGCGGGCTTTTTGGGAGGACGCGCGGTCGCACTTAAGGAGGGTCGGGTTTTTGCCGAAGGAGATTCTCGTGATGTCATCACTGAAGGGCTTTTTGAACAACTTTATGACATCAAGGTTCGAACAGAGCTAACCTCGAGCGGTTTTCCCGTAACTACTCCCGAATTCTTTGCCAAAGAGGTCAATACGATCATTTAAAAGGAGAAAAAATGGTCATCAAACTCTTAACACTCGATATATTTTTTGATATACTACGTTTTAGTGACAAACTCCTTAAGAAAATGGTCACCAAAGCAAGCACACTCCTTCTTCATGTTGTGGGGGTTCTTGAAGAGACGCAAGGCGGGAAGAGATCCTTCTCGCCCTCTCAAAAAAGGGTTGCCTTGATGCTCATTTTCTTACTTACCCTTCCAGCTGGGGCACGCGAAATTGTGGATATGGCGGGACGCCATGTGGCCATTCCCGATCATATCACCAAAGTCTATTCCTCCTCACCTCCAACCACCTACCTTGTATATGCGATAGATCCCAAACTGCTTGTGGCCCTTAATTTTGATCCAATGCGTGGAAACAATGAGGATACCCTTGCCATTTTGAGATCCCAGATTTCGAGCGCTCCCCATTATCGGCGGGGCTCAATCAAACAACATCAATGTCGAGGCGCTCTTGGCGTTGCATCCTGATCTCTTTTTGGCGTGGAGCCAGTCACCTCCCTTGCTCGGTTTGGCTGAAGTGTTAAAGAATGCAAAGATCCCTGTTGTTTTGACCGATCAGCAAACAATCGAGGATGAGGCTAAGACGCTTCGCTTTCTTGGAATGCTCTTAAATCGAAAGGCGCGTGCCGAAAAATTAGCCCAAGAACTCGAAAAAACGGATCGAGAGGATTAAAAAAGCGGTATCTAGTCTGCCAAAAGTTCGAGTATATTATGCCCAAGGTCACGATGGACTTCTAACGGAGTGTCCCACATCCACTCATGTCTTAGCCTTTCATTTGGCTAAAGCCGAGCTTGTCCATCAATGCCAACCCTCCAGTCCCAAAGGTTTTGAGCGAGTTACCATTGAAGAGGTGATCAAAGAAAATCCCGATGTGATCTTTGCCCAAGAAAAGGAGTTTGTCAAGCAAGTCTATTCGAATCCTAGCTGGCGATCAATTGCTGCGGTGCGCAACCATCACGTCTATCTTATTCCCAATATCCCCTTTAACTGGGTTGATCGGCCTCCTTCCTTTATGCGCGTGTTGGGAGCTGAGTGGATAGCCCGCATCCTCTATCCCCATCGTTTTAGCGGAACGATCGAGGCGAGTGTGGCCCATTTTTATCGCCTCTTTTTCCAAAAAGAGCTCACCCCAAAACAAATTCACTCAATTTTACACCGATAGGAGCCACCATGCACACAATCGATTTTGCCAAACTCTATAAAAAAGAGCGCAAAAAATCGACATTTAAGGGGAAAAAAGCAGAAGAATGGGACGAGTTGGCCAAGAAATTCAAAAACAGAGCACTCCACTCGCCCTATGTGGATGAGTTTGTTAGGCGTGTTGACTTAAGCCATTGTGAAACGTTACTGGATGTTGGCTGTGGGCCAGGTACGATTGCCCTTGCCCTTGCACCCCAGCTAAAACAGGTTTGGGGTGTTGACTATTCTAAGGCAATGCTTTCGGTTTTAGAAGAAGAGGCAAAACGGCGTGGCTTAGCCCATGTTACTCCGATCAAGGCCTCCTGGGAGGAGGATTGGACAAATATACCGGTGGCCGACATTGTAGTGGCTTCACGAAGCTTGGATGTGGAGGATCTTGCCGATGCCCTTGAAAAACTTCATCGCCATGCCAAACAACGCGTCTATCTTACCTATAAGGTGGGTTCTAGTTTCGTGGATCCAGAAATTCTCACCTTCATAGGCAAAAAGATTCATGCTCGCCCAGACTATCCCTATATCCTCATGCTTTTGTATCGAATGGGTATTAATCCCAAACTTGATTATATTTCCGTCAAAGATGGCCCAGTAGCGTATGAGAGCGAGGAGGAGTTTATTAAAAGCTTAGAGTGGAGTATTGGTCGCCTTGGCCCAAAGAAGCGCCTAAAAGCCAGTGAGTTTTACACCCGCTTTATTGCCACAGGCCACTATACCCCTCCTTCCATGAACTGGGCCTTTATTTCGTGGACGAAGTCGTCGTAGCGGATGGTATGGGAGAGATCCACATCGATGGGTGATTGGCCTTCACCAAGGCCTCCTGCCCTTCGGGGCTTAAAAGATAGGTCGCCAACCGATGGGCCCTCTCTTTTGCTTCAGGGGAGGCTGGATGGCGCCAACCTGGCTTTACAACCACATAGACTCGTCGCATGATAGGATCATTTTTAAGCAAAACTTTATAATCCCCCATCGGGATTTTTCCAAAGGCTACCGGAATGTGGCCTACAATCACATAGGCTCGATGTTTGGCCGCATACAAAACCACCTCTTGGGGCCTTTCGCTTTCATCGGGAAGCTGCTGTTTGGCTCTTGGCTGTAGCCCAGCCAGGCGCCATAGATGGTGCATGATCGAAAAGCTTCCAGGATCGCGAAACCCAACCATCGCCGCATTTGCCTGATAGATACGCCGCATTGCCTCAACGCCGCTCTTTGCCCCTCCCACACCCGCCGGATCCTCCGCTGGGCCTACGATTACATGCTCATTATAGGCCCAGGCCTGAAGGGGAGCGGCCAAGCCTTCGGCTTGTAGATGATAGGTCTCATCGCTTCCATGAATAAGCATCAGCTCAGCATTCCCCTTGACGAAAGAAGGAATAATCGACTCTTTGGGCGCAGCTTGCACTGTGATAATTTCAAGCCCCGTGGCCACCTCGGCTGCCTTTTTTAGCTTTTGCCAAACTCCACTCATGGCAATCCCGCCAACAACAAGGACGCGAACCTGCTCGCGAGCACTCAGGTTCGTTGATGCCATGAGAAGCATGAGACAAAGGGGTATCAATCTTTTCATTGATACCCCTTAGTAACTTAGCTTTGCCTGCGCCAGCCACATTCGCCCAGGCCCAGGAAAGCCATCGTTAAGCTCATAATTTTGATCGGTAACATTATTAACGACAACTTCCACTGAGAGATACGCTGTGGGCTGCCAGATAGTTTTGAGATTGGCGATGGTAAAACCATCAACCTTACTGTCATCAGCAGCCCATCGATATCCATCATGCTCTACATAGCCTATGAGCTTTACTTGTTTGATTGGTTGCCACTCTGTATTGAGGGTGATCTTTCGATTGGGAATACCGCGCAGTTTTTGGGAGGGGTTGCTAAGATTTTCAAGATCCAAAAAGGTAGCGTTACCGCCTACTTTCCAGCTATCGGTTAGTTTTGAGGTCACATCAAGCTCTACCCCGCGGATGCGTGCCTGGCCAATATTTTGCATTTGACAGTTAGGACCTGGTTTTTGGTTACACGATGTTGCATTAGGATTAATTAGAACATCCTGGATCATATCCTCTATTTCATTCCAAAAGATCGCCACTTCGGCTTGGGTTCGAGCGATGGGTTCTCCTTGATAGCCAACCTCGTAGTTGCGTGCCTTTTCGGCTTTGAGGTTGGGATTTTCGATGAATCGGCCCAAACGAATAGAGTAGCGATCCTTGAGTGTTGGAAGGCGGGTTTTTTGGGCCATTGTAGCATAGATTCGATCTTTTTCTGTTAGATCGTAAAAAAGACCCACTTGAGGATCGTTCGCGCTTTGTTTGGCTGGAAGCGTAAATGTTCCCCCACTGCTATAGACCTTTTCGGGCCTTAGTTCATGGTGGGCAAAACCAATAGAGAGGATCGTTCTCTCGCCCAGAATAATTACATCCTCAACCGATAGACTCATCAAATCATCCCGATAATCGGCATTTAATTGATCATTACCATCCCGCTCTTCATGCGTATCCTTCTTATAATGACCAACAACCCGTAGCGTTTGATTCGATAAACGGCGTGATTCAAGCTCAATCGAACCGCCATAGGTCTTGTCGTGATAGATACTATGACCCGTATTCACGCTTCCTTTTCCCCCCGTTTTTAATGTGGTATAGGTTCCATCTTTGTAACTATCCACTTGATTATCAAAGGTATCATAGTAGAGTCGAAGTTTAAGCTGCTCTAAGGATCCAAGCCCTGTTCGCGAGATAAAATAGAGACTCTCTTTGTCCCAATAGGGCCACTTCCAGTAGCGAGCGTGACTGGGGATTGTTGAGGGGGGCTGACCCTTCTCCCCCTCTTGCCTGGTGTAGGTTAGGGCATACTCATCCTTGCCACTGGGCATCACGCCAACCTTGAGGGTAAGTTTGGTATCTTTGTAGTAGGAGTTATCTCGCTGACCCCCATCCTCGGTGGCAGTAGGGACAAAATCGCTTGAGAGCCTAAAGCCATCCGCCTTGCGATAGGCCGCACCCGCCTGAAGATACCAACTTCCCTGATTGGTGCCGACATTAAGCACACCCCGACGAGCTCCTTCCGCTCCCACACCCAGGGTCGCATCCGCCTCAAATTTTTTTGAGGGTTTTCGTGAGATGAGATTGATTGCACCACCTAAGGTATTAGGACCATAGACAACTGAGCTAAACCCCTTAGCCACCTGAATGGCTGCAAGATCAGCCGTATCAAAACGGCCAAAGTCCACATATCCATCGTAGGGTACATAGACCGGTATGCCATCGATAAAGAGCGGTGACTGTCTGGGATCATAGCCACGCACATAGATCATCTGCTCGTTTCTCGAATTTGTAGAGAAGGTAACGCCCGCTAAGAGATTTAGCGCCTCTCCGACCGTCTCGCGGTTAAAAGTTTGGATCAACTCCTTTGTGAGGGTTGATGAGATTTGTTCGCTTGCTATCGAGCCAATCGCCTCTTGATCCTTGGCTGAGGTAACAGTAATCGTGCCAAGTTCAAAAGCCGACGGACTCTCGGCTAACACAATCATCGGCAACGCCGACAGAGCAATCCCAAACGCTTTAAGCTTCATGAATGACCCCTTTTGCTCATGGTATCTTTAATGACACAATGTAGAAATCTATCAGCTGAGTTTACATCCTATTATTATATCATTTTTGATATAACAAATCATACTACGAAAAAGTATTTCTGTCAATAATCAGACGATCTTGAACCTCAAAGTTTTGCTACAATATCAACAAACAAAGAGATTACGAAAGATCTTTTCGTGTGAAGAAATCAGGAGAGGGCAAAAAGGTGCAGATACGAATCTATTATGAGGATACCGATGCCGGTGGTGTTGTTTATCATGCCAACTATCTTAAGTTTTGTGAGCGGGCGCGTAGTCAGATCTTTTTTGATGCTAGGATGCTACCCACACAAGAGGGAGGTCACTTTGTTGTTAGTAGGATCGAAGCAGATTTTTTGCGTCCAGCCAAGTTAGGCGATTTAATCAGGGTCGAGACCTCTTTGCTTGAGATGGGGAAGGTATCGCTTAGATTAAAGCAGCAACTTCTTCGAGAAGACGAGCTACTTTTTTCGGCAATCATCAAGCTTGGTTTTGTCAAGGATGGGCGTTTGGCACCAATTCCTCAAGAGTATGCACAACTTCTACGCTCCCTTAAAGGAGTGATTTAAGTAGTAATAGATCTTGAAGCGTCTCTTTTTTTGCTGATGGATTGCGTAGTAGATAGCTTGGATGATAAGTCACTACGACTTTTATACCCCGATAGTCCCAGATTCTTCCGCGTGCTTTAGAGACAGGGAGTGTTTCATTAAACAAATAACGCAAGGCCGTTGCGCCTAAAAGAAGCATCAGTTGAGGCTTGATAATCTCAATTTGACGAAAAAGCCAAGGGCGACAAAGATGTGCCTCCTCTTCTGTGGGTGTACGGTTAAGAGGTGGACGGCATTTAAGGATATTGGTGATATAAACCTCACTGCGCTGCATTCTCAAAACATTTCGGATCATATCGGTCAGCATGGCACCACTTCGTCCGCAAAAGGGTCGCCCCTCCTCATCCTCGCTTGCACCAGGTGCCTCACCAATAAACATCAGCCGTGCTGCAGGATTCCCTTCACCAAAGACAATATGGCGACGGCTTTTAGAAAGATCACACAGATGGCAGGCCATAACCTCTTGGCGAAGCTCCTCAAGGGATTCTGAGATCTTTTCATGATAGACAACAGGTGATGGACGAGGTGGGTCGATATAACGCTCACCCATCCCTTCGCGCCAATAAAGCTCACGAAGCCTCTTAAGTCGCTCCAAATCGTTCATACGATCCTCGCTAACAACTTTCCAGCCGGATAGCTCACACCCGTTAGGTATAGCCCCTGTGGTGCAGCAACCTCACTCATCGCACGCTCTCTTTTCTCAAGCTGTCTTATCAGCGCCTCTTCACTCACCCTTCCCTGTCCAATGGCAATCAAAAAAGCTGTCATCATCCTAATTTGGCTACGCAAAAAGGCATCCCCCTCAAAAAAGAGCATATCAAACCCATGGCGTCGCACCAAACCAGCGCGATAGATCGTACGAACAAAGCTCTTGTCATCATCGTCGTTGGTTTTTCGAAACCATTCAAAATTGTGGCGTCCTATAAAGAGCTTCACAGCTTGCGCGATCCGGCCTGCATCATAAGGATCGACAAATGTTACAAACCCAGAAAGAAAAGGGGTGGGTTCGCTACTACTAAATAGATAGCGATAACGCCGATGAAGAGCATCGTAACGAGGATGAAAATCATCACTTGCTTGCCACAAAGCGTGTATGCGAATCCAAGGGGCAATCTGCCGATTCAGTCGTTGCACAAACTCAACCTCACGACCATGCCAAAAAGGTGGTAAATTTAACGCGATCATCTGACCTGTTGCATGAACACCCCGATCGGTACGACCTGCACCTAACGGTTTTTGATCGATACCCAAAGTCTTAACGGCACGCATGAGCGCATCCGTAACACTCCCTCCTTCGGGTTGTTCTTGAAATCCCACAAAATAGCCACCATGGTAGGAGATTTTCATCGCCACGCGCATCTTAGTACCTCTTAAATGTCACGCGCCACAACCGCCACCATCCAACCATAAACCATAACAAAAGTGTCAGTACAAGTCCTGTGAAAGAGTAAGATGCAATAAGAAACATCGACGCAAAATAGAGCGAAGCTATCCCAAGAACCATCCAGTGAGAACGGTTTTTTTGGTAACGTGGGTTGATAATACCTAGTGCTAATGCCAAAGGAGAGAGAAGAAACGGCATCGCGCCAATCATCACAGCAACAGCAAAATCTTTAGCTCTATTACGATCTCCTTTGGCACTCTGCCAGTAAGAGAGAATATCCCAAAACGCAATCTCTTTAGGAGAGATATGGCGCAAGATGCGCATCGAGTCAAACTCAATCTGTGTTAGAACTCTATTTGGATCACTCTCTAAGCTACCCGGCAGATGATAGGCAATCCCTTGGCGTGCCTCAAGAGCAACACTACCATGAAGCGTAGAAAGTTGTGCCTCTTTTGCCGCAATTAATGCAGCCTCATTCGGTCGCTCATAATAAAGAACGAGATCTTTATAGAGTGCTCCCTTTTTGTCATTTGCAAAGATCATCCAATCACCAAATTTTTGGCCAAGCTCAGAGGGGCGAAAATTAAGCTCTGCATCAACTTTTTTTTGCTCCATGAAAATTTTGATATCATATTTTGACATAGGAATAAGTACAAGCGTCACCACAAGCATCAACACAGAAAGAAGCAATCCGCTACCAACCAGTGGCCATAAAAGATGCTTGGGGCGAGCACCAAGGGTAAAAAGAACAATTGACTCCATATCTGATGAAAGGCGCGCTAAACCAATAACCGTACCAGCAAAAAAGGAGAGCGGTAGCGTGTAAGAGAGAATTTGTGGCACAAGAAGAGCATAAAGCTTTATAAACTCTGCCAAACTTATCTTAATAACAGCTGTTGCTGAAGCAATACGAATTGAGAAGATAATCGATGTGATCATAAAAAGGGTCAGAAAAATTGTTCCAATGATTGGTAGCAACGAGGAGGCAAGATAGCGAGGAAGGAGCCTTTTAGCCATAAAGCTGCCCTATCAGCTTCAGTACTGGCTTATCTAATAGCCAAACCAACCAAAGCCCAGCAACCAAAAAGGGAACAAAAGGGGTTTCTGGGTCAATAGCTCGACGCATCAATGCAATAGGTAAGGCGATGAGAGAGCCAATAAACAAAGCAGCAAGTGCAAGTTTCCAACCAACAAGCGCCCCCATAATTCCAAGGATAATTATATCCCCCTCACCCATTGCCTCACGCTGAAGTAACGCTGAGAGTAAAAAACGCAATAAGGATGCGCACCCAATAAGTAGTAGCATATCCTCTACATGAGCGATTGGATGGGTAAGCCAAGCTAAAAATAGCGCTGGAATAGAGAGAAGATCGGGAACCATTTTGGTTTCCCAATCAATGATCGCTAATGCAACAAGGAAAATAAAAAGAACCCCCGTCACGGCTATCCCAACAACACTTCCCCCTTTCCAAGCAGCCAATACCATCAATATACCACCAACCAGTTCAACCAAGGGATAGCGCCACGAAATTGGTGCATGACAATCAGCACACCGCCCTCGAAGCCAGATCCATGAGACCAGTGGGATGTTGTGATACCATCGCACCGGATGACCGCATGATGGGCAATGTGAAGCAGGTGAGATAATTGATTCACCCTTCGGTAGTCGCGCAATTAAGACATTCGAAAAAGAGCCAAAAAGCAATCCAATCACAAACCAAAACCACAAAGGCCACTCACTAAACATCGACACCACCAAAGCGTCGTTCTCGACGAGAAAACTCAGAGATTAATCCTTCAAGCTCACCAGGAGAAAAATCGGGCCATAAGGTTGGTGTAAAAAAAAGCTCAGCGTAAGCTGACTGCCAAAGAAGAAAGTTCGAAAGACGCTTTTCTCCGCTTGTTCTAATCAGCATATCCACAGGTGGCATACCAGCTGTATCCAACGATGCTTCAAAACTCTCTCGCGTCAAGGAGCCTGTCGCGGCAGCTTTGGCGGCAGCACGAAGGATCTCATCTTGTCCTCCATAGTTAAGTGCAACAACCTGAGTCAGGCCACTATTGGAAGCTGTCGCTGCTTCAACCTTGGCGATCTTTTTTTTAAGTGATTCAGAAAAAGGGGTTATATCGCCAATTACGCGAAAACGGATATTATTCTCTAAATAAAGAGGCAATTCTCGATCAAGATAGGTATCAATCAAGCGCATCAAAAGAGCAACTTCAGTTTTAGAGCGCTTCCAATTTTCCGTACTAAAGGCATAGAGAGTTAAGTAACGAATCCCCCTAAGAGCACAGGCAATCGTAATTGAGCGCACCACTTCAGCGCCTCGCTCATGCCCCTTGGACCTGCTTAGCCCCTGTGCTTTGGCCCAGCGACCATTCCCATCCATAATAATGGCAATATGTTCTGGCAGACGACTTTTCATCGGGGTTCCTTATGCCTGAAGATTAAGTAGCGTATCCCCTAAAGGATAGAGCTCCGTGACCCCTTGCGATATTCGAATATTCACGCGACCAAAGAGCTTTAGCGCGCCAACCTCCTGCGATAAAAATCGGTGGGTTGTCTGATACGGCGTATCAATTGTTAAAACATTAGCTTCTGCTTCGCGCTCGATCGTACCTCGAATGGGGCCAAGATTTGGCAATGCTGCGTAAAATTCTATCACATCAACAATTAAACCACTTTGACGCTTTTGTTGGCGTTGGCGGATTTGCGCAAGCGTTCGACGCCGATGGCGATCTTCGATCAAAAATGAAACAACTCCGCTCGCAAAAGTCAAAATCCAATTCGTTAGAAACTGAAACTCTTGTGGCGTCTGCGTCGAGGCAAGTTGCGTTAAGAACTCCTCCTTAAGGCGCGCAACTGGCTTTTGTTCGCTTGCAAGTGCGACTAACTCATCCATTTGAAGTGCCCTTATGGGAGAGCTAGCATGATCAACAAGAAAGGGATGGTGTAGGGGTAAAGGTTTTTTGATTAGATGCGATAGACGCAATGAACCATCAATCGTACGAGAAAGCTCCCCCCAGTAGTGAGCACCTACTGTCAGTGGCGTCTCGCTTCGGGTCTCAACTTGCCGTGTTCCAATGCGTAGTAGATAGGTTAGTGGAGTAAAGTCGCTTGTCCTATCTTCTAAAATAACAACCGAGACGGGGAGCGTACTATTAAACTGCGTCACGGCACTTTTAGAGAGAAGCTCGCCAAAGCGGACAATCCGCCCTATCTGCTCAAGCATAATATTAGCCTAAACAATGCGCGCAGCCCGTGCAATTAGCTCTTGCGCCACAACAAATTTTGAGGCAACCGGAAGCTTTTCTATACCATGACGATCAATCCAGCTCATCGCATTCGTATCGCCACCAAAGGGATTCTCATCACTGATAACATTCAAAGCAACCGCGTCAATCTTTTTGGTCTTCAGCATACGCATCGCATACTCTGTAGCTCTCAAAGGATCTGTCTCAGCTTTAAAACCAACTGTCACAACACCATTACGCTCAAGCGACATCAGTAGATCACTATTTTGTATCAGCTCAAGCACCCACCTTGATCCCATCTCCTCTTTTTTGATCTTGTTTGTTGATCTTGTTGCGGGCAGATAATCACTCACGGCAGCAGCCATGAAAAGAATCGGCTTACTCTCTCCCTCTTTAGCCCACTTAAGAGCCGCCGCGAGCTCATCCATGAGCGCTTGTGAGCTTTCGGCATATCGCACCACAACTTGACGCGGCAACCCCGCATCATCAAGCCGCCCAACAAGCATCACCTCACCACCCGCCAACCAAGCCGCCTGGGCAAGCGCTTTAGCCATTTTGCCACTACTACGGTTAGTCAGTAGCCGTACCCCATCGATCGCTTCCGCAGTTCCACCCCCAGAGATCACCACGCGACGCCCTGCAAGGACTGGTTGAGAGAGGATCCTCGCCGCTTGCCAGACAATCTCATCCAGTTCTGCCAACGCACCACTCCCCTCCTCACCACACGCCAGTTGGCCATAGGCTGGCTCAACGATCGTAACACCGCGACTTATAAGCGTTGCGCGATGAAGAAGTGTTGATGGATGCTCAAGCATGGCGGTATTGGCAGCTGGCGCAAAAAGAAGCGGGGCACGCGTTGCCAAGAGAACTTGAAGAAGAAGATTATCCCCTAACCCCATGGCTGCCTTAGCCAGTGTATTGACTGTTGCGGGGGCTACGATGACAAGATCGGCCCATCGGGCATACCCGATATGATTGACATCACTGCTCCACGACTCACGCTCTTCGGTTAACACAGGTGCACGGGTGAGCGTCTCAAGAACCAAGGGTGTAACAAAACGGCTTGCTGCTGGAGTTAAAACAGTTCGAACCTCCGCTCCGGCTTTGATCAAACGACGAATAAGCTCTGGCGCTTTATAGGCCGCAATCGATCCACTTATCCCCAAAAGAATGCGCCGACCTGTCAAAAGAGGAAGCATCATGAGATAAAAGTAGCAAATTCATCAATAGACACACGCGCGGGTCTGTAGCTATTCTCTGGCGCTTCATCCGCATAGCCAAGCACAATCGAATAGGCCATCACCTTACCCTCATCAACACCAAGAACACGACGAACAATCTGCCCATACTCGGCTGTTGAAGCTTGAATGCAGCTACCTATCCCTCTGGCATGGGCAGCCAAACAAACCGATTGCATAAACGCACCCAAATCAAGGAAAGATCCTGGCATCAACCGTTTATCTACCATGACAAAAAGAACAACGGGCGCGCCAAACCAGAGGTAATTTTTGTGCCACTGAGCATCCCTTGCCTTTCGATCACTCCGTTCAATACCAAGTATCTCATAAAGCCCAACGCCCGTAGCAATTCGACGCTGCTTATAAGGAGAGAACCACTCAGAAGGATAATAATCATAATCAGAGAGGTGCCCACCACCATGATGGATGTGATCAAGAATCTCGCGACTTATCTGCGCTAACCGATCTCCACTTACAACCCAAACAAGCCAAGGCTGCATATTGGCACCACTTGGAGCATACGAGGCAACTTCAAGGATCTCGCGTAGTGTTTCTTCTGGGATAGGATCAGGTCGAAAGCTCCTGGATGAGTGGCGCCCACGCAAAGCCTCATCAACGCCCATCATGCCTTACCCTTTGAGGCAAAAAAGCGCTTGACAAATCCAGCGACATTTTTTTGAGGTGTACGAGAAATGGCCAATGCCCCTTCAGGAACATCAGTGGTGATCGTTGTACCAGCAGCAATCATCGCCCCATCAGCAACTGTCACGGGCGCAACGAGCTGGGTATCACTTCCAACAAAGACCTTTTTACCTATGATCGTTCTATGTTTATTGATGCCATCATAATTACAAGTGATTGTTCCAGCACCGATATTACTCTCTTCACCCACCTCGGCATCACCAATATAAGAAAGATGTCCAGCCTTCACACCCCGGTGTAGTGTCGCATTTTTGATCTCAACAAAGTTACCAACATGCGCCCCTTCCATGAGTGTGCCCGGACGAATACGGGCCATTGGACCACAATCTGAATCGATAAGGATAGCATCTTCAATGACACTGCCAGCCTTGACGGTACTTCGGATGATTTTGGTTTTTCCCTTAAGAACACAATGGCTCTCAACCTCGCACTCGCCTTCAAATTCGACTGACAAATCAAGATAGATCGTCTGAGGAAGCCTCATCGTCACACCTGCCGCCATCCAACGCTTCCTGATGCGCTCAAGCATGATCTCCTCAGCCGCCGCTAAATCAGCCTTTGAATTAACACCAGCAAAAATCTCTTGAGGTACAATATGGGGCTTGACAACTGCTCCATCCGCTGCAGCCAGGGATACGATATCGGTTAGGTAGTACTCTTGCTGGGCATTGGCATTACTAAGGCGCGGTAGCAAGGATGAGAGAAGATCGCGGCGAACAAGATAGACCCCAGAATTAACAAGATTGATCGCCTTTTCTTCAGGTGTGGCATCCTTCTCTTCAACAATGCGCTCAACCCTATCCCCTCTCATCACCACGCGACCATATCCAGCTGGGTTATCTAATCGAATCACCCCCATCACAATATCAGCATGAATCTCTAAAAAACCTTGCAGCTTACTCGCCTCAATAAGCGGCATATCACCATTAAGAATCAATACCTTCTCATGACATGGGGAGGCTGCCATCACAGCTCCACCTGTTCCTGGAAAATTCAGATGATCTTGGATGACAAATCTTAGCCCATCAAACGCTCGCTCCATCGCATCGCGCACCCGCTCGGCTTGATGGTAGAGGACAACGGTGATATCATCAGAGAGTTTACGCGCTTCACTGATAACATGCCACAGCATCTCTTTGCCGCACAGCTTGTGTAAAACCTTTGGGAGGTCGCTTTTCATCCGCGTCCCCTGCCCTGCGGCCAAAATCACTACCGATAATGACATCTTAACCCTTTGTTTTATGCGCTCAGCAACATTTTTTAGCGATGTTATTATACCGAAGGGTCGTTGAACATTAATTAGCGCTTGAGTCCATTGACTGTCTGAAGCATCTCATCAGAGGTAGTAATCACTTTTGAATTGGCCTCATAAGCACGCTGGCCTGTAATGAGGTCAGTCATCTCCTCCACAAGCTGGACATTACTCATCTCAACGAAGTTTTGGCGTGTTTGCCCAAAACCATTCAGCCCTGGTGTTCCAGCAATTGGATCGCCTGATGCGGTTGTTGCTTGATAGAGATTATCTCCTAATGAGTGAAGACCGGCGGGATTAACAAAATCAGCCAACTCAAGCTGCCCAATCTGTGTCATTTGCGTCTGTCCAGCCTGCAAAACCGAGACAATCCCATCGGGCCCGATAGAAATTTGCACAGCATCCTGAGGGATAACGATATTAGGTTGCAGGAGGTAGCCATCCGATGTGACAATATTGCCATTGCCATCTAATTTAAAGCTGCCATTGCGCGTATAGGCAGTTGTGCCATCGGGCATTTGAATCTGAAAGAAGCCTTTGCCACTAATCGCCAAATCGAGGGGGTTTCCTGTTTCTTTAAAGTTACCTTGCAAAAAGAGTTTGTTAATCGATGTTGGCCGCACACCCAACCCAACCTCAATACCTGTTGGCGACATCGTTGTTCCTGAGGTTGCCGTTCCGGCATACTCCATTACTTGATACATCAAATCGGCAAATTCGGCGCGATTTTTTTTGTAGCCGATGGTATTGACATTGGCAATGTTATTTGAAATTGTATCAATCTGCATCTGTTGACCAATCATTCCTGTCGCGGCCGTATATAGTGATCTTATCATCCTCTACTCCTTAGGCTCTCGTTGTGGCCAATTTATTGATCGCGTCATTATTCAAGTCATTCATGTGGGCATCCATCACCTTTTGGTACATACTAACCATTCGATTGGTTTCAATTAGCCCAATCATCTCGCTTACAGGATTCACATTACTCTTTTCAAGATAACCCTGCAAGATCACACCCTCACCATTTGAGCTCACTGGCTCAGCTTCAGGGGAACGATAGAGGTTTTGCCCTATCTTTTCTAATTGCCTCTGCTCACGAAACTTAGCCACAAAAAGCGTAGCGACAGGAACCATCACCCCTTCGGCATTTTTTGCCTGGATATTGCCATTTTTATCGATATTAATGACACTTGAGCGGTCAAGTTGTATTGTGCGCCGATTTCGAAAATAGTCATTGGGCAGAACAGGAAACCCTTCCCTTGTTGTCAATGTCCCATCCTCTGAGAGAACAAACGCCCCATCTCGCGTAAAACGTACACCTGCGGGTGTTAAAACCATAAAGAAACGATCCTCTTTGGCAAGAGCCAAATCTAAGGGGTTATTTGTCTTCATCATCCCCCCTAAGGACCAATTGGTATACTCCTCAACCACATGAGGAACGCGATCGATTGTACGGTTAAGAAACTTCGCAGCCGCCTTTGTCTGATTAGCAAGCGGAAGCTCATCCTCGCTCTCTTTGCTTAGCCTCAAATAGTCACCAAAAACAAGATCGTCCCGCTTATAGCCATTGGTATTGAGGTTGGCAAGATTGTTCGAGATGACATCGAGCCGATTAAATTGAGCCACCATGCCACCTGCTGCAGCATAAAATCCAGCCTGCATCACGCCCCTTTGGGTGAAATTCTACGCTAAGGTGAGCAAAAGGCGTTCCAACATATCTTTAACCGATGCTCATTTTACTTCATACCTTTACAAGAGTTTGCGCGCCGCAATAGGCATGCGCCACCCACTCCCAAAGGCTCGTTCGGTTATTTTTAAGCCAGGAGCTGCCTGCTTGCGCTTAAACTCAGCATTTGCAACGAGTCTGATGATACGCCGAACCGTTGCCTCATCATACCCCAGACGAATAATTGCATCGCCATCATAATGCTCTTCGATATGAAGTCTAAGAATCTCATCAAGAAGCTCATAAGGTGGCAGTGAATCGCTATCTTTTTGACCAGGCCTAAGCTCTGCTGAGGGCTCTTTCTCAATGATCGCCTTTGGAATAATCTCGCGACCACGACTCTCATTGAGCCAACGACAAATCTCATAGACAAGCATCTTGGGAACATCGGCAAGAACAGCAAAACCACCCGACATATCACCATAGATCGTGCAGTATCCAACCGAAAGTTCTGATTTGTTACCTGTCGATAAAAGCATACTCCCCTCTTTGTTGGAGATCGCCATCAACAGGTTACCGCGAATACGCGCCTGAATATTCTCTTCCGTCACATCGCGCTCGCGCCCATGAAAAAGCTCGGCTAATGTCGCATCAAAGGCATCCATAATCGGGGCTATCGGTAATGTAATTGTCGCAAACCCCAAATTCTTAGCCAATGCCAGGGCATCATCGATGCTTCCTTGACTTGACCAAGGCGAAGGCATCAAGATACCTTTAAAATTGTCTGCACCCAACGCTTCACAGGCAATCGCGGCAACCAACGCTGAGTCGATCCCGCCCGATAATCCAACCAACGCCCGGGTAAAACCACACTTTTTGATATAATCACGCGTTCCGCACACCAACGCTTCCCATGCCTCTTGAGCTCTGGGGGGACGGTGAGGTTCGATTAGAGTGAGTTTTGAGAGCTCAACAACAGCCGCCCCCTCGTGATAGGCTGGCGCCTCATAAAGAAGCTCTCCATTGCATCCTGTGATAAAACTTCGTCCATCAAACACAAGATCGTCATTGCCTCCCACCTGATTGACATAGACAATCGGGAGGCGATATTTAGACGATAGCGACGCAACCATGGCCCTGCGCTGCTCCTCTTTGCCAAGGCTCATAGGTGAGGCAGAGAGATTGACCATGATCGTTGGCTTTAGAGAAACAAATTCTTCCACGGGATTGATAGGATAGCGCGGATATTCGTGAAAATCTGGGTCATTCCAGATATCCTCACAAATTGTCACAGCAACTCTCTCGCCGCCATACGCAATCACCTCAAACCGATCGTTTGGGTGGAAATAGCGCATCTCATCAAAAACATCATAGTTGGGTAGAAGTGTTTTGCGAATCGCGCGTCGCACCTCTCCTCCTTCAAGCCAAGCGGCGCTATTATAAAGAACGGGGTGGCCATTCTCATCGACACGCTCGACAAACCCAACCAACAAAGCCATTGAAAGATCGGCTGTCACTTTTGCTAACCAGATCAATCGCTCTTCGACTCGATCGATAAAGGCACGATAAAAAAGCAGATCCCGCGGAGGATATCCTGTCAAAGCCAGCTCACTCGTGATGGCAAGTTGCGCCCCCTCTTTCGCACACTCTCTGGCTAAGGCTGCGATTTTATTGCTATTTCCTTCAATATCTCCAACAGTGTAGTTTCCTTGAATTATCCCGATACGCATAATATCTCCTTATATTATTTGAATTTTAACCGAAATTTGCTTAGCGAACATTTAGCTAAGTGTGATAGAATGGCGCACCAACAAAGATTGAAGGAAGAGGTAACATGGTTAAAATGATTATCATGATGTTGGCTGCACTAAGCCTATGGGGAAAGGTTATCCTGACAACACCCGGCCAACATCTCATCCCTCCAGCGATGACACTTGTTGATATCCGAACGCCCGGGGAGTGGAAAGAGACAGGGGTAGTTCCAGGCTCACACCTTCTGATGTTTTTTGATGAGAGGGGAAATTATGATGCCAGGGAGTTTTTGCAAAAATTAGAAAAAATCGCCCCGAAAAACCGGCCCGTCGCTCTCATTTGCAATAGCGGTAATCGAACAAGACTCGTAAGTGATTTTCTCTCGCGCCAAGGGTGGCGTGAAGTTTATGATATTGCTGGTGGTATCCAGGCTTGGCGGGCTAAAGGTCTTCCTCTTGTTCCGCCTAAACTTTAAAGAGGCGATACCCCTATCTCTCCATTGGTCCAAATGACACTATCGAATCTTTGACGCCACCAAGGTCATCTACATCATCTCCTCGCGCCAGATAATTTTTCACTTCTTCTAGAAATTATCATCAAAACGATCCCCATTTCAAGAGAGTAGAGACAGTTTTATTTAGATATAATGTTAGATGAAGAAATTCGGAAATAGCAATAGAGGGTGTAGCATGGTAAAAATATTGATGCGTTCGAGTATTAAAACAAGACTTTTAGCCCTGACAGGATTTATGCTAGTTGCCATCGTCATCGCCACGGCCACAGGCGTGAGAGGATTATATAAAGATCATGAGTCATTAGAGACAATCACGACTCAGAAACTTCCTGCCATCAATTCAGTGACTGGATTTCGCATTGTGATGAGCAATATTCATCGCTTCACAATTCAGGCATGGCAGTTTCAGAATGAATCAGGTGCTCAACGCCGTTTCCAAGAAGCACTGCGCAACAAAAGTCTTTGGATTGAAAAACTCGAGAATTACTACAAAAGCTATGATCTTCTCCCAAAAAGCAAAGATGAGGAGAAACTCTGGAAAGAGATCCAAGAGCCATACAAAAAATGGAGAGAGCTCAATGATCGAATCGATCGCGAGATTCTGATAGAACTTTCCAAAGAGGATTTTCAAGCAAATAGACAAACTGAGCTCTTTGCTGCATTCAAACTATATAACAAATAAGCTTAAACTCAACTTTGAACTCTGCCAATCACCCCTTCAAGATCTTACTGTACTTGCGCTTAAAGGTGCCGACGAGGAGAACATAGAGGCTCAAGCGCGAGGTAGAAATTCCCAGATGCTCATCCTTAGCGTCTCTTTGGCTGCCATCACCCTCTCACTGATCATGGCTATTCTTATTATTCGTTCCGTAACCTCAGCACTCAATGGCCTTAGCAAATCAATGAAAGAAATCGAAGCAGCCAAAGACTTCACACGTACGACAGAGTGTAACAGTCACGACGAAATCGGTGAGACAATCTGTACATTCAACCAGCTTATTACCTCTGTTCGTGAAGCTCTTGCCCAAGCGAAACTCTCGTCAGACGACAATGCCACCATTGCCACAGATCTTATTAGTGCTTCAGCCCAGATTGAGCAAAGCGCGAAAGAGGTCTCTTCTGTTGTTTCCGCAGCAACATCCGATGGTCAAACAGTTCGCCTCTCTCTCGAATCATCGGTCAATGATGCGAGGATAACCAAAGATGAGGTTGATCGCTCAA